>CAZLZC010000009.1:20804-30411 GCA_964563825.1 uncultured Actinomyces sp.
ACGAGTTCGCCCAAGGCCGACACCGCAGCCATGTCGGCGAAGGGATGCCACAGTCGCGTGCCCGGCTCCTGAGCGGCTCTCGCATACTCCACCGGCGCAGGCTAGCGTGATGTCCGTGCGCATCATCCTGCTTGGAGCCACCGGCTACACCGGCCGCCTCACCGCTGAGGCCATGGTGCGCGCGGGCCTCGCCCCCGTGCTCGCAGGGCGACGCCATGACGCCGTCGCGCGGCTTGCCGACCGCCTCGCACCCCTCGCACCCCGCCCGGCCACCGAGCCGAGCATCGCCATCGCCGACGCGGGCGACCCCGCATCGGTGCGACGACTCATCGAATCCTCCGATGACGTCCTGGTCTCCACCGTGGGGCCCTTCGTCGAGTGGGGCGACGCCGCGGTGGCAGCCGCCGTCGACGCGGGCGCGGCGTACCTCGACTCCACGGGCGAGCCTCCCTTCATCCGACGCGTCTTCGAGGACTTCGGTCCGCGTGCTGCTGCCAGCGGCGCCCGACTCATCACGGCCTTCGGTTATGACTACGTGCCGGGCAACCTCGCCGGAGCACTCGCGCTGCGCCGATGCCGGCGCGCCGGTCGCCCCGCGACGCGGCTCGATATCGGCTACTTCATCGAGGGGTCGTTCGGCATCAGCTCCGGCACTCGGGCAAGCGCGGCAGGGGTGCTGCTCGCCCCCAGTTACGCCCGCCGCGGCGGCACGGTCGTCGAGCGTCGTTCCTCCGGCGGCCGCACGCGCGCATTCGACCTGGGTCGGGGCCGGGTGTGGAAGGGTCTCCCCGTCGCCGGTTCGGAGCATCTGGCGCTCCCCCTCACCGATCCCGACGTATCCGACATCGAGGTGTGGCTCGGCTGGGCGGGCAAGTGGACCCCGGCTGCGGCGTACGCCGGCACCGCCCTCGGCGCAGTCGCCGCGGTGCCCGGCGCGGGCGATCGGGCCATGCGCGCCCTGCGCCAGCGGCTGGGGCGCACCACGGGCGAGGGTCCCGATGCCGCGAGCCGAGCAGCCGCACGCACCGTGGTGCAGGCAGAGGCCTTCGATGCGGTGGGACGACCTCTCACGTCGGTGCGTCTGGAGGGCCCGTCCCCGTACGACCTCACCGCAGAGTTGCTGGCCTGGGGGGCGGCCATGTCCGCCACGCAGTCCGTCGCTCCCGGAGCGCACGGACCTGTCGATGCCTTCGGACTCGACGCACTCGAGCGCGGCTGCGCTGACATGGGACTCATCGCGGTCACCTAGTCCTGCGATGAACATCCATACCCGTCTCACCGAGCCCGAGTGGCGCGAGCGCGCGGCCGCACATGCTGAGCGCGTCGCCCCCTGGATCGAGCCCCGACTCGAGCGCCGCCGCCGAGGTGAGAGCCACCCCGTCGATGACTTCCTCTTCGACTACTACTCCTGGCGACCCGGACAGCTGGCCCGTTGGCATCCCGGTGCGGGAGTGCTCCTCACCGGTGACGTCGCTGGCTTCCACGACCTCCGCGGCTATCTGGTCGACGATGTCGGCGCGCACGTGGACCCCGCTCATCTGCCCGTCGACGTACTCGAGTCGACCCTTCACCTGCTCGAATCGACGGCAGCGCGACCGCCGTCCCTCGGGTGCTTCGGTCGGCACGAGTGGGCCATGGTCTATCGCCAATCCCCTGACGAAATTCGCCACTCGGCATGGCCGCTGCGCCTCACTCCGGAGACCATCTCGCAGGTGGTGGAGTCGTCTCCGCTGCGCTGCACCCACTTCGATGCCTTCCGCTTCTACACATCTCAGGCGCGCCCGCTCAACATCGTCGAGCCCACCCGTGCGACCCAGGCAGCACTTGAGCAGCCGGGATGCCTCCACGCGACGATGGACCTCTACAAGTGGTGCTTTCGCGCCTACCCCGCGATCAGTGCGGATCTCACGGCGGACTGCTTCGCACTCGCCCGTGAGGTGCGCGCGGTGGATATGCGGGCATCCCCGTACGACTTCCGGGAGCTGGGTTACTCGCCCATCACCATCGAGACCGCCGAAGGTCGAGCGGAGTACGTCGAGCATCAGCGCGACTTCGCCGCACGTGGTTCGCTCTTGCGCACGCGCATCATCGAGGGTCTGCGCACCGCGCTCGGCGTCGGAGCACCGGCATGAACGCCCAGGCGGGTGCGGCCCTGCTCCGGATCGCGGCGTTCGGGGTGGCGGCCATCCTTGTCGGGGTCGTCCTCGCGGTGTTCGCCACCGGGGCCTCAACGCCCGATGAGGGCACCGGGATCGCGACCCTGCAGACCGCGGTGTTCTTCTTCGGCCCCATCGCCGCCATCGCGACCCTGGCCTTCATCGTCGTCCTGGCACTCACACGGCCCGCGTCGCTCGTCCTGAGGCGCCGGGGAGCACGCGTGGTCGCCGTCGCCTACGCCGTCATCGGCGCAGGGCTGGCGATACTGCTGTCCTCGACATGGTGGGGACTGCTTGGCGGCATCGCCTCAGCCGGCGCCGCAGCCCTCGCCTGGTGGCTCCTGGGTCGTCAGGATCCGCCAGCCATGACCTAGGAGTGCGGGTAGGGCACTCCGGTCGCGTCGAACTCCGCAACGATCTCCTCGTAGCGAGCATCGATGCGCGCCGCGGTCGCGTCGTCGTAGTCACGACGCCACCTGCCGATGTGCGCCTGCTGGGGCAGGACGTTGGCATCGAACCACTGCGAAAGACGCCGGTCTGGCTCTACGCCGATCCCGCCGAGGAGCGCGGCCAGAGTGGTCTCGCGGTCCGTGACGGTGAGTTCGTGCAGATCGACCCGGAGGAACCTGCCGGGCGGGCATGCCTGCTCGGCGCGGTGCGCATCGATCATGCGCTCCCGCCACTCTTCGAGCGCCATGAAGACATCGGTCGGACCGAACGGCTTGGAGACGAAGGATGCGGCCACATCGCGGCCGTCACGCATCATGTGCACGACTACGCCGTCAGGGAAGAGCGCGAGGACCCGATCGGCCGCGCGGGCGTTGGCCGGGGTCGTGTCGACCCAGCGGGACTTTCCCTCACCGCGAGACTGGGCGTCGGCCCACTTGCCCGAGGAGACGACCGACTCGGCGAAGTGGCGTGACGCACGCGCAGGATCCTCGGCGAACCCGGCGACGTATGCATCGCAGGCGGCACGCATCTGCTGCTCATCGAGGCGACGGAAGAGACCGGAGCGCGCTCCCGAGGGCTTGACGCGCACGTACCAGTGCTCCCAGAGGGCGTCCACCACCTGCTGCGGCGTCACCTCGCCCGCATAGGCGTCAGCAACGCCTCCCCGAGACGCGATGAAGCGCAACTCACGGGGATTCGTCGCGCGCAGGTCCCGATGGCGGCCGAGCAGCCGTCCCGCGATAGTGGTGCCGCTTCGCCCCGTGCCACCCACGAAGACGGGCCGGTCCGGCGCGAGCCACTCGCTCATGGGCGACCTCTCACTTGCGCTTGCGCTTCGCCCGCTCCGCGCGGCGGCGCTCCGCCCGACCGGCATTGGGGTCGACCTCGATCTCCTCGCCGTCCGCCAACAGGGTCTCGCGCGAGACTCCGCCATCCGCGGAGGGCGCGGAATACTCCAGCACCTGCGGCCGCGCTGGGCCAAGGCCCTTGGCCGTGACCGACGGTGCGGACTTGGCCGCAGCCGCGATCGCCTGCACCGCAGCAGACGCCGGTGCCTCCGTGACGACCGCGGCAGCCTGAGCCGCCTCCTCGCTCACCGCAGGAGGAGCCTGCACCTCCACGTTGAAGAGGAAGCCGACCGTCTCCTCCTTGATCGCCTCCATCATCGCGGTGAAGAGCTCGTATCCCTCGCGCTGATACTCGATCAGGGGGTCGCGCTGCGCCATGGCACGCAGGCCGATGCCGTCGCGGAGGTAGTCCATCTCGTAGAGGTGCTCACGCCACTTGCGATCCAGCACGGAGAGGATCACTCGACGCTCGAGCTCGCGCATGACCTCCTCGCCGAGCTCGGCCTCGCGACGGTCGTAGGAGAGGTGGATGTCATTGGTGAGCTCCTCGGCAAGGAACTCCGAAGACAGTCCGGCCCGTCCGGCACCGGACTGCTCTTCGAGTTCCTCGACGGTGATCCCCACCGGGTACAGCTGCTTCAGGGCCGTCCAGAGCTTCTCGAGATCCCAGTCCTCGGGGTAGCCCTCGGCGGTCGCCGAGGCGACGTAGCCCGCGATGACCTCATCGAGGAATGTACGGACCTGCTCGTGGATATCGGCACCCTCGAGCACCTGCTTGCGCTCGTCGTAGATCACCAGACGCTGCCGGTTGAGCACGTCGTCGTACTTCAGGACGTCCTTGCGAATCTCGAAGTTCTGCGCCTCGACCGATGTCTGCGCGGACCGGATGGCGTTGGTGACCATCTTGGCCTCGATGGGCACATCGTCGGGGACGTTGAATCGCCGCAGGAAGGCATCGACCATCTCCGCCTTGAACAGGCGCATGAGGTCGTCTTCGAGAGACAGATAGAACCGAGTTTCACCGGGGTCGCCCTGACGTCCCGAGCGGCCACGAAGCTGATTGTCGATACGCCGCGACTCGTGTCGCTCGGTGCCGAGGACATAGAGGCCGCCGAGCGCGATGACGGCCTCGTGCTCAGCCGCCACGGATTCCTGGGCCGCGGCCAGAGCTTCCGGCCACGCCTTCTCGTAGCTCTCCGGATCCTCCACCGGGTCGAGTCCACGCCGTTCGAGCTCCTGAGCGGCCCGGAACTCCGGGTTCCCACCCAGCCTGATGTCCGTGCCGCGGCCCGCCATGTTGGTGGCGACCGTGACCGCGCCCTCGCGACCCGCCTCGGCAATGATCGAGGCCTCACGCTCGTGGTTCTTGGCGTTGAGAACCTCGTGGCGCACACCGCGCTTCTTGAGTTCCTGCGAGATGGTCTCGCTCTTCTCGACACTCGTCGTGCCGATAAGGACCGGCTGCCCTGCCTGGTGCCGCTCCTCGATGTCGTCGATGACGCAGGCGTACTTGGCGGTCTCGGTGCGGAAGACAAGGTCCGGCTCGTCGAGGCGGACCATGGGCCGGTTGGTCGGGATCGGGACGACACCGAGCTTGTAGATCTGGTGGAACTCAGCGGCCTCCGTCATGGCCGTGCCGGTCATGCCCGAGAGCTTGTCGTAGAGACGGAAGTAGTTCTGCAGCGTGATCGTGGCGAGAGTCTGGTTCTCCGCCTTGATCTCCACACCCTCCTTCGCCTCGATGGCCTGGTGCAGTCCCTCGTTGTAGCGCCGACCCTTGAGGAGTCGCCCGGTGTGCTCATCGACGATGAGGATCTCGCCGTCGAGAATCACGTAGTCGCGATCGCGCTTGAAGAGCTCCTTGGCGCGAACGGCGTTGTTGAGGAAGCCCACGAGCGGCGTGTTGACGGTGTCGTAGAGGTTGTCGATGCCCAGCTGGTCCTCGACCTTGTCGATGGCGGATTCGAGCACACCGATGGTCTTCTTCTTCTCGTCGACCTCGTAGTCCTCATCGATCGTCAGCGTGCGAGCGATGCGCGCGAACTCCGCGTACCACTTGGTGGGCTGGTCGGCCGGGCCGCTGATGATGAGCGGGGTCCGCGCCTCGTCGATGAGGATGGAGTCGACCTCATCAACGACGGCAAAGTTGTGGCCGCGCTGCACCATCTCGGTGGTCGACCACGCCATGTTGTCGCGGAGGTAGTCGAAGCCGAATTCGTTGTTGGTTCCGTAAGTGATGTCCGCCGCGTACGCCTCCCGGCGCTCTGCGGGGGTCATGTGCGCGAGGATCACTCCGACGTTCAGCCCGAGGAAGCGATGAATGCGCCCCATCCACTCCGCATCACGCTCGGCGAGGTAGTCGTTGACGGTGACGACGTGCACTCCCTGGCCCGAGAGGGCATTGAGGTAGGAGGGCAACGTCGCGACGAGAGTCTTGCCCTCACCGGTGCGCATCTCGGCGATGTTGCCGAGGTGGAGGGCGGCACCGCCCATGAGCTGGACGTCGTAGTGGCGCTGCCCCAGGGTGCGCCGAGCGGCCTCACGGACGGTGGCGAAAGCCTCGGGGAGGAGATCGTCGAGCGTCTCGCCCTGCTCCAGGCGCGCGCGGTATTCCCCCGTGAGAGCACGCAGCTCCTCGTCGCTCATCGCGACGAAGTCGTCCTCGATTGCGTTGACCTGCCGGGCAATGCTGTCGAGGGTCCGAAGAGTCTTGCCCTCACCTGCGCGGAGGATCTTGTCCATGATGCCCACCCGGTCATCCTAGACGGGCCGGTTCCCCCTATCCCGGCCCGGCGGGGGCAGGGGTGCCCGCGAGCGCATCCACGCCATCGATGCGCACGAGGCCCCATCGCGCCGCACGGACGACCGCTTCGGTGCGCGACCGCACCTGGAGTTTCTCGTAGAGCCGGCGCACGTGGTTCTTTACCGTGTTGTCGCTGATGACCAATGCCTCAGCGATCTCATGGTTGGTGCTTCCCGCGCACAGCAGGGCCAGCACCTGGGATTCGCGGCGCGTGAGGGTGGGTGGGCGCGAGCCCGCGGCATCCGTCCGCGCTCCTGCGTTGACGACGGTGCGGCCATCGGCGACGGCTCGCGCCGCCTGGACAAGGGCCATCTCCTCGATGTCACGGTCGACGGCCCCGCGAGCGCCCGCAGACACGAGCGCACCGAGGACATCCGGCGTCGCGGCCGCGACCAGCACGAGCAGCGGCGTGCCATCTAGCTTGCCGAGCATGCCTGCGACGTCACCAGGCGTGGCCGCCGCTGGCAGCTCCCAGACTGCGACGCTCGACCCAGCGTCGATGTCTCCCGCGTCGTCGACCACATGCCAGCCCGCATCGGAAAGGATCGCGGTGAGGCCACGCCGCACGACAGGCGTCGAGGCGATGACGACCGCGGAGAGCGCGTTCGTCCGGGAGTGCGACACCTCCCCAGTGTGGTGCCTACCGGCGCTCCCGGCCCCGGGAGGTGGCCGCAATGGCTGCAGCCCTCACCTGGTCCACGCCCGCGACGCGTAGCGCCCGGGCAGCTTCCGCCAGTGTGGCACCGGTGGTGACGATGTCGTCGACGATGATCACGGGGCCTTCCGGCGGCGCCTCACAGGCGAGTGCTTCGGCGAGGTTGGCCCTGCGTTCGAGGGCGGTGAGACCCGCCTGATCGCGCGGCTGGCGGGTGAGCCGCAGACTCCGTGCGAGGGTGAGTTCCACGCGCGGGTCAGCCACCTGCATCGCCTGACGCACGACACGCTCCCATGCATCTTCACCGCGCCGACGATGCGCCGCGGAGGATGCGGGGATCGGGACGACCGTCGCGCGGCCGACGTCGCTCGCATTCTGCGCGCGTGCGGCCAGTGCCGCCTCGTGCACCGCGCGAGCGAGAGCGTGCGCAAGGTAGACGGACACATCCCTGCGCCCGCGCTCCTTCCACGCGGTGAGGATCGTGCGGGTGATTCCCGCGTAGTCGGCCACCACATGCGTGGAGATCCAGCCGTCCGGAACCGGGGAGGGCCGGTGCTCGGCAACCGGGCCCATGAGCCATCCCTCGCACACCGCGCAGACAGATGGCCCGGGGAGGGCGCATCCTGCGCAGGCCAGGGGACTTCCGAGAGCGACGACATCGGCTACCGCCGAACCGACGCGGCGCAAGAGGGGTGCGCGCGTAACTGCAACGTGTGGGTCTGGTGTGACGGTCATCCCCCATGGACCCATGCCCACTCATCGCGAGGTCGCTCCAGGCGGGTCCCGGTGGACGAACCCCCCGCTCCCGCGCCTGTGCGCAAGGGAGCCGGGGAGGGTACGCTGTGACCACGCCCGCCGGACCAACGAAGCCTCGTGCCGTCCGCCGGCCCCCCTCACATTCCACGAGGTGTTCAACCATGTCCGATCACACCACCCCCGACTACAAGGTCGCTGACCTTTCCCTCGCCGCCTTCGGCCGCGACGAAATCCGCCTCGCCGAGCATGAGATGCCCGGCCTGATGGCCATGCGTGCGGAGTTCGGCGCGCGCCAGCCGCTCAAGGGTGCTCGCATCACCGGCTCCCTTCACATGACGGTGCAGACAGCTGTGCTCATCGAGACCCTCGTCGCCCTCGGCGCCGACGTTCGCTGGGCTTCGTGCAACATCTTCTCCACGCAGGACCATGCAGCGGCTGCTGTCGTCGTCGGCCCGGACGGCACGCCGGATGACCCGCGCGGTGTCCCGGTCTACGCCTGGAAGGGCGAGACCCTCGACGAGTACTGGTGGTGCACCGAGAAGGTGCTCATGTGGCCCGATGGCGCTGGCCCCAACATGATCCTCGACGACGGTGGCGACGCCACGCTGCTGGTCCACAAGGGCACCGAGTTCGAGGCAGCCGGAGTCGTGCCGAGCACCGATCCGACCGACTCCGAGGAGTACGCCGTCATCCTCGAGGTCCTGCGTCGCTCCCTCACCGAGGATCCGCAGCGCTGGACGCGGATCGGCCAGGGCATCAAGGGCGTGACCGAGGAGACGACCACGGGCGTGCATCGCCTCTACGAAATGATGAAGGAAGGGCGCCTGCTCTTCCCCGCCATCAACGTCAACGACTCCGTGACGAAGTCGAAGTTCGACAACAAGTACGGCTGCCGCCACTCGCTCGTCGACGGCATTAACCGGGCCACCGATGTCCTCATCGGCGGCAAGGTCGCGGTCGTATGCGGCTACGGCGACGTCGGCAAGGGCAGCGCAGACTCCCTGCGCGGCCAGGGCGCGCGCGTCATCGTCACCGAGGTCGATCCCATCTGCGCCCTCCAGGCAGCCATGGACGGCTACCAGGTAGCGACGATCGAGGACGTCGTCGATTCGGCGGATATCTTCATCACCGCGACGGGCTGCAAGGACGTCATCACCGCCGAGCACATGGCGCAGATGAAGCACCAGGCGATCGTCGGCAACATCGGTCACTTCGACAACGAGATCGACATGACCGGGCTCGCCCAGCTCCCGGGCGTCGTACGCCGCACGATCAAGCCGCAGGTCGACGAGTGGGCCTTCCCCGATGGCCACTCGATCATCGTGCTCTCGGAGGGCCGCCTGCTCAACCTCGGCAACGCGACCGGCCACCCGTCGTTCGTGATGTCCAACTCCTTCACCAACCAGGTGCTCGCGCAGCTTGAGATCTTCACGCGCCCCGACGAGTACCCGCTCGGCGTCTACACGCTGCCCAAGCACCTTGACGAGAAGGTCGCCCGCCTGCATCTCGATGCTCTGGGTGTCCACCTCACCGAGCTAAGCAAGGACCAGGCCGAGTACATGGGCGTCGACGTGGCCGGGCCCTACAAGCCCGAGCTCTACCGCTACTGACTCAGCGCGCCGCACATCGCCAGCGCCTCGAATTCCGCGAGAGAACCTGCTCCGCGCGCGGAATTCGAGGCGCTCGTGCGTGCGCGCCCGGGAGGCTGACCTAGCCTGATCAGGTGAGCGACGCCCCGGACGAGACGCGACCTCCCTCGCTCCCGGTGCCGTCGGGCTACCCCGGTGGGAGGGCTGTCACGTGGCGGACGTGGGCGCCGGCGGACTACCCCGGGTGTCCCATCACCGTTGACATCGCACTCGCCCAGGGCCGGCAGCTTCGGGCCCCGCGCTGGGGGATCCCCGACGCGATCATCCCGCTCCTCGGCTTCGTGCTCATC
>CAZLZC010000010.1:0-10169 GCA_964563825.1 uncultured Actinomyces sp.
TGGCGCGAGGCGCATCCGGAGGGACTCGACCTGCTCATCAACAACGCGGGAATCATGGCGATCCCGCGGCGTGAGACGGCCGATGGCTTCGAGATGCAACTCGGCACCAATCACCTGGGCCACTTCGCCCTCACCGGCCGCCTCCTCGAAGCCATCCGACCTGATGGGCGCATCGTGACGGTGTCGTCGCAGGCTCACCGGATGGGTCGCATGGACTTCGACGACCTCATGGGCGAGCGCAAGTACGGCGCCTGGCGCGCCTACGGCCAGAGCAAGCTCGCCAACCTTCTCTTCATGCGCGGTCTCGCCGAGCGCCTCGAGCGCGCGGGGTCAACCGTGGCGTCCGTCGCGGCGCATCCGGGCTACGCGAGCACCCATCTGCAGGCGGTCGGCCCCGAGATGCGTGGCCAGGGCTGGATGAACTCCGTCATGGGGGGCCTCAACAAGGTGCTGGCGCAGAGCGCCGCGAAGGGGGCGCTGCCCACCCTCTACGCCGCGACCTTCCCCGCGATCCGCAGCGGTGATTACGTCGGCCCGGATGGCTTCGGCGAGCAGAGGGGCCACCCCAAGCTGGTCGGCATGACGCCGTCCGCCCGTGACGACGAGGCAGCCAACCGCCTCTGGACGGTGAGCGAGGATCTCACCGGCGTGCGCTACCTCGACGACTAGCCCAGCCCCACCACCCCGCGAAAACGACGTTCCGTCGCGCCCGCGGGCGCCCATCGGCGCGACGGGACGTCGTTTTCCGCTAGCCCAACGCGGGGTTGATGACGACCTTGAGGCTCTCGGGGCTCATCGAGGTGTGCAGCGCGAGGTCAGCGTCGGCCAAGCCGAACTCGTGGCTCACGAACTCCTCGAAGGGATAGCGGTCGGCGTAGCGCTCGAGGAGTCGCAGTGCCGGGCCGTAGCCGGTCGAGGGATGGTTGGTGAGGCCGACCAAGCGGATGTTCTTGCTGCATACGTGACGGTGGACATTGATGGTGACCTCGCCCGTGTCCGCGAAGTTGCCCATCTCCAGCATCATGCCGCCGCGCTTGAGCATCTCGATGCCCTCGACGAAGGACGCGGGGGTGTTGGCCATGTAGAGCACGACATCGGCACCCCGACCGTGGGTGAGCTTCTTGACCTCAGCAATCCGCTCCTCCGGAGAGGTCGTCATCACGTTGAGCGTGACCTCGGCACCGCACCGCTTGGCGAAGGCGAGGCGATGCTCCGACAGGTCGGTGGCGATGATCTGGCCCGCGCCCATCATGTCTGCCTTGGCGATGTGCAGCAGGCCCAGCGGCCCTGCGCCGATGACGACAACCGTGTCGGCGGAGTTGAAGCCCTCCATGGCGTACGACGAGAACTCCTTGACCTTATCGAGAGATGCGGTGCAGGCCATGAGCTCGGCGAGTACGGCGACGCGCGCGGACAACCCGCTGGGCACCTTGTAGACGAAGGTGTCGGGGCGCAGGTACATGTGCTCCGCCATACCGCCGAAGAGGTGCGGGGCCACAGCCGAGGACAGCGAGTTTCCGTAGGCAACGCTGTTTTCACACCAGACGTAGCCCATGACGTGCTTGCACTCGTAGCAGTGGCCGCAAACGACGTCGGGGCACATGGTCACGCGGTCGCCGACCTTGAGCGGCTTGCCGTAGAACTCCAGCCCCTCGGCTGAACCGGGACCGAGCTCGGAGATGACACCGACGTTCTCGTGGCCCTGAATGATGGGGAACGGCGTATCGCACTCGGCCGGAGTGCCGACGTACTGCTTCGTCTCACCCATGTACGTATGTTTATCCGTCCCGCAGATGCCGGCCATCTCCATCTGCATGAGGGCCGATCCTTCGATCAACGTGGGCCATGGGAAGGACTGCACCTCGTATCGACCCGGGGCGGTGAGGACAGCAGCCTTGATTTCGGTCATGCGCTCACGCTAGGCGAGTCTCCCCAAGATGTCCGGAAATCCGCGAGCCCCCAACGTCTGGGATTCAACGGACGTCCATGCGGGCGAGATAACCCAGCACCCACGTGCCGTCCGACAATCTCGCCCACCCGGCGTCAGGCAGTGCACCCGTCGGCAGCACCGAGGTGCCGTCCTCGACGAAGCCGGAAGCATCTCCAACGAAGGGCAGACCTGAAGTGGCACCACGTGAAGTGAGCAGCCGGGTGCGACCATCCGCCAGGCACGCCGCACTCCAAGGGAATGCGGTGCCGAGCCCGGGGGGCGTGGGCCCCTCGACGAACGTCACCCCATCACTCGAGGTGGCGAAGACGACCCCCTCGGGGGCATTCACCCACATCAGCCACTCGCTTGCGCAGTGGGCAACCGTGGGGTCGTAGACCATCGTGCCGCGATCCAGTCGAGGACCGGGATCTACGACGAAGCGAACGCCGAGTGCGGATCCTGGTTTGGACGTGGCCGAGTAGATCTGTGATCGACCGGGTGACCCGACCGGCTGCATCCAGAAGAGGCGGATGCTGCCGTCCGACATCACCACGGCGCTCGGATCGACGCCATTTGCCCCGCCGACGTTGGTCTGGAAGCCCTCGATGGCGACCCGGTAGTACGCCCACCGGCCCGCAGCGTCGCGGATGCCGACGGCCATGACGTTGCTTTGCGCCCAACTCACGAAATAGGCGAGCAGTCTGCCGTCGGGCAGTGCGACCAGATTCGGCACTCCCGCCTGGTCGATAGCCGAGGCAGAGCTCGGGAACGACCTACCGTCCACTGATGGGCTGACCGCCATGCCCGTCGACCAGGGGCCCACTTCCTTCGCGCCCGGAGGTGCTGGCCTCTCTACGCCGCGCGTCGCGGCGAAGGCGAGAGAGGCGATCTCCGCGTCATTTCCCGGACTCGGTGACGGGGTCGGCGTAGGGCTGGGATTGGGCGCTGGCCGGGCCTTGCGCGCCCACACCAGGCCCACACCCTTCTTCTTGGTGCAGGTGTAGATCCACTGGGGCGTGACCACCTGCTTGCCCACCTTGGCGCACGGAGCGCCTGGCTTAGGGGCAGCATCGGCGGGAGACGCGAAACTCAGTGCGCCTGCGGCCAGCACGAGACCCACGAAAGCAACTCCAGCGGCACGTCGCATGCGCGGAGTGTAGGCAGGCCGCCATGGGAAAGCGCGAAAAAAGGCTGATCCCCCCACGTTTGTGAGGGGATCAGGTGCGTGGCAGGTAGAGGATTCGAACCTCTGTAGCTTTCGCGACGGATTTACAGTCCGCTCCCATTGGCCGCTCGGGCAACCTGCCAGGGCGACCTATCGTAGACGGGCCACTCGAGGCCTCAGCGCCGGGCCGCAGCGACTGCCGCGAGGAGCCCGGGTGCGACCGGGACGTCCGCCCCGAAGGCCTCCGCCGTGACGGGAACGCCGATGAACGCCGCACCGGCGTCGACAGCGGCCGCGTGATCCCAGGTCGAGTCGCCGATCATCACGCAGGACGACACCGGCACGCCGAGGCGCTCGGCCGCTACGACGATGCCGGCACCCGAAGGCTTGGCAGGAATGTGCGGATCGCGGCCGATGATGACGTCGATGTGCACGCCGTGGTGCGCCAACACTCCACGCGCGACGTCCTCAGGAAGCAGGGTCACGACCGCGCGGGGAGCGCCCGCAAGCGCGTCGTCAAGGGACCCGAGTCCTGGCATGGCCGTCGATTGCGGGATAGCGGCCCGCTCGTGGGCGGCGACGGCGCGCGAGGCCGGGCCCCAGCGCCCATCGCCTGCGAGCGCGACCAAAATCGACATCGTCGACAGGGTGGGGGCGTCCCAGTCGGCATCCGGCACCGCAGCTCCGACCTCGTCGCCGACCATCTCGGTCAGATCGCGCAGTGCTGCGGCGTAGTCCGTGAAGGACTGGAGGTCCACGAGCGTGCGGTCAAGGTCGAAGACGTAGGCGGTGACTTCATGGGGGTCGGGCGCGGGCATAACCCCATGGTCCACAATGACGCCATGGCCGACAACAGTTTCGACATCGTCTCCAAGCTCGACCGCGCAGAGGTCGACAACGCCGTGACCCAGGCAGCCAAGGAGCTCGCCCAACGCTTCGACTTCAAGGGCACGGGCGCCAAGGTGGAGTTCAAGGGCGAGATGACCATCGAGCTCGAAGCTGAGACCGAGGACCGCGTGAAGGCCGCCCTTGATGTCCTCAAGGAGAAGCTGGTCAAGCGCGGCGTCAGCCTCAAGGTGCTCGACGCCGGCGAGGTGCGCGCGTCCGGTCGCCTGAACAAGATCACGTGCCAACTGAAGGAAGGCATCACGCAAGATCAGGCCAAGAAGCTCGCCAAGCTGATCCGCGACGAGGGACCGAAGAAGGTCAAGACGCAGGTCCAAGGCGACGAGTTGCGCGTCTCAAGCCCGAGTCGCGACGATCTCCAAGAGGTCATCCAACTCGTCAAGGACGCCGACCTCGACTTCCCAGTTCAGTTCGTCAACTACCGCTGACGCGCTCCACTGGCTCGACCGTCACGGCCGATGCCTCGTCGTCCGACTCCTTCGGGCCACCGAGAGTCGATGCGATGAGCACACCACCGATGACAGCGACCGTGAAGCTGTAGAAGCCGAGCATCACCCCGACCGGGAAGTCATCGCCCACACCCGCGAAGGGCCTGAGCGTCACCAGCAACAGAGGCTGGAGCACGGCGGATACCAAAAGGCCGATGCCCGCCCATCGGGGGCGCAGGATCGCGGCAGGCACCATGAGCACGAGTGCCAGGGCGCCGAGGGCGATCGCCCACGTATCGCCTGATGAGACCCACGTCCCGACGCCTACTGCACTGGAGAGGAGCGCGCGTAGCCCGAGCAGCACCACGCCCACGATCCAGACGGCACGGTGACGAGCTGGCTCACGCCCCGCGATGAAGGAAATGACAAGCAGGGTGATGGCCAAAGCCATCCCTACCGCTACATCGACGTAGATCACCCAATTCATGCCTGCACCTCCACCACCAGCGTGACCCGCCGCCGATCGGGGCGCTAGGGCCGAAGAGCCACTGACCGGTCAGGGAGCGCGGAAGTCCTCGAGTCGCTCGATGCCATGGCGCAGCCCCTGCGACTCCGACGCTGGGTAGTCATGCGCAGGCACCCAGTGCAGTGCGTCGAAGGGGCAGACCTCGACACAGATCCCGCAGTACATGCACAGGCCCCAGTCGATGGTGAAGGAATCGAGCACAGCAATGCTGCGCGGTCGCCGAGCGCCGGGCTCGCTGACCTCCTCGTTGTGGCTCTCGATGTGGATGCACCAATCCGGGCACTCCTTCACGCAGAGCATGCACGAGGTGCACGCCGCTGCATCGAGTGCGATAGCACCTCGTGCCTGAGGGACCACGTCGCTCATCGCTGCTCCAGCCACTCAGCGGGTACGCCGGGCACGCTCACCCGGCGTCGACCCGTCTCCTCGGCGCCCGGCCACGGTGTCTCGATGCGCGCGAGGAGCGGTGTGTCCTTGCGCAGCGGCGGCGGCCCGTCGATGCCATGCAGCAGGAGCGGGCGCAGGTCAGGGTGGCCGCGGACCTCGACACCGAACATTTCGTGGATCTCGCGCTCGTGCCACGCCGCTGCGGGCAGTGCATCGGTCACGGACTCGAGCACGGGTGCGGCGCGATCGAGGAGCGTGTGCCCCCAGACCTCGTCCAGTCCGCCAGCCGAGGGTCGGCGTACAAGATGGATGACGACCTCGATCTCCCCCGATTGCGGACGGTCCACGGCGGTGAGCAGATCGAGGCGGTCGTAGCCGTCGGCCACATGGCGAGCGACCGCTGCGGCCCAGGGCTCCCAGAGCTCGCCGGGAGGGGCGCTCATGCGGGCACCACCAGGGAGACAAGGGCATCGACGAGCGCCTCGGGGCGCGGTGGGCAGCCCGGGACGTACGTCGCCACGGGGATGACCTGATCGACGCCCTTCGTCACCGAGTAGGAGTCCCAGTACGGGCCACCGGAGTTGCTGCATGCCCCGAAGGACACCGCAGCCTTGGGTTCGGGCAGCGCCTCCCAGGCGGCCAGCACCTGCGGCGCCAGCGCATCCGTCACCGTGCCCGAGACCACCAGCACCGCCGCGCTGCCGGGCGAATCCGCCTCCGCCGGGACGAGGAGTCCCCGGCCGATCGCCGCAGCGAACTCCACGGCGCAGCAGGCTAGGCCGAGGTCGCGGACATGGATACGGACATCGGGCCGACCTGCCACGGCGTACTCCCGCTGCTCACCGGCCATACCGGCAGCGTAATCGCCCCCAGAAGGCTGTCCCGCGCGTCGGCACCGTTCACGGGGCGGGCACAGGGGCGCGGGTGGACAATGGGCGCGGCCCCGTGGCCACCCGTCGACGAAGAGGTGAACGTGAGCACCCAGGCCAAGTCGGTCGTCCCCCTCGGTCATGTCGTCATTCGCTTCGCCGGGGACTCCGGTGATGGCATGCAGCTCACCGGTGACCGCTTCACCTCCGAGACCGCGGGTCTCGGCAACGACCTCTCCACGCTGCCCGACTTCCCAGCCGAGATCCGCGCACCCGCCGGCACCCTCGCGGGAGTCTCGGCCTTCCAGCTCCACTTCGCTGACCACGACATCATGACGCCGGGGGACCGGCCCGATGTGCTCGTCGCCATGAACCCCGCGGCCCTCAAGGCCAACGTCGGTGACCTCCGCCCCGGCTGCGATCTCATCATCAACACCGATGAGTTCACCAAGCGCAATCTTGAGAAGGTCGGCTACTCCTCCAACCCCCTCGAGGACGGCAGCCTCGACGCCTTTGCCGTGCACGACATCGCGCTCACATCGATGACCGTGGAGGCACTGGCGGGCTTCGACATCTCCAAGAAGGACGCCGAACGCGCGAAGAACATGTTTGCCCTCGGCCTGCTCTGCTGGCTCTACAGCCGCCCCACCGAGGGCACGCTCAACTACCTCAAGGGGAAGTTCGCGAAGAAGCCTGAGATCCTCGCGGCCAACATCGCCGCATTCGAAGCAGGCTGGTCGTTCGGCGAGACGACCGAGGCATTCTCGGTGCGCTACGAGGTCAAGCCTGCACCCATGCAGCCGGGCGCCTACCGCAACATCACCGGCAACCCCGCCCTGGCCTACGGCCTCATCGCCGCGTCCCAGCAGTCAGGTCTCCCGCTCTTCCTCGGCACCTACCCGATCACTCCGGCGTCCGACATCCTCCACGAGCTGAGCAAGCACAAGAACTTCGGCGTCATCACCTTCCAGGCGGAGGATGAGATTGCCGGTATCGGTGCGGCGCTCGGTGCGTCGTACGCCGGATCCCTCGGTGTGACGACCACGTCGGGTCCGGGCATCGCGCTGAAGTCGGAGACCATCGGCCTGGCCGTCTCGCTCGAGCTGCCGCTCATCATCGTCGACGTGCAGCGCGGAGGGCCCTCGACGGGACTGCCCACCAAGACCGAGCAGGCCGACCTGCTCCAGGCGATGTTCGGCCGCAACGGCGAAGCGCCCGTGCCGATCGTGGCACCGCGATCCCCCGGCGACTGCTTTGACGCCGCTGTGGAGGCCGCCCGCATCGCCGTCACCTACCGCACGCCCGTCTTCCTGCTCTCCGATGGCTACCTCGCCAACGGCTCGGAGCCGTGGCGCATCCCCGACCTCGACTCCCTGCCGCAGATCGACCCGGCATTCACCACGGAGCCCAATCGCGAGGACGGCAGCTTCTGGCCCTATCTGCGTGACGAGGAGACGCTCGCGCGGCCCTGGGCAGTCCCGGGTACGCCGGGCCTCGAGCACCGCATCGGCGGGCTCGAGAAGGCGGATGGCAGCGGCAATATCTCCTACGACCCCGAGAATCACGACCGCATGGTGCGCCTGCGGCAGGCCAAGGTCGATGCGATCGCCAGGACCATTCCCCCACTTGAGGTGGACGACCCGAGCGGGGATGCGCGCGTGCTGGTGCTCGGCTGGGGATCGACCTACGGACCGATCGGCGCGGCGTGCCGCGATGTCCGCGCGGAGGGTAAATCGGTGGCTCAGGCACACCTGCGCCACCTCAACCCCTTCCCGGCCAACACCGGCGAGGTCCTGCGCGGATACGACCGGGTGATCATTCCGGAGATGAATCTCGGACAACTCGCACTGCTCATCAGGGGTAAGTACCTCGTCGATGCCATCGGCTACAACCAGGTGCGCGGACTGCCCTTCACCTCCGAGGAGCTCAGCACCACCATCGCCGACGTGATCGGGAGCCTGTGACGACATGACCGCAACCGACCTGCCTATGCCCGGTCTTGCACTCGTCCCGCGCACGGACGAGAAGCAAACCGCCAAGGACTTCAAGACCGACCAGGAGGTGCGTTGGTGCCCCGGGTGCGGTGACTACGCGATCCTCGCCGCGGTGCAGGGCTTCCTCCCGGAGCTGGGGCTGCGCAAGGAGAACATTGTCTTCGTCTCCGGTATCGGCTGCTCCTCGCGATTCCCCTACTACATGGACACCTACGGCGTGCACTCGATTCACGGCCGTGCGCCGGCTATCGCCACAGGCATCGCGATCACGCGGCCCGACCTGTCGGTGTGGGTTGTCACCGGTGACGGCGATGCGCTCTCCATCGGCGGCAATCACCTCATCCATGCGCTGCGCCGCAACGTCAATCTCAAGATCCTGCTCTTCAACAACCGGATCTACGGCCTGACGAAGGGTCAGTACTCGCCCACCTCCGAGACCGGCAAGGTCACCAAGTCCACTCCCCTGGGCTCGCTCGACCACTCCTTCAACCCGGTGTCCATCGCGCTGGGCGCCGAGGCTTCCTTCGTCGCGCGCACTCTCGACTCGGACCGCAAGCACCTCACCGAGACGCTGCGCCGCGCCGCAGCACATGAAGGCACCGCGCTCGTGGAGATCCTGCAGAACTGCAACATCTTCAACGACGGCGCCTGGGAGCCGCTCAAGGACGCGGAGACGAGTGACGACTACCTCATCCGACTCGTTGACGGTGAGCAAGTGCGCTTCGGCAAGGACCGCGACAAGGTCGTGGTCCGAGGCACGCAGGGCCACCTGGCCATCGCGGATGCCAGCACCGTCGACGAGTCCGAGATCCTCGTCTTCGACTCGCATGCCGAGGATCCCGGTGTCGCCTTCGCCCTGTCGCGCCTGGCAGATGTCCACTCCCTCAACGACACCGCCATCGGCGTCTTCCGCGATGTCCAGCGCCCGTCCTACGACCGCCTCGTGCGCGAGCAGGTCGCCCGCGTGCGCGAGTCCGGCGACGCCGACCTGGAGTCGCTCATTCGGGGCAAGGACACCTGGACAGTCTCCTGAGCGCCGCGCCCCGATCCGAATTCACGAAAGGACTGCTCTTCGGCGTTGCGGCGTATGGACTGTGGGGGGCGTTCCCGCTCTACTTCTCCCTCTTCGACGGCGTCAATCCCATCGAGGTCGTCGCCTACCGCATCGTGTGGTCGCTGGCCTTCTGCCTCCTGCTCCTGCTCATCATGCGCGGCGGATGGCGCGAGGTCGGTCGCACACTTCGTGATCGGCGCAGCCTCGGCCTCCTCACGCTGGCATCCATCGCGATCGCGATCAACTGGACGACGTACGTCTACTCCGTATCGACCAACCAGGTGGTCGAAGCCGCCCTCGGCTACTTCATCAATCCCCTGGTTTCCGTAGCCATGGGAATCGTGATCCTGCGCGAGCGACTGCGCGCACCCCAGTGGACGGCGGTTGCGGTCGCGGGAGTGGGCGTCCTCATCATCGGCATCGCCGAGGGTGCGGCGCCGTGGATCGGCATCATCCTTGCGCTGAGTTTCGGCAGTTACGGCCTGCTCAAGAAGTTGGCAGGTGCGGGTGCCGTCACCGGCCTCACCGTCGAGACGCTCGTTCTCCTCCCCGTGGCCGGACTCGCCCTGGGCTACTTCGAGGTGCAGGGCAGCGCGGCCGTGACGAGCAGCGGATGGGGCATGGGCGTGCTGCTCGCCCTCCTCGGCCCCGTGACCGCGATCCCCCTCATGTGGTACGCCGCTGCGGCAAACCGGCTGCCCCTGGCCACCCTCGGCGTACTGCAGTACTCCACGCCCACCGTGATCTTCATCCTGGGCATCACGGTCTTCGGCGATGCCGTCAACACAGGCGAATGGATCGGCTTCACCCTCATCTGGGTCGCCCTGGCGATCTTCTCCACCGACGCGATCCGGCGATCCCGCCATCCGAGCCGAGTGGATGCCCTTGAAGTCACCGAGCCGACCTAGCC
>CAZLZC010000010.1:10269-11829 GCA_964563825.1 uncultured Actinomyces sp.
CGCGCCTTGTCGAGGATTTCGGCGCGTCCGCTCGCACCGAGCAGCTGCCCGAGAGCGGTGATGTCCGCCTTGATGGTGGCGACGCTATAGCCGAGCTCCTCGGCAATAGCGCGATTGCTCTTGTCATCGCGCATGAGCACGAGCACTTCGCGCTGGCGAGCCGTGATCTCGAGAGGCACGACTTCGGTGAGATTGGAGTTTGCGGTGCCACGCAACGCGGAGGCAGCGAGCACCCACATGACGGTGGCACTGAGGAGTCCATCGATCGTGGCGCGTAGATGCCAGGTGTGCTCGACCGGGTCGGAGAATCCGAGGACGACGAAACCGACGGGTGCACCGCGATGACGCAGGGGCAGGAAGGCCATCTCCCCCGAGGTCGGGAATCTTCGGAAGAACGGCGCCGCTAGAGGGTAGGTGTCAGCAACCTGCTCACGAGTCAGCCACTTCTCGGTGCCGATCCGGAAGGTCTCCGCACCGGGCAGGTGCATGTCTGCGGTCACGCGCGCGTAGACAGCGTTCTCGCGTCGACCCATGCCGTAGGAGGCCACCAGATCGAGGGTGTGACCATCGGGGCGCGCGGCGTAGACGAGGGCAAGATCGGCCCCAAAGGGAGCGAAAAGGCCCCTGCAGATGGCGAACCCCACCGCATCTCCATCGGGGAGGTCGCTCAGCATCAACAGGTACGAGATGAGTGGTGTGCCATTGAGCGCGAAGTCCTCGGGACGGGCGATGTCCCCCAGTCGCGCTTCATCCGCACTCCCACCGATCACTCGTACCCGGCGGGGTGACTCAGCCGCAGTTGCAGGGCTGCGTCGACTCATCTGCTTCCCCTCCTTTCGCGCGCGGGCTATAGCCGGGATATAGACCGGGTGAATGCACGTGCGCGAAACGCCGACGCGATAAATCTATGACGTCTGCCAGTCGCGGGGGTGGCGGAATGGAATTCGGCTTGCCGTCCCGAACCGTCGGGGGGATGCGGTAGCGGGACGGCAAGCCGAAGGCACCATGTCGGAGCAAAGCGGATATATGGAGCGATTCGGACACACGTCACGTGTGCGTGCGGAACCCTCCCTAGGCTGATGCCATGACGGCCGCCTCGCGTCCACCCGACCCGTACGACACTCCCGAACGCCGCGCCCTGCGCACCCTGGTCGCCGAGTTCACGGCCCGAGAGATCGCCCCGCACCTGCCCGCCTGGGAACAGGCGGGTGAGTTGCCCCGGGACCTTCACCGCAAGGCCGCCGCGGCGGGCATCCTCGGCATCGGCTTCCCCGAAGGGGTCGGAGGATCCGGTGGTGACCTCGTCGATGTGGTCGTGATGACCGAGGCCCTCCTCGAGGCCGGCGGCAGCGGTGGCGTGGTCGCAGGCCTCTTCAGCCACGGCATCGCACTGCCCCATGTGGTCGACGAAGCTGATCGACGCCGGGAGCGCGGTGACAGGGCCGGGGCGGACGACCTGGTCGAGCGCATCATCGCGCCGGTGCTACGCGGCGACGCCATCGCCAGCCTCGCGGTCACCGAGCCCGACGGCGGCTCCGATGTCGCGCACCTGCGCACCCG
>CAZLZC010000010.1:11929-16444 GCA_964563825.1 uncultured Actinomyces sp.
CGGCACTTCGTCTCCGAGCGCATCAGCCTCGCGGTGACGGCCTACTCGACGGCCCAACGCGCACTCGACCTCACGGTGGATTGGGCTCGCAAGCGCG
Organism: uncultured Actinomyces sp.; assembly: GCA_964563825.1. Classification (GTDB taxonomy): domain Bacteria; phylum Actinomycetota; class Actinomycetes; order S36-B12; family S36-B12; genus Mxb001. Next base: position 12,027 of record CAZLZC010000010.1, read on the forward strand.
AAACCTTCGGTCGGCCCCTGGTGTCACGTCAGGTGGTACGCCACACCCTCGTGGAGATGGCGCGTCAGGTCGACGTGGCACGCGTCTACACCCGCGATGTCGCACGGCGCTACGCCGAGGGAGCCGACGTCGTGCTGCCCGCGGTGCAGGCCAAGAAGACCGCGGTCGCGGCGTGCGAGTACGTCGTCGATCGCGCCGTGCAGTTCCACGGAGGAATGGGCTACATGCGCGAGAGCGAGGTCGAGCGGCACTACCGCGATGCTCGCGTGCTGGGGATCGGCGGCGGCGCCACCGAGGTCATGGACGATCTCGCCGCTCGCCTGCTCGGCTACTGATCCGCGCCCACCCGCGTTTGCGACGGTTGGGGACACCTGCGGTGCCCGAAAAGTGTCCCGAACCGTCGTAAACCGTGCGTGGGCTCAGCCGGTGCGGGTCACGACGTAGTCGCACAGTGCGGTCAGCGCGTCGCGCGCGCCGCCCTCGGGGAGTGCGACCAGGGTCTGACGAGCCCGATCGGCCCACTCACGAGCCTCGAGGCGTGCAGCATCCAACGCCGGGTGATCACGCAGGCGCTTGAGCGCCTCGGCATGGTCGACATCGTCGTCGAGGGGGCGCGTGAGCAGCTCGCGCAGGCGGGGGTCGTCGTCGGTCGACAGGGCGATCAGCCCCGTCAGGGTCGGCACACCCTCGCGCAGATCCGTGCCGGGGACCTTGCCCGAAGCATCCGAATCGCTGGCGATATCGACGATGTCATCGGCAAGCTGGAAGGCCACACCGATCTGCTCACCGAAGACGGTCATCGTCTCGACGATCTCCGGTGTCGCGCCCGACATCATCGCGCCGAAGCGTCCGGATGTGGCGATGAGCGATCCGGTCTTGTCTGACAGCACCCGCAGATGGTGTGCAACGGCGTCGCCACCCTCCGGTCCGATGGTCTCCCGGATCTGGCCGGTGCACAGCCTCTCGAAGGTGCGGGCCTGAATGCGCACGGCGTCCGGACCGAGGTCAGCGAGGATGTCCGAGGCCTTCGCGAAGAGGAAATCGCCGGTGAGGATCGCGACGGTGTTGTCCCAGCGGGCGTTGGCCGACGCCGCACCCCGGCGTAGGTCCGCCTCGTCCATCACATCGTCGTGGTAGAGCGTCGCAAGGTGAGTGAGCTCGACCACCACCGCGGCCGGCACGACACCCGGCGCCTCGGGATCGCCGAACTCTGCGGCCAGGAGGACGAGAAGGGGACGGAAGCGCTTGCCGCCGGCATCGACAAGGTGCCGTGACGCCTCCGTCACGAAGGGATAGTCACTGCGCACCGAAGCACGCAGGAAGTCCTCCACCTGATCCATCCCAGCAGCAAGCCGGACCTCGAGGGCGGGATCGATCACCCCCAGGCCCATCAGCGACCCAGAGGGATGCGGGCTCATGGCTAGATAACTATCGCAGGAATACGCCAGCGCGCTCGATGAGATCGAGGACGGGCTGAGGGAGTATGCCGAGGATCACAGTGACGGCCACGGAGATCGACAGCGCAAGGGTGGTGAATCCCGAGGGCACTGCGACACGCGGGCCCCCATCGATGGGGTCGCGGAAGAACATCACCACGATGATCCGGACGTAGAAGAACGCCGCGATCACGCTCGCGATGACACCCACGATGACGACGGCAACGGCATCGACCGCCAGGGCCGCCTCGAAGACGACGAACTTGGCGATGAAGCCGCTCGTGAGCGGGATGCCGGCCAGGGCCAGCATGAAGATCGCGAATGCCGTGGCCACGACCGGGTGGCTGCGACCCAACCCCGACCATTGCTCGATGCGGGTCGCCTCGCCAGCACTGTCGCGCACCATGCTGATGACCGCGAAGATGCCGAGCGTCGTGAATGAGTAGGCCACCAGGTAGAAGATCGAAGCCCACAGACCCTCGGCGGTCGCCGTCGAGACACCGATGAGGATGAAGCCCGCCTGCGCGATCGAGGAATAGGCGATCATGCGCTTGATATCGGTCTGGGCGATCGCGACGAGCGATCCCACCAGCATGGTGAGACCCGCGATGACCCAGAGCAGGGGCTCCCAGTCCCAGCGCAGGCCGCCGAACGCGACGTAGAGCAGGCGGAGCATGGCGCCGAAGGCGGCTATCTTGACCGCGGCCGCCATGAACGCCGTCACCGGAGCCGGTGACCCCTGGTAGACGTCGGGTACCCACTGGTGGAAGGGAACCGCGCCGACCTTGAAGAGCAGACCCACCACCAGCATGGCCAGGCCGATGACGATGAGGGCTGTCTCGCCGGGCTTGGCTGCGAGTGCGTCGGCGATCTCGCCGAAGTCCACACTTCCGGCGAAGCCGTAGACGAGGGCTGCACCGAAGAGGAAGAAAGCCGAGGAGAAGGCTCCGAGGATGAAGTACTTAAGCGCGGCCTCCTGCGACAGCAGGCGTCGCCGGCGCGCCATACCCGCCAGGAGGTAGAGCGGAAGCGACATGACCTCCAGGGACACGAACATCACGAGGAGGTTGGTCGAGGTGACGAAGAGGAGCATGCCGAGTACGGCGAAGAGGAAGAGCGGCCAGACCTCGGTCTGGAGGTAGCCACGACGGGTGAGCTCACGCTCTTCGAGCGAGCCGGGGAGCGCCGAGGCCCGTGGAGTGAACGCATCGCCAGCCGGGTCGAGCTGACGCTCGGCCAGCAGCATCGCAGCGACGAAGGCGACAAGGAGCACCAGGCCCATGAGGAGGATGCCGGGACCGTCGATCGCCAAGGCCCCCTCGACCTCGAGCGAGCGCGTGCCCGACTGCCAGATGAGGGCAGCGAAGGCACCGGCGAGCGAGCCGAAGACGAGCACGAGCTGGACAGGGCGACGGGCACCACGACCGAGGAATGTCTCGACGATGACGCCGAGCACCGCGGCAGCCGCGACGATGATCATGGGCAGGATGGCGAGGTAGTTGATGTCAGGCGCGACCATCACATCGGGATTCACTGCTCACCTCCCGCCGGTGCGAGGGCAGGCGTGGGATCGGTCATCCCGATGGAGTCCATCACCCGGTCCACCGCCGGGTTGACGACATCGAGGACCGGTGCGGGGAAGACACCGAGGACGATGGTGAGGAGAACGACGGGCACCAGCGACGTCACCTCGCGACCGCCCAGGTCCCTCATCCCCTCCACATGCGGGGACTCGGGCCCGGTCGCGACCTTTTGGTAGAGCCTCAGGCCGTACGCCGCTGCCAGCACGATGCCGAGCGAGGCGATGACCGCCACCACGACGTAGCGCGAGAAGGTGCCGAGGAGCACGAGGAACTCGCCCACGAAACTCGCCAGGCCAGGAAGCGCGATCGCCGACATCACCGCGAAGAGGAAGAAGCCCGCGAGGACCGGGGCGGCCTTGTTGACTCCGCCGTACGTGGCAATGGCACTCGAGCCACCCGCACGCTGCATGAGGAAGCCGGCAGTGAGGAAGACTGCGGCGGTCGCAAGGCCGTGGCCCAGCATGTAGAGAGTCGAGCCGGTCATCGACCAGGTCGTGAAGACGAAGATGCCGAGGGCGATGAAGCCGAAGTGCGACATGGAGCTGTAGGCGAAGAGCCGCTTCATGTCGGTCTGGCCCAGCGCGACGAGCGCGCCATAGATGATGCCGATGACGGCCATCGCGATGATGATCGGCGCGTAGAACTCAGATGCAGACGGGAAGATCGGCAGGAGGTAGCGGATCATGCCGAAGGTGCCGACCTTGTCGAGGACGCCGATGAGCAGCACCGCGGTCGCCGGAGTGGACTCCTTGGCGGCGTCCGGGAGCCACGTGTGGAAGGGCCACAGCGGCGCCTTGATCGCGAAGGCGATGAAGAATCCGAGGAAGAGGATCTTCTGGGTGGTGGGGTCGATGTCGAGCCCGACCAGTGCCGCGAAGTCGAACGTGCCCTGACCGAGCTGCTGCGCCGAGACGACGTAGAGGCCGATGAGCGCGGCGAGCATGAGTAGGCCGCCGACCAGACTGTAGATGAGGAACTTCGTCGCGGCGTACGCCCTGTTGGGCCCGCCGTAGCGGCCGATGAGGAAGTAGATCGGGATGAGCATGACCTCGAAGAGGACGTAGAAGAGGAAGACGTCGGTCGCGGAGAAGACCCCGATCATGAGCGTCTCGAGGACGAGGATCATGGCGAAGTAGCCCTTGACGTTGCGCCCGTCCTCGACGTCGTTCCACCCGGCCAGGATGGTGACCGGCACGAGGGTCGTGGCGAGGGCCACCAGCACCAGGCCGATCCCGTCGACGCCCAGGCTGTAGGAGATGCCAAAGGCGGGAATCCACGGGTAGCTCTCCACGAACTGGAAGGCCGCCGTGGAGTCGGCGTCGAACTGCAGGCCCATCACCACCGTGAAGACGAGCGCTGCGAGCGAGAAGACGAGGGCCACCTGCTTGATGAGGCGGGC
>CAZLZC010000010.1:16544-20150 GCA_964563825.1 uncultured Actinomyces sp.
GAGACGCTGTAGGTCGGCTGGACGACGAGGACGTCGTTGATCGCATCGTCGTACATGCTGTTGCGTGCCGCCTTCGTGAGGATGTTGACGTCCTGGGGAGCCTCCACCGGCACGTCCTTGCGGTACATCCTGATGGCGATGGCGACACCGATGAGGACGACGATCAAGGTGGCGATCTCGAGAATGATCACCGGGAAGGGCAAGGGGGTTTGCTCGAGGCCCGTCACCGGAGTGAGCCAGTCGATGATGTCGCCCCAGAAGAGCAGTGCGAGACCCGTGAACATCGATCCGAGCGCAAGAATGATGAGCGGGATCGTCATCACGGCCTTGGACTCGTGCGGATGGGCGTCATCGGGCCAGCGGGGCTTGCCGAAGAACGTCATGATCACCATGCGCGTCATATAGAAGCCGGTGATGCCCGCCGCGATGATCGCGCAGACGCCGACGAAGACATTGACCTCGAACGCCGCGTGGATGATGTCGTCCTTGGACCAGAAGCCGGAGAACGGCGGGATCCCGATAATGGCGAGGTAGGCCGCCATGAAGGTGAGCCAGGTGACCACCATGACCTTGCGCAACGCGCCGTAGCGGCGCATGTCCTGCTCGTCGTGCATCCCGTGGATCACCGAGCCGGCCCCGAGGAAGAGGTTGGCCTTGAAGACACCGTGCGTCAGCAGGTGGAAGATCGCGAAGACGTATCCCACGGGGCCGAGGCCAGCCGCGAGCACCATGTAGCCGATCTGGCTCATCGTCGATCCCGCGAGGGACTTCTTGATGTCATCCTTGGCGGATCCGATGAAGGCGCCGAGGAACATCGTGATGACGCCGATGACCATCACCGCCGTGAGGGCGAAGACCGTGCCGTCGTAGATCGCGCCGCTGCGGACGATGAGGTAGACGCCGGCGGTGACCATCGTGGCCGCGTGGATGAGCGCCGATACCGGGGTGGGGCCCTCCATCGCGTCGAGGAGCCAGGCCTGGAGCGGGAACTGCGCGGACTTGCCGCAGGCTGCGAGAAGGAGCAGCAGGCCGATCCAGGTGAGGGTGGATTCACCCGCCTCGCCTGCCATCGCGAAGACCTCGTCGAATACGACGGTGCCGAACGTAACGAAGATCAGCATGATCGCCAGGCTCAGTCCGACGTCGCCGATGCGGTTCATGACGAAGGCCTTCTTGGCCGCAGCAGCCGCACTCGGCTTGTACTGCCAGAAGCCGATGAGCAGGTAGGACGCCAGGCCCACGCCCTCCCAGCCGACGTAGAGCAGGAGGTAGTTGTCAGCGAGGACGAGCAGGAGCATGGAAGCGACGAAGAGGTTGAGGTAGCCGAAGAACTTCCGCTTGTCCGGATCGTGCTCCATGTAGCCGAGTGAGTAGATGTGGATCAGTGCGCCCACGATCGTGATGAGAAGCACGAAGGCGATGGACAACTGATCGATCTGGAGTGCCACGGGTGCGGTGAAGCCACCCACGAAGACCCACTCGAAGAGGGTCTGCCCGACGGCTCGGTCATCAGCGGAGCGGCCCAGCATGCCCAGCAGCAGGATGACGCCGTAGACGGCAGCACCGACCACCATGAGCACGGCGAAGTAGGGGCCCCAGCGGTTGGTGCGGCGTCCACCCAGGAGCAGGACGGTCGCGCCCAGCAGTGGCAGGGCGAGCAGCAGCCAGAGGTAGGAGAAGACCCCCGTGGCCTCTGCCAAGGGCTGGATGACGGGCGCGATCTGAGTCGCGTCCGCCAGCCGAGCAGCGCCGGTCCCGATCACGGCGCCTCCTTCTTGATCACGTCATGTCCTTCTCTGACCCAGGGGCGTGTCTCGCCCCCGGGGCGGTCATCAGTACTTGAGCAGGTTGGGTTCGTCGATAGAAGCTGAACGTCGCGATCGGTAGATCGCCACGATGATCGCCAAGCCCACGACAACCTCTGCGGCGGCCACCACCATCACGAAGAAGGCGATCACCTGCCCCTCGAGGTTGCCCTGCATGCGAGCGAAGGCGACGAAGGCCAGATTGGCCGCATTGAGCATGAGCTCGATCGACATGAAGACGACGATCGCGTTGCGACGCACGAGCACCCCGACCGTGCCGATGGTGAAGAGCACCGCGGCCAGGATGACGTAGCTTTCGGGACTCATCGCGGCTCTCCCGGAGACGTGCCGGGATCGTCCGCGACGGGATGGTCGGCAGGACCGAGGGCGGCACGACCGGAGGCAAGGGCCTCGGTCTCTGCCACGGCAGCGGTGTCGACCGGGCGCAGATCGCCGCGTGCGCGCAGCGGGCCCGGGACGGAGATCTCCGATACCGAGCCATCGGGCAGGAGCGCGGGGGTATCGACGGCGTTGTGGCGGGCGTAGACGCCGGGAGCCGGCATGGGGCCGACATGCTCGCCGCTGCGCACGCGCTCCTCCGAAAGCTCGCGCTGCGTGCGGCGCGGCTGCCAGCGCTCGCGATGCGCCAGCACGAGGGCGCCGAGGGCAGCCGTGATGAGCAGTCCGGCCACCACCTCGAAAGCGAGCAGGTACTCGCCGAAGAGGAGGCGGGCGATGCCTTCGACGTTGCCGCCGTACTCCGCGTTGGCCTCATCGAGACCTACCGACGCAACGCCGCTCAATGCGGTGCCGATCGCGAGAACAAGGAGGATTCCGAATCCAGCAGCGAGCAGGATGCCGACGACGCGCTGGCCCCTGAGCGTCTCAACCAGCGAATCACTCGAGTCAACGCCGACGACCATGAGCACGAAGAGGAAGAGCATCATGACGGCGCCGGTGTAGACGATGATCTGCACCATCCCCAGGAAGGGCGCAGCGTTGGCCAGGTAGAGCACGGCCAGACTGATCATCGTCAGCGCCACCCATAGGGCGCTGTGGACCGCGCGGCGCGACAGGATGAGGCCCAGGCCGCCGGTGACAGCCAGGACGGCACAGACCCAGAAGACCGCCGCCTCGGCAGTGCTGGTGTCGGTCTCGGTCATGCGCCGTCCTTCCGAGCTTCAGGCACCTGGGTCTCGGCCCAGATCCGCTCGTCCCCGGCCGGCTCCTGCTCCGGCACCGAGCCCGAGACCTTACCGGCGTAATAGTCCTGCTCCGTGGTGCCGGGCACCATGCGGTGCGGCGGCGCGATCATGCCGGGAAGCATGGGAGCGAGGAGATCCTTCTTCTCGAAGATCAGATCGGCGCGGTTGTCGTCGGCGAGCTCGTACTCATTGGTCATCGTGAGCGCACGCGTCGGGCAGGCTTCGATGCACAGGCCGCAGAAGATACAGCGCAGGTAGTTGATCTGGTAGACGCGGCCGTAGCGCTCGCCCGGGGAGAAACGCGCTTCCTCGGTGTTGCTGTCGGCCTCGACGAGGATGGCATCAGCCGGGCACGCCCAGGCGCACAGCTCGCACCCGATGCACTTCTCCAGACCGTCGGCCCAGCGATTGAGCTGGTGACGGCCGTGGAAGCGCGGCTTGGGCGGGTAGCGGTCGGCCTGCTCGGGGTACTCCTCGGTGACGACCTTCTTGAACATGGTCGCGAAGGTGACGCCGAAGCCGCGTACGGCGGGGGGCAGCTCAGGCATTGCCATCCTCCTTCGGCTGCTCGTCGTCGGATGTCGCCTCGGCCACGT
>CAZLZC010000010.1:20250-29916 GCA_964563825.1 uncultured Actinomyces sp.
CGACGGCGGTCACGGCAGTGCCGGTGAGCGTGCTGCCGGCGCGTGCGCGCCTTGAGGTGTAGGTGAACTCCTGACCCGGCAGCGGCGGCACAGGGTAGCCACCCGCGTAAGGGTCGAAGGGCTTGGCGGCCTGTGCAGCCGACTCCTCGAGATCGCGCTTCTCCTGGCGTGCGGTGCGGATCTGGAGGACCCACGATCCGAGCACGATCACGATCAGTGCGCCCGCACCCAGCAGCAGGAGCTCCTGGGTCGTGACGGAGAACTCATTGCGGACGACGCGGGCAGCAGCGACGATGACGATCCACACCAGCGATGCCGGGATGAGCACCTTCCATCCGAATCGCATGAACTGGTCGTAGCGCAATCGCGGCAGGGTGCCGCGCAGCCAGATGAAGACGAAGATGAAGAGCTGGACCTTGATGAGCCACCACAGCAGCGGCCACCAGCCGGTGTTGGCGCTCTCCCACAGCGAGATGGGCCACGGTGCGCGCCAGCCGCCAAGGAAGAGGGTGGTGGCCAGCGCGGAGACGGTGACCATGTTGATGTACTCCGCGAGGAAGAACAGCGCGAACTTCAGCGACGAGTACTCCGTGTGGAATCCGCCGACGAGTTCGCCCTCGGCCTCGGGCAGGTCGAACGGTGCGCGGTTGGTCTCGCCCACCATCGCCGTCACGTAGATGAGGAAGGAGGGCAGCAGGATCACGGCGTACCAGATCGGCTCCTGGGCGGCCACGATCGCCGAGGTGGACATCGAGCCGGCGTAGAGGAAGACCGCCACGAAGGACATGGACATCGCGAGCTCGTAGGAAATCATCTGCGCCGACGAGCGCAGGCCACCGAGCAGCGGGTACGTCGATCCCGAAGACCAGCCGGCGAGCACGATGCCGTAAATGCCGATGGACGCTACGGCGAGGACGTAGAGCACCGAAACGGGGAAGTCGGTGAGTTGGAGCGGGGTCTCGACGCCAAAGATGCTCACCATCGGACCGAAGGGGATCACGGCGAAGGCGATGAACGCCATCGTCGCCGAGATCACCGGCGCGATCCAGTAGACGGCCCGATGTGCCGTCTTGGGGATGATCTCCTCCTTCAGTGCCAGCTTGAAGCCGTCCATCAGGGACTGCAGCAGGCCGAAGGGGCCGACACGGTTCGGGCCGACGCGCGACTGCATGCGTGCCACGACGCGGCGCTCCCACCAGATGGTGAAGAGAGTGAGGAGCACGAGCATGACGAAGATCGCGAGGACCTTGAGCAGCACCAGCCACCAGGGGTCGTTGAAGGTCATCCCGCTCATGCCCTACCTCCCGTGACGCGCACCCGTGAGCCGTGCGATGCACCGATGGCGAGGGCTCGCGAGCCCTCGGAGGTCATCGGGATCCACACCGCGCCTTCGACGACGTCGGCGATGCACACGGGGAGTTCGATCGATCCCTCGTCCGTGGACACGACCACGCTGGACGCCTGAGCGAGGCCGAGCGCCCGCGCGGTCTCAGCTCCCATGAGCGCCTCGGTCGGCCGCGCGGTGGCCGCCAGGTGCGGCTCGCCCTCCTGCATCGCGCCGGCGTCGAGGAGGAGTCGCCAGGTGGCCAGAGCCATCGTGCCTGGGGCGTCAGCAAGGGCGGGCGTCACGGAGGGTGCCGCGGGGCGCTCACCCGACCACATGCCCAGGCGTTCCATCTCACTGCGCAGGGCACTGACATCGCCGGTGCCAAAGGGCACATCCATGACATCGGCGACCATGGCGAGGACTCGCCCGTCGGAGATGGACTGCGCTCCGTGGATGGCAGCGGAGAACGGCTTGTTGCGGCCTTCCCAGTCGGTGAACGAGCCGGCCTTCTCGGCCACGACGGCGACGGGGAAGACCACGTCGGCTGCCTCGGTCACCTCGTTGTGGTGCGCGGAGAGTGCGACGACGAAGGGAACCGCGGCGATCGCGCGTCGCAGGTCCTCGGCACGCGCGTGGTCGGCCACCTCGAGTCCCGCAACCAGCAGCGCGTCAATGCTGCGCTGCTCGTCGCGCTCCACGCGCGCACCGTCACCGAGAATCTCGTCGACGATTGCCTGGCTCGCGCGACCGCCCGCGGGCAGGCTGCTGGGGTCCACGCCCCAGACGACGGCGACCTCCTCGCGCGCGCGAGCGTCATTCGCCGGGCGGCCACCGGGCAGGAGACCCGCGAGCGCACCCGCATCGAGCGCACCGCGCTCGCCCGCACGGCGGGGAACCCAGCCGAGACGCGCACCCGTGGTGGACGCAAGCTCCGCGGCCGCCGAGAGGGCGCCGGGGACACCCGCCATGCGCTCACCGACGAGGATGACCGCTCCGGGCTGCCGCAGTGCGGCCAGCGTGTCGGCAGCCTGCTCCCCACCCATCAGTCGGCGCAGGGCAACGGCCTCGCCGCCTGGCTGGACGGCCCACCATTCGGCGTTCATCTTGTCCATGCCGCGTGTGCACACGGGGGACAGGGAGACGACGCGGGGACCGCCCTTGCGTGTGGCAGCGCGCAGTCGCAGGAAGATGATCGGCGACTCGTCCTCGGGCTCCAGGCCGACGAGCAGGACGGAGGGAGCCTTGTCGAGATCGGCGTACGTCGGCCCGAGCGGCTTGCCGGCGACCGACGATGCGAGGAACTGCGCCTCTTCGTCGCTGGCGACGCGGGCGCGGAAGTCGATGTCCCCGGTGCCCATGGCCACTCGCGCGAACTTCGAGTAGGCGTAGGCGTCCTCACGCGTGAGGCGACCACCGGTGAGGACTCCCGATCGACCGCGGGCGGCTGCCAGGCCGCGAGCCGCGACATCGAGCGCCTCCGGCCACGAGGCAGGGCGTAGTTCGCCGTTTTCGCGCACGAGGGGAGAGGCGATGCGACCCGCATTCGTGTAGATGAAGGCGAAGCGCCCCTTGTCGCAGTTCCACTCCTCGTTGACCTCGGGGTCATCCCACGCGAGGCGACGCGTCACGACGCCGCGGCGCACGTCGGTGCGCAGCGAGCAGCCGGATGCGCAGTGCTCGCACGTGGTCGGCGTGCTGACCAGGTCGAACGGCCGCGCCCGGAAGCGGTAGAGGGAGCTCGTGAGCGCTCCCACGGGGCAGATCTGGATGGTGTTGCCCGAGAAGTAGGAGTCGAAGGGCTGGTCGGGCGCGATGCCGACCTGCTGCTTGGCGCCGCGCTCGAGGAGCTCGAGCATGGGATCGCCCGCGATCTGTTCGGCAAAGCGCGTGCACCGCGCGCAGGAGACGCATCGCTCGCGGTCGAGCAGGATCTGCGCGCTCATGTTGATCGGCTTCTCGAAGGTGCGCTTCTCCTCTTCGAAGCGCGAGGTGCCGCGGCCGGCGGTCATCGCCTGGTTCTGAAGGGGGCACTCGCCGCCCTTGTCGCACACGGGGCAGTCGAGAGGATGGTTGAGGAGGAGGAACTCCATCACCCCCTCCTGTGCCGTGTCGGCCATGGGGGATGTGCGCTGGGTGCGCACGACCATCCCGTCGGTCACGGCAATGGCGCAAGCAGGCTGAGGCTTGGCCTGGCCCTCGATCTCGATGAGGCACATGCGGCATGCGGCGACAGGATCGAGAAGCGGGTGATCGCAGAAGCGTGGGATCTCGATACCCATGAGCTCGGCGACACGGATGACGAGCATGCCCTTGGGCACGCGCACCTCGATGCCGTCGACGGTCACCGTCACGACGTCGGCGGGGGCGACACCGGCAGGACTCTGCGGGGCGATGGTCATCGCGCGGCCACCTCACCGAAGACGTAGGAAGCCGCCGGCGGGAAGGCCTCGTCGACGGGCGTGTGGGTCGCGGCCTCGAACTCGTCGCGGAAGTACTTCAGGGCCGCAGGGTAGGGGGTCGCAGCGGCATCGCCGAGAGCGCAGAAGGAGCGACCGGCGATGTTGCCGCACACCTCCACGAGCAGATCCATATCGGCATCGGTGCCGTGTCCGTGCTCGAAGCGCTCGAGGACGCCCGTGATCCAGTAGGTGCCCTCGCGGCACGGTGTGCACTTGCCACACGACTCGTGCTTGTAGAACTCCAGCCAGCGGGTCACGGCCTTGACGACGCTGATGGTGCTGTTGAAGACCATCGGCGTGCCCGTGCCGAGCATCGTGCCGGCCTCCGCCATGGCCTCGTAGGTGAGCGGGGTGTCGAGATGATCGGCGGTGAGCATGGGCACCGACGAGCCTCCGGGAATCCAGAACTTCACGGTGCCGTCACCACCGACCACGCCTCCGGCGTAATCGAGCAGCTCGCGCATGGTGATGCCGAGGGGAGCCTCATAGATGCCGGGGCGGGCGACATGCCCGGACACGGCGAAGACCTTGAAGCCCGGGGACTTCTCCGTGCCGAACTGCCGGAACCACTCCACGCCGTTGTTGATGATCCACGGGATGTTGGCGATCGTCTCGACGTTGTTGACCACGGTGGGCACGGCGTAGAGGCCGTGCGTGGCGGGGAACGGCGGCTTGAGGCGCGGCTGACCGCGGTATCCCTCGAGGGAGTCAAGGAGAGCCGTCTCTTCACCGCAGATGTAGGCGCCCGCACCCGAGTGCACGGTGATGCGCAGGCTGAATCCGGAACCGAGGATGTTGTCGCCTACCAAGCCGGCACGCTCCGCCTCGGCGATCGCCGTGGCCACGCGACGAATCGCCTGGGGCACCTCGCCGCGGATGTAGATGAACGCGTGATTGGCCCGGATGGCGTAGGAAGAAATGATGACGCCCTCGATGAGCGCATGCGGGTTGGCCATCATGATCGGGACGTCCTTGCAGGCACCCGGCTCGGATTCATCCGCATTGACCACGAGGTAGTGGGGCTTGCCGTCGTTCTGCGGGACGAAGCTCCACTTCAGCCCGGTCGGGAAGCCAGCTCCCCCGCGACCACGCAGGCCCGTGTCCTTGACCGTGCCGATGATCGCGTCAGGATCCATGCCGAGGGCCTTGGGCAGGGCGGCGTAACCGCCGTGGCGGCGATAGCCCTCGAGCGTGAAGTAGTCGGGCACATCCCAATGGGCGGTGATGACCGGGGTAAGCGGTGTCATGCGGATCCCTCCCCCGGCACCGGTGCGCTCATGCCGTGTTCGCGTGCGTAGGTGAGACCGGCGAGCATGATCGCGTCGGCCTCGCCGCCCTCGCCCGCCAGTCCATCGACGGGGAAGGCGAGTGTGTGCTCGGTGGCCTGGAAGTCACGGATAACCGGCCCGCGCGTCGAGACAACTTCTTCTCCGCGGGCGAGCCGATCGATGACGTCGAGGGCGCTCTGGGGGGTCTGGCAGTCCATGAACTCCCAGTCGACAGTCATGACGGGGGCGTGCGTGCACGCGGCCTGGCATTCGATGCGCTCGAGCCAGAAGGTGCCGTCGGCGTCGCGCTCGTCGTGGCCGGCGCCGAGGCGATCCGAGATCGCGTCGTAGACGGCGTCACCACCGAGGAGCGCACAGAGAGTGTTGGTGCACACACCAATGTGGTGCTTGCCCACCGGACGGCGCTTGTACATCGTGTAGAAGGTCGCGACCGCGGTGACCTCGGCCGTGGTGAGGCCGAGTTGTTCGGCGATGACCTGCATTGCCTCAGGGGTGATCTCATCGTCGATGCTCTGCGCGAGATGCAGCAGGGGCATCACCGCGGACCGGGAATGGGGGTAGCGCGCGATGATCTCGCTCATCTGCGACATGACGCTCTCGTCGTAGGCCATCAGCGGTCCACCCCGCCCATGACCGGATCGATGCTCGCCACGGCGGCAATGACGTCAGAAATCATGCTGCCGTTGGACATCGCAGCCGTGGACTGCAGGTTGTTGAACGACGCGTCCCGGAAGTGCACGCGGTACGGGCGAGTGCCGCCATCGCTCACGATGTGCACACCGAGCTCGCCGCGCGGCGATTCGATCGCGGAGTAGACCTGACCCGCAGGGACATTGAAGCCCTCGGTGACCAGCTTGAAGTGATGGATGAGTGCCTCCATCGACTGGGACATGATCTCCTTGATGTGCTCCGGGGAGTTGCCCTGCCCGTCGCCGCCGATCGACAGGCGTGCTGGCCACGCGATCTTCTTGTCCTCCACCATGACGGGCCCCGGCCGGAGGCGATCGAGAGCCTGCTCGACGATCTTGATGCTCTCCTGCATCTCGGCGACGCGGATGAGGAAGCGGCCGTACGCATCGCAGGTGTCCTGGGTGGGCACCGCGAACTCGTAGGTCTCGTAGCCGCAGTAGGGCTGAGCCTTGCGGAGGTCATGTGGCAGGCCGGTGCTGCGCAGGAGCGGGCCGGTGATCCCGAGCGCCATGCAGCCCGCGAGGTCGAGGTAGCCCACCCCGACCGTGCGACCCATCCAGATGGCGTTGTCCACCAGGAGATCGGTGGTGTCCTTCATGCGCTTACGCAGGAGCGGCAGCGTCTCGCGGATACGCGCGACCTGGTCGTCGGTGATGTCCTGCGCGACTCCACCCGGGCGGACGAAGGCGCTGTTCATGCGCAGCCCCGTCACCATCTCGAAGATGTCGAGGATGAGCTCACGCTCGCGGAAGCCGAAGGTCATCGCGGTGAGTGCGCCGAGCTCCATGCCGCCGGTGGCGAGGGCCACGAGGTGGGAGGAAATGCGGTTGAGCTCCATCATGAGGACGCGAATCGTGGTCGCGCGCTCAGGGATCTGGTCGGTGACACCGAGGAGCTTCTCGACCCCCAGGCAGTACGCCGTCTCATTGAAGAAGGGCGAGAGGTAGTCCATGCGGGTCACGAAGGTCACACCCTGGGTCCAGGTGCGGTACTCCATGTTCTTCTCGATGCCCGTGTGCAGGTAGCCGATGCCGCAACGGGTGTCGATGACCGTCTCACCCTCGAGTTCGAGGATGAGACGGAGGACTCCGTGCGTGGAGGGGTGCTGCGGGCCCATGTTGACCACGATGCGCTCACGCTCGCCCTCGTCGGGCGACGAAATGGAGTCCCAGTCCCCTCCGGAGACGGTGTAGACGGTGCCCTGGCCTGTCTCGTATGACAGTGCGTAGGGGTCCTCTGCGGGCAGTTCGCCTTCGTAGACGATGCCCTCGTCAGCGATGCTCTGGTCGGTCGTCATCAGGTGTATGCCCTCCGCTGGTCGGGTGGCGGGACCTCGGCGCCCTTGTATTCGACAGGGATGCCGCCGAGCGGGTAGTCCTTGCGCTGCGGGTGGCCAGGCCAGTCATCCGGCATCTCGATACGGGTCAGTGCGGGATGGCCCTCAAAGATGATGCCGAAGAAGTCGTAGGTCTCGCGCTCGTGCCAGTCATTGGCCGGGTAGACCGAGGTGATCGATGGGATACGAGGATCGGCGTCCGGGCAGGTCACCTCGACGCGGATCCGGCGGTTGTGGGTCACCGACTGGAAGGGATAGACCGCATGCAGCTCGCGACCGGCGTCTCCCGGGTAGTGGACGCCGTTGACGCCCATGCACATCTCGAAGCGCAGGGCGGGCTCGTCGCGCAGGACGGAGGCGAACGCCAGCAGGTGCTCCCGGCGGACGAAGAAGGTGATCTCGCCCCTGTCCACCACGACCTTCTCGACCGCGGTGGTCATCGGCAGACCGTGATCCGCCAGGGCGAGTTCGATCTCATCGGCCGCTGCGTCGAACCACTCGCCGTAGGGGCGCTCGGTCGGTCCCGGCATGACGATGGGGGCCACCAGGCCACCGAAGCCAGAGGTGTCTCCGCCATCCTGCGCTGAGAAGGCGCCATGGCGTACGCCGATGACTTCGAGCTCGCGCACGCCTTCCGGCATGGTTGTCGCGCTCGAGGCGATCTCGAGACCGGCCTCGGCCGGCGACACAGGCTGCTGGTCGCTCATCGCAGCAGGCCTCGCATCTCCAGTGTCGGGCTCGCGGTGAGAGCAGCGAGTTCCGCCTGCTCCTGCTCGCGCACCGCATTGGCACCGAGCTTCATGTCCTGGATCTGATCGTGGATCTTCAGGATGGCGTCGATGAGCATCTCCGGACGCGGGGGGCAACCGGGCAGATACATATCAACAGGCACGACATGGTCGACGCCCTGAACGATCGCGTAGTTGTTGAACATGCCACCGCTGCTCGCGCAGACACCCATCGCGAGGACCCACTTGGGGTTGGGCATCTGGTCGTAGATCTGACGCAGCACCGGTGCCATCTTCTGGCTGACGCGGCCGGCGACGATCATGAGATCCGCCTGTCGCGGCGAGGCCCGGAAGACCTCCATGCCGAAGCGGGCGATGTCGTAGCGCGGGCCACCGGTCGCCATCATCTCGATCGCGCAGCAGGCCAGGCCGAAGGTCGCGGGCCAAAGGGAGCCCTTGCGGGCGTACCCCGCAACCTTCTCGACGGTTGTGAGCAGAACTCCGGACGGAAGCTTCTCTTCGAGTCCCATGGCGTCAGTCCCAATCCAGTCCGCCGCGACGCCATTCGTAGACGTACGGCACGGTGAGGTTGAACAGGAACAACATCATCGCCAGGAACACGAAGAGCGGCAATTGGTCGAAGGCGACGGCCCAGGGGTAGAGGAAGACGATTTCGATGTCGAAAATGATGAACATCATTGCCGTGAGGTAGTACTTCACGGGGAATCGTCCGCCACCCATGGGCTGGGGGGTGGGGTCGATGCCGCACTCGTAGGCGTCGACCTTGGCCCGGTTGTAGCGCTTAGGGCCCGTAAACGTGGTGAGCGTCACACTGAAAACGGCGAAGCCGGCTGCGAGGAGGCCGAGGACGAGGATCGGCGCGTAGGAACTCACCACACTCCTCCGAAACAGGCCCGGGACCCACCCGGGCCCTCCTGCGAGCGATCACGCGGACCTTCGTGTCCGACGCGGCCGCAGTCTATCTACGGGCTCAGGACGTCAGCGGCGACCCCGGTGCAGGGCGACGATGCCGCCGGTCAGGTTCAGCCATTCGACATCGTGCCAGCCGGACCGCCCCATGATGACCGCCAGTTCTGCCTGATCGGGCCATGCCCGGATCGACTCGGCGAGGTAGACGTAGGCGTCAGGGTTGGAGGAGGCCCGGCGCGCGATGCCGGGTAGAGCGCCCATCAGATACCGGGAGTAGACGGTGCGGAAGGGCCCGAACGCCGGGTGCGAGAACTCGCACACCACGAGGCGGCCTCCCGGCCGCGTCACCCGGGCCATCTCGGCGAGAGCCGCCTCGGGGTCGACCGTGTTGCGCAGC
This sequence comes from uncultured Actinomyces sp., assembly GCA_964563825.1. Taxonomy (GTDB): domain Bacteria; phylum Actinomycetota; class Actinomycetes; order S36-B12; family S36-B12; genus Mxb001. The sequence continues at coordinate 29,407 of CAZLZC010000010.1, forward strand.
CCGAAGGAGATCGTGACGGCATCGAAGGCAGCGTCTTCGAAGGGCAGGCGCAGCGCATCACCGGCCACGAAGGACAGGGCCGGCTCCCGCCTACGCCCGACCCGGAGCATGCCCAGGGAGAAGTCGCACGGGACGACGGTCGCTCCTCTGGCGGCCAATGGGGCGCTGGAGGTGCCCGTGCCGGCCGCGAGGTCGAGGATCCGCTCCCCCGGCCTCGGGGCGACCGCGTTGACGACCGCCCGGCGCCAGAGGCGGGTCTGGCCCAGGGCCAGTACGTCGTTCGTGAGGTCGTAGCGCTCAGCCACCTCGTCAAACATCGCCGCGACCTCGGTGGGCTGCTTGTCGAGATCGGCGCGAGGCATGGGGTGATCCTCCCAGCGGCGCGCCGACACGGCATGCCGGGTTCCACCCGGTCCCGGCGGTGTGGGCTCAGGCTCCACCCGAGCCGCGGCCGGAATTGTGCGGCTGCGGTGCAGTCTCACTCGCTCCTAGCCGCACAATCGGCGCCGG
>CAZLZC010000011.1:0-5785 GCA_964563825.1 uncultured Actinomyces sp.
CGTGAGGGGCCGCCAATGTCTCCGGTGGAGATTTGTAGGAACCCTACAACCGAGCAAGGATCAGGCCCAGTCTCAGGGCCAGGGCGTCGCGAGGCTCCCCGGGAGACCGACCGGTGAGGTCTTCGATGCGGCGCAGGCGATACCGCACGGTGTTGGGGTGCACGAAGAGCACGCGCGCGGTCCCCTCCAGGCTTGTCCTCCGCTCGAGGTGCACCTCGAGGGTCTGCCGCAGATCGGGGTCGGCGAGCACCGCCTCCAGATCCGAGACGAGCCGTCGCCGGGCCCGCTCCTCACCCGCCAGGGCGCGCTCCGGGAGCAGGTCGTCCGCGGCCACGGGTCGGGGCGCATCTGGCCATCCCCGCGCCGCGGCGTACGCGCTCACCGCGGTCGAGCACGACGCGGGCATCGATGCGGTGTCAGCCGCTCGCGGGCCGATGACCACGGGGCCGGTTCCGAAGTGCGGTGACAGCAGTCGCGCGGTGCGTTCGTCGTCGCCCGGGCCGGCTGCGAGCACCACCAGAGCATCGCCGTGCAGAGCGGTGAGCAGGGCCATGCCGTGGTGCTCGGCGGCGAGACGCATCACCTGCAGGCCTCCCGCGCTGTCAGCGTCCGGTGGCGGCCCGACGAGCACGGTGCCTCCCGCACCGGCGGGCCAGCCCAGGGCCCCAGCACGCGCGAGGATGGAGGGGTCGGCCTCATCGCGGAGCAGCGACTCCATGACAAGTGCCTCGAGGCGCGCATCCCAGGCCCCGCGTGCCTCGGCGGCGCGGGCGTAGACCTCGGCGGCGGCGAAGGCGATTTCGCGCGAGTAGCTGAGGACGGCGTCGCGTACGCCGGCTGCAGCATCCGGCCCGGCGATCTCCGGCAGGGCCTGCTCGAGGAGGTCGACCGTGCAGCGAACCATCTCGACCGTCTGCTCCAGCGTGATGGCTCCGGCGAGTTCGCGTGGTGCGGCGCTGAAGACGTCGAGAGCGCTGGCTCGCGCCTGATCGGGCTCGCGGTACCACGCGATGACACCGGTGATGCCGGCCTGTGCGATGAGGGCGACCCAGGAGCGCTCGTCGGGTGGCAGGTCGCGGAACCACTCCAGGCGGTCGTCCAGGTGCGCGGTGACAGTCGTCGCCAGTTGGCCCGACGCTCTCTCGAGTCGCCGTGCAGTGGTCGATCGGGTGGTTGCCGCCACTAGCCCAGGCCGGCGGAACTCAGGCCCGTGAGGTCGCCGATGACGCGACCGATGAGGAAGGTCACCCCGGCCGCGAGCGCGCCCACGGTGAATTGCCGGACCGCGCCGCGGACGACTCCTCGTCCGGAGAACCGGCCCACGAGGCCACCGACGACGAGGAGGGCGACAGCCGCGAGTGTCACCGCGAGGGCAAGGGGCACGATGCCGCTGCCGAAGACGGAGGGCCAGATCGCGGCGAGGAGGTAGGGGAGCACCACGACGAAGGCGCCGATGGCGAAGGCAAGGAAGCTGGAGAAGGCGACCTTGTAGGGGTTGCCGAGCTCATCGGGGTTGAGCCCCAGCTCCTCGCGCGCCAACGTGTCGAGTGCCACCTTGGGGTCAGCGAAGATCCGGTCGGTCGCAGCCTTGGCGGTGGCGCGGTCCATGCCCTTGGCCCGATAGATGAGCTCGAGCTCCTTGCGCTCCTCCTCGGGCTTCTCGCGCAATTCGCGCGCTTCCATCTCCAGCTCGCGGGCGAAGAGGTCACGCTGGCTGGCCACGCTGACGTATTCACCCGCCGCCATGGAGAACGCGCCCGCGAGCAGGCCGGCGATGCCGGCGAAGAGCACCACGCCGTTGTCGGTGCCGGTGCCGGCGAAGCCCATGACCAGGGCGGTGTTGGACACCAGGCCGTCGCTGATGCCGAAGATCGCCGCACGCACGGTCCCGGAGGCGTCGACGCGATGCCACTGCTCCCCGAAGTCGACTGATCCGTCAGCCGAGATCACGCCGCGGTCGATCGCCGCAGTCGCGGGGGCGTGCTCGCGCAGGCGGCGGAATGTCTCCGCATGCTCACGCTCGTCCGCAGACATCGAGTCGGGTGCCTCGGGCTCGTCGTCGTACATCCCCGCGTCGGCGCCCTCGGCTTCCTCCAGGTGCGCGAGCACGTCGTCCATCCCCGCAGCGCGGGCCCGCGCCACCATCGCGGCATCGTCAGGATCGAGTGCCGTCGGCGCAGGGGGGATGGGAACGCCGTACTCCTGGAGCTTGGCCGCCCAGTGGGTTGCGTGCTCATCCTCGATGTCTGCGAGCTCGAGCAGAGCCTCACGGCGCTCGCCATCGCTGGCCTCGGCGAGCGCGCGGTAGAGCATCGACGCCTTGCGCTCGGCATCGAGGTACTTCAGGAAGCGCTTCGGGTCGCTGGACGTCATCCTGATCCCTCGGTATTGCCCGCGTCCGCAGCCGCCGGATCCATCAAGCGATAACGGTCGATGGCCTTTGCGAGGTCCTGACGATCGATCTCGCCCCGGTCGGCCAGTCCCGTGAGTGTGCGCACGACGATGGACTCCGCATCGACGAGGAAGTGGCGTCGCAGCGCGCCTCGCGTGTCGGACATCCCCCATCCGTCGGTGCCCAGGGTGCGGTACTCGCCGGGCACCCAGGTGCGGATCTGATCCTGAACCGTGGTCATCCAGTCCGAGACGCCGACGACGAGATCGCCTCGCCCGTCGAGTCGGCGCGTGACGTAGGGAACCTGCGGCTCTTCCAGGGGGTTGAGGAAGTTGTGGCGCTCAACGTCGAGTGCCTCGCGGCGTAGTTCATTCCATGACGTCACCGACCACACGTCGGCCTCGACGCTCCAGTCCTCGCGCAGGAGGCGCTGCGCCTCCAGCGCCCAGTTGACGGCGACACCGGAGGCAAGGATCTGGGTCCGGGGCCCCTCTCCTTCACCGGGCGAGACCAGGTGCATGCCGGCGAGGATCCCCTCGACGTCGACACCTTCCGGCTCGGCCGGCTGCGGGTAGGGCTCGTTGTAGACGGTGAGGTAGTAGAAGACGTCCTCCTGCGCTTCGCCGTACATCCGACGCAGGCCGTCGGCGACGATGTGACCGATCTCGTAGCCGTACGCCGGGTCATAGGCCACGGCAGCCGGGTTGGTCGACGCCAGCAGCAGCGAATGCCCGTCCTCGTGCTGCAGGCCCTCGCCGTTGAGCGTGGTGCGGCCGGCGGTCGCGCCCAGCACGAAGCCGCGCACCATCTGGTCCATCGCCTGCCAGAAGGCATCGCCCGTGCGCTGGAAGCCGAACATGGAATAGAAGGTGTAAACGGGGATCATGGGGACGCCGTGAGTGGAGTACGACGACCCGGCCGCGATGAAGGACGCCACCGACCCGGCCTCATTGATTCCCTCGTGCAGGATCTGCCCGTCGGGTGACTCCTGGTAGTTGAGCACGTGCTCGCGATCAACGGAGATGTACTGCTGGCCACCCGGGTGGTAGATCTTCGCCGTCGGGAAGAGCGAATCCATGCCGAAGGTGCGCGCCTCATCCGGGATGATCGGCACGAAGTGCGCCCCGATGCCCTTGTCGCGCATGAGGTCCTTGAGCAGTCGCACGAAGGCCATCGTTGTCGCCACCGGCTGCTTGCCCGACCCGCGGCGCATCACCTCGTAGGTCTCGGGCCCGGGGAGTGGGAGTGCTGCGGCGCGCGTGCGTCGCTCGGGCACGGAGCCACCGAGACGACGACGACGATCGATCATGTAGGTGAAGGCCTCCGAGTCGGGGCCCGGGTGGTAGTACGGCGGCAGGTAGCCGTCACCAAGCTCGGCGTCCGAGATCGGGATATGCAGTCGGTCGCGGAAGAGCTTGAGGTCGTCCAGCGACAGCTTCTTCATCTGGTGCGTGGCATTGCGGCCCTCGAAGTGCGGGCCGAGCGTGTGGCCCTTGATCGTCTTGGCGAGGATGACGGTCGGCTGCCCGGTGGTCTCGGTCGCAGCCTTGTAGGCGGCGTACATCTTGCGGTAGTCGTGACCACCGCGCTGCAGGCTCCAGATCTCGTCATCGGTCCAGCCCTCGACGAGTTTGGCCGTGCGCGGATCCCGGCCGAAGAAGTGCTCGCGGATGAAGCCGCCGCTTTCGGCCTTGTAGGTCTGGAAGTCACCATCCGGCGTGGAGTTCATCAGGTTGACCAGGGCGCCATCGCGATCCTTGGCGAGGAGCTCATCCCACTTGCGACCCCAGATGACCTTGATGACATTCCACCCCGCGCCGCGGAAGATCGACTCCAGTTCCTGGATGATCTTGCCGTTGCCTCGCACCGGGCCGTCGAGTCGCTGCAGATTGCAGTTGACGACGAAGACGAGGTTGTCGAGTTCCTCGCGCGCGGCCAGGCCGATTCCGCCAATCGACTCGACCTCGTCCATCTCGCCGTCGCCGAGGAAGGCCCACACGCGCTGCTGCGAGGTGTCCTTGATGCCGCGGTCGTGCAGGTACTTGTTGAAGCGCGCCTGGTAGATCGCCGACAGCGGGCCGAGGCCCATGGAGACAGTGGGGAATTGCCAGAACCACGGCATCAGGCGCGGGTGAGGGTACGACGGCAGCCCACCGCTGGGGTGCGACAGCTCCTGGCGGAAGCCGTCCATCTGGCCGTCGGTGAGCCTGCCCTCGAGGAAAGCGCGTGCGTAGATGCCGGGGGAGGCATGCCCCTGGAAGAAGACCTGATCCCCGCCGCCCGGGGCGTCGGGGCCGCGGAAGAAGTGATTGAAGCCCACCTCGTAGAGCGATGCGGACGACGCGTACGTCGAGATGTGCCCACCGACGCTGATGCCGGGGCGCTGGGCGCGGTGCACCATGATGGCGGCGTTCCAGCGGATGAATTCGCGGATGCGGCGCTCGAGGGTCTCATCGCCGGGGAACCACGGCTCCATCTCGGGTGAAATGGTGTTGATGTAGTCCGTGGAGCGCAGGCTGGGGACGCCGAGGTTGCGCTCAGCCGCACGGCGGAGCAGGGCGAGCATGAGGTAGCGGGCTCGGTAGGAACCCGATCCATCGATGACCTGGTCGAGGGAGCCGGTCCACTCGGAGGTCTCCTCGGGATCCACATCGACGTACTGCGTGGGCAGGCCGCCTGCGAGGAGAGGCTGCTGACGGAGCGGGTCGAAGCCGGTTGACATGTCCTGCCCTTCGCCGGGGTGCCCAGGGTCGCCGGGCAACGGTCGATGGGGACCATCCTCGCGCACGAGCGCCGAGGGCGCTGTCGCGGCCCGGCTACGCGCGAGTAGAGCTCCCAAGGGGCCCGCGGGACGGCCAAGCGGCCCCGTCCGGTCGTTCCGTCGGGCACATCGGCGCCATGAATACGCCCGAGTTGGTTGCGCCGGGGCCCGTGGTCCGCTGAACTACGCCTGTGGGTCGACGGGTTAGGAGGAGGCCGTGAGCGGCGAAACTGCGTCGCTCCTCGGCGCCTTGGGCATCGCGCCCGGTGCCGTCGTCTGGGAAATCGGGGCTGACGGCGACTCCGACGGAGAGCTGCGCCAGGCACTTGCGGCGGCCGAGGGCGTCGAACTCGTCGATGAGGACTACGACGATGTCGTGGACGTGGTCCTCATCTGGTGGCGTGAGGACGACGGCGATCTCGTCGATGCGCTCGTGGATGCGATCGGGCCGCTGGCCGATCACGGCGTCGTGTGGCTCCTCACGCCCAAGCCGGGACGCGAGGGTCATGTCGAAGCCGAGGACATCTCCGACGCCGCACCGACCGCGGGCCTGCAGCAGACATCCACGGTGAGTGCCGGTCGCGACTGGCAGGGCACTCGGCTCGTCGCTCCGCGCGTGGGACGCCGCTGAC
>CAZLZC010000011.1:5885-6995 GCA_964563825.1 uncultured Actinomyces sp.
TAGGCGGCGGGCGCGGATGCGCGTCCGGCCGCAATGTCGAGCAGCAACCCCGCATCGCAGGTGAGCGTCGGGCCTTCCGACGCGGTCACGGGGATGGTGCGCCAGTCGCAACCGCGCGCACCGGTGCCGATGCTCACCTGCGGCGTGCGGGCGGTGAGGGACAGGGTTGCCTGCTGCTGGGAGGCCACCGCTCCGACCGTGTCGATCAGGGCAGCGAGTCCGTGGCCGAGAAGTGCGGGAGTCGCATGCACCCCGGCAGGCGCGAGATCCCGCGCGGCGACAGCGCACTGGTACGCCGTAGCCGCGACAAGCGTGCCGAGTGGCACCACACCGAGGGGGCCCGCCACAGGAAGCAGTGCCTCGCGTGAGACGTCGGGCGATGCTGCCCATGCGACGACTTCATCTCGTGCTCGTTGCAAGGAGTGCATCAGTGCATCGCGTGTGTCATCCGAGTGGGCGGCGATCACGCGGCCTTCGATGGCATCCAGGGGCTCCGCTGTCGTGACGCCATCTAGCGCATCGCGTCGAATGTCGGGGAGAGCCCTTCCCTCGGGCCATGATCCGAGGACGACGAGCGTGCGGGCAGCATTGCGACCGGGCTTGCGCGTGGGAGCCGCTGGGTCCACGTCGGTCACGACGGCAAGCAGGTCGTCCCAGGCACCGACCGTGTCCGCGAGGGTGCCGCTGAGGTCTGAGCTCACACGGCCGCGATCGCCCGGCTCGGGTGCGAGGTCCCGGGGGAGTAGCGTCACGCTGACATCCTGCCGCGAGTGAGCCCAGGGAGCGAGGTCCGAGGTGGTCCTGCACATCGGCGACGTCGCGCCCGACTTCACCCTTCCCGACCAGCACGGCCATCCCACATCGCTGTCGGCTCAGGTGGGGCCGGTCCTCATCGTCTTCTTCCCCGCGGCATTCACCCCTGTGTGCCACGACGAGCTGCTTGCGCTGCGCGATGTCGCCGCCGAGGCACAGGCGCACGTGTGGGGACTCTCGTGCGACTCGATGTTCGTCCTGCGTGCCCTCGACGACGCCGAGGGTCTCGGCTTCCCGCTCCTCAGCGACTTCTGGCCACACGGTGAGGTGGCACGCGCGTACGGCGCCCTCGATGAG
>CAZLZC010000011.1:7095-13165 GCA_964563825.1 uncultured Actinomyces sp.
GGATGCGGTCGGCTGGGGCCCGAGACCCTGCCGACCGCATCCTCCCTGCGAGACATCCCCGCGATGCGGGATCCCTGGTGGGCCCGGCCGGCCTCGAACCGACGACCCCTTCCTTGTAAGGGAAGTGCTCTACCAACTGAGCTACAGGCCCGCGGGCCATGAGGCTAGCGGCGATAGCCTCGCGGCATGACCTCGGCCTCATCCCTCGCGCAGGTGGTTGCCGCGCTCGAGAGGCGCTACCCCCCGTCCACCGCTGAGCCCTGGGACGCCGTGGGTCTCGTATGCGGTGATCCCGCCGCGCGAGTGGAGCGCATCCTGTGGGCGGTCGATCCGGTCGAGCACGTGGTCGACGAGGCGCTGGCCTGCAATGCCGACCTCGTCGTCACGCACCATCCGCTCTTCCTCACCGGAGTCCACTCGGTATCGGCCACGACCGCAAAGGGGCGGATTATCCACCGGCTCATTGGAGCTGGCATCGCGCTCTACTGCGCGCACACGAATGCGGACGTTGCCGATCCGGGTGTCTCGGATGCCCTGGCGGCTGCCCTGGGTCTGACATCCCCGAAGCCGCTCATGCCTGCGGGGGAGTCGGCTTCCACAGGCCTGGGACGCATCGGTGACCTCACCGACGCACCGACGCTCGCGGACTTCGCCGCGACGGTCGCCAGCGCCCTGCCGCAGACCCATCACGGAGTACGTGTCGCGGGTGACCTCTCCCGGCGGGTGCGCCGCGTGGCGGTGTGCGGCGGCTCGGGTGACTCGCTGCTCGCGGCGGCGAGCGCCCAGGGCGCCGATGTCCTGGTGACCGCGGACCTCAAGCACCATCGCGCGCTGGAGCACCTCGAGGACGGCGGCTGCGCCATCATCGACGTCGCGCACTGGGCCAGCGAGTGGCCCTGGCTCGGCCTGGCGGCCGGTCTCCTCGAGGAGGATCTGGCGGCCGAGGGGTCTACGGTGGTCAGCGTCGTGTCCGCTCGTCCCACCGATCCGTGGGCGATGACCCTGAGGGGTGCGCTCTGAACGCCGATCCGCAGGACCAGTTGACCCTGCTCGAGGTGCAGCAACATGACCTCGAGATCGACCGGGCGAAGCATCGTCGGGCGACCCTCCCGGAGGCGGCGCGGGTCGCCGCACTCGAGTCCACTGCCAAGGCGCTGGACGACGACATCACCCGGGCTGCGGTGGACGTGAGCGATCTCGAGGCGGAGCAGCGCAAGGCCGATGCCGATGTCGATCTGGTGCGCCAGCGCGCCGAGAAGGACAAGGCCCTGCTCGAGACGATCAACGACGCCAAGCAACTGACCAACCTGCAGCACGAGTTGGAGTCCCTCGCGCGTCGCCAGGCGGAACTCGAGGACGTGGAGCTCGAGGTCATGGAGCGACTGGAGGCGGCGCAGAAGTCTCACTCCGCGCTCCTGGCCGATCGCGACACGGTCGCCGCCGACCTCGCAGAGGCCAAGGTCGCGCTCGCCAATGCCATGGCCGACCTCGCCGACGAGGAGGGGATCGCCGCCGCAGCGCGGTCAGCGGCTGCCGAGCGCGTCCCCGCCGATCTGCTGGGGCTCTACGACAAATTGCGCGCCGACAACGCCGGGATCGGCGCCGCAGCGCTTCACCGAGGACGCTGCGAGGGCTGTCGTATCGAGTTGACCCCCGTGGATCTCGGTCGCATTCGCGAAGCGCCGCCCGCTGAGGTGATCCGCTGCGAGGAATGCCGGCGCATCCTTGTCCGCACCGCGGAATCAGGCCTGTGACGCGGCTGCTCGTCGTCGAGGCTGACGGCGGGTCGCGCGGCAATCCCGGCCCCGCCGCCTACGGCACGGTGGTCCGCGATGGCGAGACCGGTCGCGTGCTCGTCGAGGTTGCAGAGACGATCGGTGAGGCCACCAACAACGTGGCGGAGTACCGAGGCGTTCTCGCCGGTATCCAGCACGCACTGGAGGTCGACCCGGAGGCACGGATCGAGGCGCGCCTGGACTCCAAGTTGATCGTGGAGCAGATGAGCGGCCGCTGGGCCATCAAGAACACCGCCCTGCGCGAGCTCGCCCTTGCCGTGCGCCGGTTGGGCGCGGACGTCTCCTACACCTGGGTTCCGCGTGCGCAGAACACCGCTGCCGATCGTCTCGTCAATGAGGCACTCGATGCGCAGTCGCGCGGGGAGACCGTGCGCATCGACCGTCGCGTGGGCGCCGGACTGCCGGCCGCTGACGATGTGGTGGGCGATGCCCTGGAGGAGCGGGCGGAGGAGGCCCGTGCGGCGCACCGCCCGCACAAGATGGTCGGCTGGGCCACCGACCTCGGCACCCCGACGACGACACTGCTGGGTCGCCACGGCGCGACCCCCTACAGCCTCGAGAAGCGCTTCTCCGGCTCGGGCGGCGCCGATCCCGCACTTGCGCCCATAGGGGAGCAGCAGGCCGAGGCGCTGGCCCGCGAGATCGCCGCACGCGGCGGCGTGGACGCGATTGTCTCCTCACCTCTGCTGCGCACGCTCCAGACGGCGGAACGCGTCGCTCACGCCACCGGCGCAGCCATCGACATCGAGCCGGGCATCGCCGAGTGCGCCTTCGGTGAGTGGGACGGCTTCACCTTCGCTGAGGTCAATGAGCGCTGGCCCGTGGAGCTCGCCGCCTGGCTCGCCTCGACTGATGTGGCCCCTCCGGGTGGGGAGTCCTTCGCCGAATGTCGCGACCGCGTGGATCGCGCGCGACGTGACCTGCTCACACGTCACGCAGGGCAGCGCGTGGCCGTCATCTCGCATGTGACGCCGATCAAGCTCATGACGGGCATCTGCGTGGATGCGCCGCTATCGAGTCTCTATCGCATGGAGCTCGCCCCGTGCTCGCTCACCACGATTGCCTGGTTTGCGGATGGCAACTCCTCGCTCTTCGGCTTCGCGGAGTCCGCGCACCTGCGCGGGGTGGACCCGGGCTTCGGCGTCTAGCTCACAGGTCCTTCACGATCACATCGAGCGTCCATGCCTTGCCGTCACCGGCCGGCGGCTCCACCTCGACCCGGTAGCCCGATGCGCTGACGGCCTCTGCAAGGTCGGGGACCGTGCGCGGCTTCGGCTTCGCCAGGAGCGCGCGCACGAGACGCCCCTTCGTTGCTTTGTTGTGGTGGCTCACGACGACGCGCCGACCTCCCTTCTCCTGGAAGACGCGTGCCACGACGGTGCGCTCGGCGAGATCGGAGGGGACAGGGCCCAGGGCGACGTACGCCGACGAACGCAGATCGAGGACGACACCGCGGCCCGCGGCCGCGCGAATGGCCTCGGCAACGGGCTCGCGCCAGACCCCCGCGAGACGGCCGACCCCGGGGAGGGATGTGTCGCCCGATAGCCGGTAGGCAGGGATGCGATCGGTCACGCGCAGCAGGCCGAAGAGCGCGGACGCGATAGCGATGTCGCTCGCGGCCCGCCTCCGAGAGCGGGCATCCAAGGTGTCGAGATCCAGGGCGTCGTAGAGCACGCCCGTGTAGACCTGGCCCGCGGGAGCTGTAGGGGCGCTGAAGAGCGCCCGATTGCGCTCCAACTCGTCGTCCTGGCGAGCGGAGATCCCCAGAGTGGTGCGCGCGCGTGCAGCCGGACCCGTGCACAGTCGCATCAGCGCATCCGCGACGGCCTTCCGGGTGTCACCGAGTTCGCCGAAGCTGAGCTTGGCGAGGGCCAGGCGCGGGCCGGTGGCGGGCGTGGACTTGCCCTCGCTGGGCGGAAGCAGCACGAGCATGTGCCCACGCTAGTGGGACGATCTCTGACCGGGGCGGCCTCAGTACCGCGCGTGCCCGTGCTTCTTGGCGCCCGCGCGGTAGATGGGGGCGAGGAGTAGTGCCGCGGCGAGCGACAGGGCTGCACCTGCCAGCGTGGCGAGCAGTCGCGAGGTGGCGACTTCGGTGAAGTCACTCGAACTCCCTGCGAGGAGCACGATGGCGGGAGTGAGAAGCGAGGTGAAGAACCAGTAGGGATTCTTCGGGTTCATCGCCACGATGACCGCGGTGACCATGAGCACTGCCCCCACGACGACCTCCACGGTGGACCAGGGCAGCAGGAGGTGGACGACGTAGGCACCGATGACGCCGATGACGGTGCCCACGGCACGCTGCCCGGTGCGGCGGAAGGAGTCTTGGAGGTAGGGCTGGAACACGAGTACGACGGTGAGGATGAACCAGCCGCCGGCATGGCCCCAGTCGGTGGCTACGGAGATGCCTGCGGCGATTCCCGTGAGGATGGCCAGGACGATGGTATAGGCCCATACGCGCGGCCAGATCTCAGGCTGCGGCGGCGCCTTGGGCATCTTTTTGCCGAGGAACGACCCGACATCCGCGCCCCATAGCGCGGCGGCGAGGCTTGCGGCCCCCAGCAGGAGCGGCTGGACGGGCAGGTCTGCGGCCGTGGTCGGCGGGACGCAGACGATGAACCCCACCGTGATGGGAACCAGAATGAGGTTCTTCGAACGCCCCCATCGACATCCGAGGCCGACAAGGAATGCGGTGGCGGCCATGACGAGAGCGGCCAGGAGCGGATCGCCCGCGACAGCTGCTGCGGCGGCGCTGCCGACCGCGATGCCTCCGGACGCGAAGAGTGCCGTGCGCACATCGGCGAGAAGGGCGGGGAGGAGACCCGCCATCACAGGGAGGATGAGCGCTCCCGCGATGGCCGACTGACCGAGGGCGTTGGCGATGATGGGCGGCACCGCCACGGCGACGGTCATCGCCGCCAGGGTCACCCCGATGCCTATCGACTTCTTCACCACGTACCTCCCCGGCGCACCCTAGACCGACAGCCACCGCAGGGCTTCGAACCCGGGGGTACCCTGGGGGCGCGGCGGACGAGCCGACCGGGTGATCGCGGCGTTGGCCATGTCAGCGTCGAGGAAAGTCCGGGCTCCACAGGGCAGGGTGGTGGGTAACGCCCACCCGGGGTGACCCGCGGGACAGTGCCACAGAAAGCAAACCGCCCCGAGCAATCGGGGTAAGGGTGAAACGGCGGTGTAAGAGACCACCAGCACCGCAGGCGACTGCGGTGGCTCGGCAAACCCCACCCGGAGCTAGACCAAGTGGACCCGCAAGGGTCCAAGCAGGAGAGCGGCCCGCTCATCAATCCTGCTGGTAGGTCGCACGAGGCCATCGGCAACGGTGGTCCCAGAGGGATGATCGCCCCTCGCTCACGCGAGGACAGAACCCGGCTTACAGGTCGACTCGTCCGCCGCCCCGCGCCGCCCGGGGTCGACGCTGAGGATCGACTTCGTCTAAGCGTCGGCGTCGGACTCGCGCGACATCTTGATCAGACGCGCGATCTGCTTGTCGAAGGCCTTCGCTACGTCGCGCGCCCCTGCGGACTTCACCAGCACGATCGGCTCCCCGGTGCTCTCCGCCTGCTGGAGGGCCACCCGCTCGGGGATGGACGGCTTCAGCAGGGCACCCGGGCCATGGATCGCGATGAGCTCGCGCTTGCGATAGCGATGCTCCTCGGTCTTCTCCCGCATTCGGTTGACCACGATTCCGGCGAAACGAAGGTCGGGATTGACGGTCGTGCGGATCTCATTGATCTCATCGATCGCACGCTCCGCACCCTGCCCACCGAAGTAGGAGGGAGTGGTCACCACGACAGCGAGGCGCGAGGCTGCCAGAGCCTCGCGGGTGAGTGCGCCGAGTGACGGGGGACAGTCAATGACAACGACGTCGTAGCCCTCGAGTCGCCGCAGAGCTCGGGCGAGCTTGGGGGCGAAATTGCGCTTGCCCGTCCAGGCATCGAAGTGGATCAGGTCGGAGTCGCTTCCGACGACGTCGACTCGACCCTCCTTGAAGGACCACGCGGTCTTGGTCACCGCTGCCTGAAGGGACTCCGCGGTGGGTTGGGCGAGCACGGTCGCGGCGTTGGCACGCCCAGGCCTTGCCTGGAGGATCGATGTGGCGTTGCCTTGCGGATCGAGATCGATGACGAGGACCTTGAGCCCGCGCTTGGCCGCGGCCCCCGCGAGTCCGAGGGCCACGGAGGTCTTGCCCACGCCGCCCTTGAGGCTCAGCACGCTGATGGAGATCACGGGCCCCAGTGTGTCGGGCCGCGACGCCC
>CAZLZC010000011.1:13265-16351 GCA_964563825.1 uncultured Actinomyces sp.
TTGGTCACTCCCGAGGCCTTGGGATACGACGCATTGATCTCTTCGATTCGCGCGCGTGCCACTGCGCGCAAGACTGCGAGCGGTGGTGCTGTGTCGCGCGGGAGGTGGATGGTCCCCTTGGTGGTCTTGTATTTGGGGAGGGCGGTGCTCATCGCCTTCACGACGCCTGCTCCGGGAAACAGGCTGTTGTGATCTGCGAATCCGCTGAAGCTCAGCACGAGGTCGCCGTCGACTCGATAACTGGGCATGCCCCAGGCCATCACCTCATCTGCTCCGGGGAGGAGTTTGTGCACGGCCGATCGGACGGACTCGAGGGCTCGCCGCTGCGCAGGGGGATAGGCGGCGAGATGCTTCGTGACCGCCTTGGCGTCAGGTGCGGCCATCGGAGTCCATGCACGTCTCGCCTGCGGGCCGGCGCAGTTGCTCGGCAACCTTCGCGCAGAGTCGGCCGAACTCCGCGAATTCTTCCGGCGTGAGTGCGTCAACTAGGTGCTCGCGCACGCTTTCGACGTGCATCGGTGCTGTGGCGACCAGGAAATCCCAGCCGCTCGGGGTGAGTACGGCGAAGTAGCCACGTCGATCATCAGAGCAAGGCTGGCGGTCGACGAGGCCCGCGTCGCTGAGCCGATCGACCTGATGCGACAGGCGGCTGCGCGAAGACAGCGTGCGATCGGCTAACTCGCTCATGCGCAGTCGTCGATCGGGCGCCTCGGACAGGTAGACGAGGATTTCATAGTCGGGAAGCGAGATATCGGCACGCTCTTGGAGTTCACGGCTGAGTCGGTCGGGGAGCAGGAGCGAGGCGGCGATCCAGGCGCGCCACGCCTGTTGCTCGTCATCGCTCAGCCAACGCGTCATGCCCGGTCCGCCCCTGTACGCCGTTCCGCCCTCACGCGCGGCCCGTCATCTGCCAGATGCGCACGCCGCCGAGGATCCCTGCCGTATTGGGCACGATAACCCCCTTGGGGCCGACATCCGCTGGATCGAGGCGCTGGGCATTGCCGCCGCCGACGTAGATCCGGTCGAAGAAGAGCATGTCGTGGAAGCACTCGATCGCGCGGCGGACCTGCGGGCGCCAGGTCTTCGTCCCGATCTCCTGTCGGTGCGCTTCGCCAAGGGCGATGTCGAAGGTCATGCCCTTGCGGAAGGGGCCGTGTGAGAGATCGAAGTGCGGGAGGAGGGTGCCGTCGTTGAACAGGGCTGTGCCGACACCTGTCCCGAGCGTCATCACGAATTCGACGCCGTGGCCCTGGACCACGGCGGCCCCCTGCATGTCGGCGTCGTTGACGACGACAGTGGGCAGGTTGAAGGCATGGGCCAGCGAGTCGGCCAGGTGGAAGCCGTCCCATTGGTGCGCCAGGTCTGGGTCGGCGGGTCCGCCGTACTCCCGCCGAGAGAAGGCGGGGACCTCGAGGACGATGCCGTGACGCACCAGGCCGGGGAAGCCCACCGACACGCGGTGATACCCCGAGAGTGGCGCGGTCAGATGGGTCAGGGTGTCGACGAGCAGCGGCGGGGGACATGGGTAAGGAGTCGGCACCTTGACGCGATCGCTCACCATGACGCCCTGGGAGTCCACCACGGCGGCCTTGAGTCCGGTGCCACCGATGTCGATGCCGAGGGTGAGCACATCGTGCGGCCAGGTCGTGGGCAGGGAGGTCATCTGACGTCCTTCAGGGGAGGGTGAGGATGTCGCTACCGGTGTCGGTGACGAGGATGGTGTGTTCGAACTGCGCCGTCAGTCGGCGATCGCGCGTCACCACCGTCCAGCTGTCATCCCAGATCTCATAGTCATATGTCCCGAGCGTGATCATGGGCTCGATGGTGAAGGTCATCCCCGGCTCCATGACGGTGTCGTAGCGCGGGTCGTCGTAGTGGGGGATGACCAGACCGCTGTGGAAGGACGTGCCGATGCCGTGTCCGGTGAAGTCACGCACGACCCCGTAGTCGAATCGCTTGGCGTAACTCTCGATCACGCGGCCGATGACATTGACGGGGCGGCCCGGGGCTACCGCATTGATGGCGCGCATGGTGGCCTCGTGGGTGCGCTCGACGAGCAGACGCGCCTCGTCACTGACCTCTCCGACGAGGAACGTCGCATTCGTGTCGCCGTGGACGCCACCGATGAAGGCCGTGATGTCGACGTTGCAGATGTCGCCCTCGACCAGCTCGGTCGAATCGGGGATCCCGTGGCAGATGACCTCGTTGAGCGAGGTGCACAGCGATTTGGGGAACCCGCGGTAGCCCAGGGTGGATGGGTAGGCGCCATGGTCGAGCAGGAATTCGTGCCCGACCCGGTCGAGGTCGTCCGTAGTCACCCCGGGGGCGACCGCCCTACCCACCTCTTGAAGGGCCTGGCCGGCGATCCGGCCCGCGATCCGCATCCGTTCGATGGTCTCGGGATCCTTGACCTCGGATCCGACAAATTTCGCCGGGGCCGGGCGGTCGACGTATTCGGGCCGGGCGATGTGGGCCGGGACGCTGCGGCGGGGGGACTGGACCCCGGGCACGAGAGGCTCCCGAGTGACGGTCATGGCGAGAGTCTAGGTGCGCGTCGGCCAAGCCGCCGCTGACGGGCTCGCCCACGCCGCTAGGGTGGAAACTCCGGCGCCAGGAGAGGCGCGAGGAAGGGAGTCGACGTGGATCTGGGACTCGAAGGCGAGGACCTGTGGTGGTACAACCTGCGCACCCAGAAGGTGGAGCAGGGACCGGGTGACCCCAACTCCGAGCGCATGGGTCCCTATGCCACCCGCGCCGAGGCCGAGTCGGCACTTGAGCGCGCGCATGCCCGATCTGACGCGTGGGACGCCGAGGACGACTGAGGTCGCTCGGCACCTCCCTGGGGGAGGGATCTGAGCCAGGAAAGCACGAAGGCCCGCACCGTATGGTGCGGGCCTTCGTGCTGATGGGTCCTAGCGCTTGCGCGCGGGAGCCCGCTTGGCGGTGCGCTTGCGCGCGGGTGCCTTGCGAGCGGTCTTCTTGGCTGCGGCGCGCTTCGGAGCAGCCTTCTTGGCAGTGCGCTTGCGCGCAGGTGCCTTGCGGGCGGCCTTCTTCGGCGCGGCCTTCTTGGCAGTGCGCTTGCGCGC
>CAZLZC010000011.1:16451-25130 GCA_964563825.1 uncultured Actinomyces sp.
GCGCGCTTGGCGGGGGCCTTCTTGGCCGTCCGCTTGCGCGCGGTGGTCTTCTTCGCGACCGCCACGGTGCCTCCAGTTGGTCGTTCCCTGCCCCTTGGCAGGGCTTTACGGGATCCACTGTTGCAGATTCGGCGGCCAATTCGCGACATCGCCGCAATTTCACGCCCCGGTGTGTCGCGCACGGCTTCCGATTCGATGTCGTGCTATTCCTCCGCGGAATCCGGTCCGTTGATGTGACGTGGATCGCGCGTGCGTCCCTCTTCGTCAGCCTCTCGGCGTCGCGCGGCGACGTTCGGATCGGTGTGCGCATCGAATTTCCACAGGGCGGGAAGTGTCACACACGTCACACCAACCGCAACTATGCACAGAATTCCTCCTGAGGCGAGGGATGCACGCAGTCCGTAGACCTGGGCCGCTGCCGTGCTCCGCACCTGCCCGAGCATGGGTCCGAGCGAGTAACTGAGCATCTCGATCCCGGCCATGCGACCGCGCACCTCGTCGGGGATCGATTGATTCCACAGCAGGCTCCGGAAGTGGCCACTGAGCATGTCGAAGTAGCCGGCGACGGCGAGCAGTGCCAGGACCCACCAGATCCCCGGGGCGAACGCGACAAGACCGACGGCAGCACCCCAGGAGGCAGCGGCGAGGGCGATCGCCCGACCGTAGTGGCGGATGCGAATGGCCCAGCCGCTGGTGAGACCGAAGACGAGACCGCCGGCGAAGCCGGCTGAGTAGAGGAGTCCGAGAGCCCACGGCGCGTCGTACTCCTGGGCGATGAAGGGAAACAGGGCAAACGGAAATGCGAAGGTCATCGCAGCGAAGTCGATGGTGTAGCTGCCAAGGATGTCCTTGCGACTCCACGCGTAGCGCACACCCGACCAGACATGACGCACGCTCGACCCGACATGCTCGGTCCCGGCGCGCACCGACGGCAACCGCATGAAGACCGCGATGGCGACGACGAAGCTAAGGAGATCAAAGAGGTACGCCGCGCCGACACCCCAGATGCTGATGACGATCCCGCCCACCGCAGGACCGGCCAGCGCGGCGGAGTTCATGCGCAGGGAATTCAGCGCGCTCGCGGCGGAAAGCTGATCCTGGGGAACTAGCCGGGGCAGCATGGCGTCCAGTGAGGGTCGCTGCAGGCCATCGACGGCAGCGAAGAGCATGGCGACCACGTAGATCACCCACAGTTGAGGCGACGGCAGGAACGCATTGAGTGCGAGAACGCACACGAGGACGCCGGCTGCGATCTCACCGCCGACCACGAGGATGCGCCGATCGACGCGGTCCGCGAGCGAGCCGCCGTACAGGCCGAAGACGACCAGGGGCACCAACTCGACCAGACCGATGAGGCCGACCGCGATGAAGGAGTCGGTGAGCTCGGCGACCTGGAAGGGGATGGCGACGTAGGTCACCATGGAGCCGAGCGACGTGACCAGGCCCCCGATGAAGAGCCTGCGGAAGGCCGGCTGAGTGCGCAGGGGAGTGAGATCGATCCGCACGCGCCGGGATCCCTCGCTCACGGTTGCGGATGATGTCATGGCGGATGACCTGGCCGAATTCGCGCGGCTCCCGCAGCGCTGACAGGATGGCGCGATGACCACACCCGCGTCCGCACCGGATCCCTATGCCCTTCCCGACGTCTCGGGCCTGACCATCGGAGTGCTCGGTGGCACGGGTGAGCAGGGTCGGGGTCTTGCTCGCCGACTCGCCATGGCCGGCTGCGAGGTTGTCCTGGGTTCGCGTGACGCCGGGCGTGCAGCCGAGGCGGCTTCGGCACTCCCGGGTTCGGTGCGCGGCATGTCCAACGAGGACTGCGCTGCTGCGAGTGACGTTGTCATTGTCGCGGTGCCCTGGGACGGCCACGGTGCACTCCTCGAGAGCCTGAGCGGTGCACTCGCAGGCAAGATCGTCGTCGATTGCGTGAATCCGCTCGGCTTCGACAAGCAGGGTGCCTTCGCCCTACCCGTGGCGGAAGGCTCGGCGGCTCAGCAGGCCGCGAGTGTCCTCCCGGACGCACGAGTCGTGGCCGCCTTCCATCACATCTCCGCCGTACTCCTGCTCGACGAGTCGGTCGACACCATCGATACCGATGTCCTGGTGCTCGGGGACGATCGCGAGGCCACCGACACCGTCCAGGCGATCGCCGGTCTTGTCCCGGGGATGCGCGGGGTCTACGGCGGCCGCCTGCGCAACGCCGGCCAGGTCGAGGCCTTCACGGCCAATCTGATCTCGATGAACCGTCGTTACAAGGCCCACGCGGGCGTGCGCATCACCGACGTCTGACAGCTCTACGCGGATTTACGCGTACGCGTGCTCGGGCGCGGGGTAGGCGCCTGATCGCACCTCGCCGGCCCAGTCCGCGGCGGCAGTGCCGAGGATCGTGCGCAGGTCGGCGTACGCCTTGACGAACTTCGGCCGTGGCCCGGCGGTGAGACCCGCCATGTCCTGCCACACGATGACCTGGGCATCTGTCGCGCCGCCGGCGCCGATGCCGATCGTGGGGATCGTGAGCACCTCGGACACGCGTGCGGCGAGATCGGCAGGGATGACCTCGAGGACAACGGCACAGGCTCCTGCGGCCTCGAGCGCCTTGGCATCGCGCAGCACAGATTCGCCGTCTTCGCCGCGGCCCTGGACGCGGTAGCCGCCGAAGACATTGACGGACTGGGGTGTGAGGCCGAGGTGGCCGATGACGGGGATGCCCGCACCCACGAGCGCCTCGACCTGGGGCAGGACGCGCTGACCACCTTCGATCTTCACCGCGTGCGCACCCCCGTCCTTCATGAAGCGCATGGCGGACTCCATCGCCTGGGTCACGGAGGACTGGTAGGAGCCGAAGGGCATGTCGGCGATCACCATCGCGCGTGAGGACCCGCGCACGACGCCGGCGACGAGAGGTACGAGGTCATCGACCGTCACGGGAAGAGTGGAGTCGAAGCCGTAGACCACCTGGGCAGCGGAGTCGCCGACGAGGAGGGTGGGGATGCCCGCTTCATCGAAGATGCGTGCGGTGAGGGCGTCGTAGGCGGTGATCATCGCCCACTTCTCGCCACGGGCCGTGGCCTCGTGGAGGTCCCTGATGGTGGTACGGCGGATAGGCGTCGCCAAGGACATGATCGTGCTCCCATCTCGAGGCTCCCGTGCGGAGTCCCCGGACACGCACATGGTGGCACAGAGCGGCATCTCGCGCTGGGCGCACCCGCCGAAGGGATACGATACGCCGGCGTTCCGGAATTGCCGGCACGGCGGCGCGAGGAGGGCCATGTCTGCGGACGGCTGGATGACAAGCGGCGAAGGCCACCCCCGTCGGTGGGCGATCCTCGGCGTGCTGGTGGTGAGCCTGCTCATCGTCGTGCTCGACAACACCGTGCTCAACATCGCTCTGCCGACGATCCAGAGCGATCTCGGCGCGACCGCGGGTGAGCTCGTGTGGGCGATCGACAGCTACATCCTCGCCTTCGCAGCACTCCTCTTCACCTGGGGCGCCCTGGGTGACCGCTACGGCCGCAAGCGCATCCTCGTCATCGGACTCATCATCTTCGGTCTGGCGTCAGCGGCGAGTGCCTTCGCTACGTCGCCGGGCATGCTCATCGGCTTCCGGGCGGTCATGGGCGTCGGCGGTGCAGCGGTCATGCCAACGACGCTGGCGATCATCACCGTCGTCTTCCCTCCGCATGAGCGCGGCAAAGCGATCGGCGCATGGGCCGGTGCGGTGGGCGCGGCTGTCGCCCTTGGCCCCGTGCTTGGTGGTCTGCTGCTTCAGCACCCGGAATGGTTCAGCTGGATCACGGGCAATGACTGGGGTGCGGTCTTCCTCATCAACGTGCCCATCGTCATCATCGGGCTGATCGGCATCTGGCGCATCGTCCCCGAGACCCGGGATCCGAATCCGCGCAAGCTCGATCTGGTCGGCCTAGTGCTCTCCGTGGTGGGTCTCACCCTGCTCATCTACGGCATCATCCACGCGTCATCGACGCTGAGCTGGACTGATCCGGGAGTGGTCCTGCCCATGCTCGCCGGCATCGGCGTGCTCGCGTTCTTCCTCTGGTACGAAGCGCGCAGCGATCACAAGAGCTTCGATGTCTCGCTCTTCCGCAACCGCGGGTACGCCGTCAGCCTTGCCGCGGTGACGCTCGCGTTTTTCGCGCTCTCGGGTATCACCTTCACCCTTCCCTTCTACCTGCAGATTCTGCGCGGTTTCGACACGCTCACCGCCGGTCTGTGCTTCGTGCCGTTCGCCGTCGGGCAGATCATTGCCGCGCCGCGCAGCGCGGCGATGGTGCTGAAGTTCGGTTATCGCGCGGTGATGACGACCGGGCTGGTCCTCGTCGCCCTTTCGCTCATTGGTCTGCTCTTCATCCAGCTCGACACCCCGGTGTGGGTGATCCTCGTGGTGTTCTTCATCTTCGGCTTCGGCATGGGCAATGTCATCGCTCCCGCATCCACCGTCATGCAGAACGTCCTGCCCCTCGCGCGCGCAGGAGCGGGATCGGCTGTCCAGAACACCGTCCGACAGGTGGGCGGCGCCCTCGGCGTGGCCATCATCGGCACGGTGCTGGCGACTCAGTACGCCAACCGCATCACCCCCGCCATGGGGCAACTCCCCGATCAGGTCCCGGATGAGGCGCGCCAGGCAGCGGAGAACTCCATCGTCGCTACGGATGGCCTCCTCGCGGCCCTGGAGCAGTCCGGCGTGCCGGCCGCGGTGCTCGACGCCCTGCGCACCTCGGCGTACGACGCTTTCCTCACGTCCTCCCACGTGACGTATCTCGTATCCGTCAGCGTCGTGGTGGTGGCGGCGCTGCTCGTGGCCTTTGCGCTGCCGGTCATTACGCCGCCACGCAAAGACGCGATGGTCCCTGCTGACTCATCGACCGACGACCTCGTGCGCGAGGAGGAGGCCGACTACCCGGAGCAGCTGGCCGAGGAGATCTCGGATGACGGCCGCAAGGGCTGAGGTCCCCGCGCGCGGCCGCCCGCGCGACGCGGCACTGGATCGCCGTATCGCGGAGGCGGCCCTCGATGTGCTCGCGGACAGCGGGATCACGGCCTTCACCATCGAGGCAGTGGCGCACCGAGCGGGAGTTGGCAAGGCCACGATCTATCGCCGGTACGACGGCCGGGACGATGTGCTCGCGGCTGCACTGGACCAGCTGCGTGACGACACTCCTGCGGCGAGAAGCGACGGGTCGCCCCGCGAGCGACTCGAGGCGGCCCTTGACTTCATCCGGTCACCCATGACCTCGACCCGCGGGGGCCGGGTGATGGCCCAGGTGATCTCGGCCGGAGCGCAGCATCCGGACTTCCTCGCGACCTTCTACGACCGCGTCCTTGCCCCGCGACGCCAGATGCTCCTCGGCATCCTCCGCGACGGAGTGAGTGAAGGATGGGTTGATCCGGAGGCGGATCTCGACGCCGTCGTCACTCTGCTCGTCGGACCGATGATCTTCCTCAAGGTGTGGCATGGCACACCGGTGGCGGCGATCTCGACGGATCAGATCCTCGGCCTGGCCCTTCGCGGCGTAGGCGTCACACCTCGCGCCAGCGATTAGTGATCGGCTGGCGACGGTCGCGACCGAAGGCGCGCAGCGAGATTTTGGTCCCCGGCGGGTACTGGCGTCGCTTGTACTCCGCTGCGTCGGTGAGGTGGATGACGCGCTCGACGATCGCCGGGTCGAAGCCCTGGCCGACGAGGTCGTCGAGTCCGCGATCGTGTTCGACGTAGCCGTCGAGGATGTCGTCGAGTAGTGCGTAGTCGGGCAGGGAATCCTGATCGAGTTGTCCGGGTCGCAGCTCCGCGCTAGGGGGCTTCTCGATGGAGTTGGGCGGAATCGGTGGCACCAGGCCTGCTGCCTCCGCCTGCGCATTGCGCCAGCGGGCCAGATCCCAGACCAGTGTCTTGGGCACGTCCTTGATGGGCGCGAAGCCGCCCACCGCGTCGCCATAGATGGTGGAGTAGCCGACGGAGATCTCGCTCTTGTTGCCGGTGGCGAGCACCAGGTGCCCCTCGGCATTCGACAGCGCCATGAGGGTCGTGCCGCGCACGCGGGCCTGGAGGTTCTCCGCGGCCAGCCCGCTGAGATGCAGTGACGCCTCGAAGGCATCGACCATGGGAGCGATCGGAATCGTGCGGTAGTGCAGGCCCGTGCGTTGGGCCAGATCAGCGGCGTCGGCGAGGGAGTGCTCGGAGGAGTAGACGCTCGGCAGTGCCACGCCGTGCACGCGATCTGCTCCGAGTGCATCGCAGGCGAGCGCGGCGACGAGCGCGGAGTCGATGCCGCCGGACAGCCCGAGGATGACCGAGGGGAAGGAGTTCTTGTCGACGTAGTCGCGCAGCCCCACCGCGAGGGCCTCCCACACGGTGGCGAGATCCGAGAGCGGCTCGGCCATGGCCGGTGCCGGTGCGTGACCTGACGACTCGGGCACATCGAGCCGGAGGTGGCGTCCGCTGGCGGCTGGGAGGTCCAGGTCGATCACGACGATGTCATCGCGGAAGGCGGGCGCGCGGGCGAGGAGCGAGCCGTCAGCCGCGACCACGAGGGAGTCGCCGTCGAAGACGAGCTCGTCCTGCCCGCCGGTCATGTTGACGTAGGCGAGCGTCGCACCCAACTCACGCGCACGCCGCTGGCACAGATCCAGGCGAGTGTCGTCCTTGTCGCGCTCGTAGGGCGATCCATTGATCACCAGCAGGAGGCCGCAGCCTCGAGCCTGGGCGACTGTGCCGCCTTCCTGCCACAGGTCCTCGCAGATCGCGAGAGCGACATCCACACCGCCGATCTCGAGCACGCATGGCTGCTCACCCGGCACGAAGTAGCGGAACTCGTCGAAGACGCCGTAGTTCGGCAGGTGGTGCTTGTCGTAGCGCGCCACGATGCGACCGTGCTGCAGCACTGCGGCCGAATTGACGGGTGCACCGCGCGGTCTCCCGAGGCGGTCAGCGGCATCGTCGATGCGGTCCAGGTAGCCGATGACGACCGGGATCGCACCGTGCCCGTCGACCACCAGTTGCTCGGCCAATGCCTCGACCGTCGCACGTGATGCCGCCTGGAAGGAGGGTCGCAGGGCGAGATCTTCGATCGGATAGCCCGTGATGAACATCTCGGGCAGCGCCACGATCTGGGCACCGGCTTCGGCCGCCCGGCCGACAGCAGCTCGGGCCTGCTCGGCATTGCCCGCAAGATCGCCCACCGTCGGGTTGGCCTGCACGAGGGCCAGTCGGAGCGTGGGCATAGGGGAAGCGTAGGGGTGCGTAACGCGCCTGAAACACGGGCACGGGCACACTGGGGCCATGGATAAGCAGACGGAGTTCGTGCTCCGGACTATCGAGGAGCGGGACATCCGCTTCGTGCGCCTGTGGTTCACCGACGTGCTGGGCACGCTCAAGTCGGTTGCGGTCGCTCCCGCCGAATTGGAAGGCGCCTTCGCGGAGGGCCTGGGCTTCGACGGATCGGCGATCGAGGGCTTCGCTCGCGTCTACGAGTCGGACATGCTGGCCAAGCCGGACCCGGCCACCTTCGCGGTGCTGCCGTGGCGGGCCGAGGCGCCGGGAGTCGCGCGCATGTTCTGCGACATCCTCATGCCTGACGGCGCACCGTCGTACGCCGATCCGCGCTATGTGCTCAAGCGCGCACTCTCGCGCGCGGCGGACATGGGCTTCACCTTCTACACCCATCCCGAGGTGGAGTTCTATCTGCTCAAGAATCACCCGAGCGATGGTGCTCCCGAGCCGATCGACAACTACGGCTACTTCGACAACTCACCGCAGTCCGTGGGATACGACTTCCGGCGCCAGGCCATCACCATGCTCGAGGCGATGGGCATCTCGGTGGAGTTCAGTCACCACGAGGGCGGACCCGGACAGCAGGAAATCGACCTGCGCTACGCCGATGCGCTCACGACCGCCGACAACCTCATGACCTTCCGCACCGTCATCAAGGAGGTGGCCTTGGAGCAGGGTGTCTACGCCACCTTTATGCCCAAGCCCTTCCGTGACGCTCCCGGATCCGGCATGCACACGCACGTCTCCCTCTTCGAGGGTGACCGCAATGCCTTCCATGAGCCGGGAGCGCCGTACCAGTTGTCGCAGGTGGCACGCTCCTTCATCGCCGGGGTCCTTCGCCACGCTCCGGAGATCACCGCCGTGACCAATCAGTGGGTCAACTCCTACAAGCGCCTTGCCGGAGGCGCCGAGGCTCCCGCGATGGTGTGCTGGGGTCACAACAACAGGTCCGCGCTCGTGCGCGTACCGATGTACAAGCCGACGAAGGGCAACTCCACCCGCGTGGAGTTCCGCTCCCTGGACAGCGCCTGCAACCCCTACCTCGCGTTTGCCGTCATCCTTGCCTCCGGGCTCAAGGGAATCGAGGACGGCTACGAGCTTCCTCCCGGAGCCGAGGACGACGTGTGGTCGCTCACGCCAGCCGAGAGGCGGGCGATGGGGATGGAGCCGCTGCCCGGCAGTCTCAACCAGGCGATCCAGGCGATGGAGCGTTCGGAGCTCGTGGCGGAGACGCTCGGCGAGCATGTCTTCGACTTCTTCCTGCGCAACAAGCAGGCGGAGTGGGAGGAGTACCGCCGGCAGGTCAACGCCTGGGAGATCGACCGCTACCTCCCGACTCTCTAGGGCGACGGCCATGTCCGCGGGGAGCGCGCCGCGATGAGCGAGCAGCGACC
>CAZLZC010000011.1:25230-29627 GCA_964563825.1 uncultured Actinomyces sp.
TGCGTGCGCCGAGTCCAGCCGAGCGCCGTGAGCGCCTGCTCCGTGCGGTCGGCGCCGACCCACGTGCGGATTTTCCTGCGGCGAGCGTCGACGGCGCTGCTGACGCCCTGCGGGTGGCCTACCGCGATGAGTTGCTCACCACCGTGGTGCGCGACCTCGTGCACGGAGCCCGCGTCGATGACATCGCAGAGGAGCTCGCCGACCTCGCAGATGCGGCACTGGAGGCCGGACTCGCCATATCGCGAGCGGAGCTGCCCGTCGACTCGGCGCCGTGCCGCCTCGCGATCATCGCGATGGGCAAGTGCGGCGGGCGCGAGCTCAACTACGTGAGCGACGTCGACGTGATCTTCGTCGCGGAGCCACTCGAGGGGGGCGACGAGGAGGCTGCCCTGCGCACCGCGACCAGGTTGGCCTCGGGAGTCCTGCGCGCCTGCGGTGAAGCCACGGCTGAGGGTTCCCTGTGGCAGGTGGATGCTGCGCTGCGTCCCGAGGGCAAACAGGGAGCGCTCGTGCGCACGCTTGCCTCGCACATCGGCTACTACGAGCGCTGGGCCAAGACCTGGGAATTCCAGGCACTGCTCAAGGCCCGCCCTGCCGCCGGTGATCGGGTGCTGGGGGAGGCGTACGTCGATGCCGTATCCCCGTTCGTCTGGTCTGCCGCAGACGGTCCGGACTTCGTCGCGGACGTGCAGAGGATGCGACAGCGCGTCGAGGACCACATTCCTGCTCGCGAGGCAGACCGGGAGCTGAAGTTGGGTCGCGGTGGACTGCGTGACGTGGAGTTCTCGGTGCAGTTGCTCCAGCTCGTGCACGGTCGCAGCGACGTCATGCTGCGCAGCCCTTCGACGCTGGTCGCGCTCGAGGCGCTCTCCACATGGGGATACGTCGGCCGTGAGGACGGCGCAACGCTCGGGGCGGCGTACCGCTTCCTGCGCACCCTTGAGCACCGGATCCAACTGCATGAGTTGAGGCGCTCCCACATCGTGCCGGAGGACGAAGCCGACCTGCGGCGTATCGGCCGGTCATTAGGCCTGCGCACGGATCCGGTGGCGGAGCTCACCGCCGAGTGGCGCCGGCACGCCCGCGAGGTGCGGCGTATCCACGAGAAGCTCTTCTATCGACCGCTGCTGCAGGCGGTCGCACGCCTGGATCCCGGTGATGCCCGGCTCACCCCCGAAGCTGCCGAGGAACGCATGGCTGCGCTGGGCTACGCCGATCCAGCCGGTGCTCTGAGGCATCTCGAGGCGCTCACATCCGGGGTGTCTCGACGTGCCGCCATCCAACGCACGCTTCTCCCGGTGCTGCTGGGCTGGTTTGCCGACGGACCTGATCCCGATGCGGCACTCCTCGGTTTCCGTCGCATGAGCGACGATCTCGGCTCGACGCCGTGGTATCTGCGCCTGCTGAGGGATGAGTCGCTCGCGGCAGAGCGCATGGCGACCATCCTGTCCTCGAGTCGCTTCGCCACCGACCTTCTTCTGCGCTCACCCGACGCCGTGGCTCTGCTGGCCGATGATCGCGAACTCTTGCCACGCAGCCGTGAGGCACTCGTGACCGAGGCCCAGGCGGCCGTTTCGCGTCATGAGGATCCCGAGACAGCGGTGGGGGCGCTGCGCGCGCTCCGTCGTCGTGAACTCTTCCGGATCGCTGCGTGCGACGTCCTCGGTCTCATCGAGGAGCAGGACGTGATGAGCGCCCTCACCGATGTCACGGACGCCACCCTCATCGGCACGCTGGCGGTGGCCGAGCGGTCCGTCATCGCTGACCGGGGGAGCCTGCCCACGCGGATGGCACTTGTGGCGATGGGGCGCTTCGGAGGCGGCGAGCTGGGCTACTCCTCGGATGCCGATCTCATCTTCGTCCACGACCCGCTTCCGGACGCCAATGAGAAGGACGCATCCGATGCCGCGTTCGCGATCGCCAATGACATCAGGCGACTGCTCATGACGCCATCGCCGGATCCTGCGCTGGAGATTGACGCCGACCTGCGGCCCGAGGGTCGCCAGGGGCCGCTCGTGCGATCCCTCGACTCCTATCGCGCCTACTACGAGCGGTGGTCTGCCCCGTGGGAGGCGCAGGCGCTCATCCGCGCGCGTCCCTTTGCGGGCGATGCCGACCTGTGCGCAGCCTTCACGTCCCTGGTCGATCCGCTCCGATGGCCCACGGGGGGCATCAGCGACGCCGACACGCGCGAGATGCGACGACTGAAGGCACGTATGGAGTCCGAGCGACTTCCGCGGGGCGCGGATCCCAGCATGCATCTCAAGCAGGGCAGAGGCGGTCTTGCGGATGTGGAGTGGGTAGCCCAACTCCTGCAGCTGCGGCATGCGGCTCTGTCGGACCTGCCCGATCTGCGGACGACCTCGACATTGGCTGCTCTCGACGCGGCGACCGAGGCGGGACTGCTGGACGCGGGTGATCGCGACATGCTCGAGTCGTCATGGCTCCTGGCCACCCGCGTGCGCAACGCCATCGCACTGACCTCGGGACGCCCCTCCGACTCCGTGCCCACCTCCGGTCCTGTGCTCGCCGCCGTGGCACACCTGCTCGGCTACCGGCAACCGGCCGATCTACTCGAGGAGTATCGCCGTACGACGAGACGTGCACGCGGGGTCGTGGAGCGGGTGTTCTACGGCTAGTGCCTAGGGTGTGCCCGTGACACCCGAGGAGTTCCGCGCCGCGGCCCATGAGCTCGTCGATTGGATCGCCGACTATCGCGCCAGCGTGGGTGACCGCCCTGTGCGCAGCGAGGTCGCACCCGGATGGGTGCGCGGTGAGCTTGCGGGTCCGCCACCGGAGTCGCCCGCATCCCTGGACGCGCTCATGCGCGATCTGTCGGACGTCGTCGTACCCGGAGTGACTCAGACGCAGAGTCCCGGCTACTACGCGTGGTTCCCGTCGAATGCCGCACTGGAGTCGGTGCTGGGCGATATCGCCGCCAGTGGGCTGGGTGCCCTCGGCATCACGTGGCAGTCCGCGCCGGCGCTCACGGAGATGGAGGAGGTCGTCACCGACTGGCTTCGCGAGCTATGCGGCCTGTCGGATGCCTGGCACGGAGCCATCCATGACACGGCGTCGACAGCGTGTCTGGTGGCGCTGCTCGTCGCGCGCGAGCGAGCCACCGATATGTCCGAGGATCGTGGAGGGCTCCAGGCAGAGCCGGCGCCGCTCGTCGTCTATGCATCGACCCAGGCTCACTCGTCCGTGTCCAAGGCCGTGCTCCTCGCGGGCTTCGGCCGCGACAACCTGAGGCTGGTCCCTGTCGATCCCGCCACGCTCGCGATGGACACGGTTGCCCTTCGCCAACTCATGGCTCAAGACGTGGCGGCGGGACGTCGCCCCGCCGCGGTCGTGGCCTCGCTGGGCACCACCGGCACCACGGCCTTCGACTCTGTCGAGGCGATCGTCCCGATCGCCGCAGAGTACGGCGCTTGGGTCCATGTGGACGCGGCCATGGCGGGCGCGGCGATGATGCTGCCGGACTGCCGCCCGCTCTTCGCCGGTGTCGAGGGTGCCGACTCGTTCGGCTGGAACCCGCACAAGTGGATGGGCACGATCCTCGACTGCTCGCTGCTCTATGTCCGCGATGTGCAGATGCTCGTGCGTGTCCTGTCGACCAACCCGTCCTACCTCCGATCGGCCAGTGATGGCGAAGTGACGCAGTTCAAGGATTGGGGAATCCCGCTGGGGCGCCGCTTCCGTTCACTCAAGCTGTGGTTCCACCTGCGTCTCGCGGGCGCCGACTCCATCCGCGATCGACTGCGTCGCGATCTCGCCAACGCCCAATGGCTGGCTGGGCAGGTAGCTGCGCAGCCGGAGTGGGAGGTGTGCGCCCCCGTACCGCTGCAGACGGTGTGCGTGCGCCACATCCCGGACGGCATGGATGACGCTGCCCTGGACCGTCACCAGCAGGAGTGGGCCGAACGCGTCAATGCCACGGGTCGTGCGTTCGTCACCCCCGCACTCGTGGAGGGCCGCTGGCTGGTGCGCCTCTCCATCGGTGCCGAGGCCACCGAGCGGTCGGATGTCGAGGCGCTGTGGGCACTGTGTCGTGAGTCCGCAGGAGACGTCGCAGTCCTAGGGTGAGGCCATGTCCACACTCTGGGAAGTGATCGGCTGGACCTGCACGGTGCTCCTTGTCGGTGCCTACGCCATGGTGGCCACGCAAAAACTCGATGCGCGCAGCCCGACGTACCACGTGCTCAACCTGGTCGGGGCGATCGGACTGGCGGCGTACTCGCTCTACAAGGTGGCCTGGCCCCAGTTCGCGCTCAACCTCTTCTGGGGTGCTGTCGCGTTGATCGGCATCGTCATCGCGGTCGTCGCTGCGCGCAAGATCAGTGCTGGTCGCCCCGCAGACGACCCCGGATTCGACGAGCGAGGCGTCCGGGAAGGCT
>CAZLZC010000012.1:0-14013 GCA_964563825.1 uncultured Actinomyces sp.
TGGCGAAACGGATGTCGTAGCCCTTGTCCTTGACGTAGCCGGCAAGGAAGTCCAGCGCCTCGCGATAGCGCTCAAGTGCATCCTGCGGCTCCTTGGATGCGGCCGCCTCCACACCCTCGCGTCCACCCCAGAAGACATACGTCGGCGCGCCGAGCTCCGCGGCCACGTCGAGATTGCGCATCGACTTCGCGATCGCGTAGCGGCGTACATCTCGATCGTTGGACGTAAAGGCGCCGTCCTTGAAGAGCGGGTGCCAGAAAAGGTTCGTCGTCGCCATCGAGCAGACGATCCCGGTTTCATCGAGCGCCTTCTTGAAGCGATCGAGCTGAGCGCGGCGCTCCGCCTCCGGCGCACCGAAGGTCATGAGGTCGTCGTCGTGGAAACTCACACCCCAGGCGCCGATGTCGGCGAGGCCCTTGACGTAGTCGACAGGATCGATCGCCGGACGCGTGGCGTCGCCGAAGGGATCGCGGCCCGGGTGCCCGATGGTCCACATGCCGAAGGCGAAGCGGTCCTCCGGGGTCGGGGTGTAGTCAGCCACGAGGTCCCCTTACCAGCAGTGGGGGCGAGCCCCCGCGGGAATTGTTGTCAGGGGGAACATATGGCCGGGATGTGACCTGCGCAATACCGGCGCATGACTGAATGGATAACGAATTAGTCACGCCCAGCCGGGATGAGGGGGCTGCGCGGAATTGTGCAGCTGGCTCTCAGGCGCCGTGGACGGTACGCCGGGCATCGGCATAGGCCTCGCGGATCGCCGGCACCGGGGCCGGCTCCCGCACGACCTCTCCTGCGAGGAGCCAGGCGGGCGGCTCATCGCCGCCGAGGTGCGCCCACGCAGCCTGGCGCGCGGCACCATCGGCGACGTACTCCCCCGGCGGCGGTACGACGACCGGAAGGTCGAAGACGGTGGTGGCCACCTCCTGCACGGCAGCGTTGGCTGCAGCACCGCCGACGAGCATGATGCGCGCAGGCACGACGCCCTGCGCTCGCAGCGCATCGACCGCATCCGCGAGTCCGCACAGCATGCCCTCGATCGAGGCGCGGGCAAGATTGGCGGGAGTCATCGCGTCGCGCGTGAGCCCGAGGATCGATCCCGTCGCATCCGGGAGATTGGGTGTGCGCTCACCATCGAGATACGGCAGCAGCACGAGACCACCGCTGCCGGGAGCGGCCCCAAGAGCTGCCTGGGTGGCACCCTCGATGTCCGTGCCGACCATGGCGGCCGCAGCGGAGAAGACACGCGCGGCGTTGAGGGTGCAGACGAGCGGAAGGAAGCGACCGGTCGCATCGGCGAAGCCCGCCACCTGTCCGCTCGCGTCTGCCGTGGGGGTGCTCGACACAGCGAAGGCGGTGCCGGAGGTGCCGAGCAACACCACCACATCGCCCGGGAGAGCGCCTACGCCCAGGGCCGCGCCCATGTTGTCGCCCGTGCCCGGCGCGAGCGCGATGCCGCTGGCGGTCTCGCCGACGATCTCGTGGGGTGCGGCCACACGCGGGACGTCGTACACACGACCGAACGCGAGCTCGAGCAGGTCGAGGCGGTAGTCACCCGCGGCTGGGGACCAGTAGCCCGTGCCGGAGACGTCTCCGCGGTCGGTGGTCGCGTCGGCCGGCCGACCCGCGAGACGCCAGGTCAGCCAATCGTGCGGCAGAAGCACACGTGCGACGCGCGCGGCGAGCTCGGGCTCCTGACGCGCCAGCCAGCGCACTTTGGAGATGGTGAACGACGCGACCGGCACACTGCCCACCGCATCGGCCCATGCCTGCGGGCCACCCCACTCGGCGACAAGGTCAGCGGCATCCTGAGCGGACCGCGTGTCATTCCAGAGCAGTGCGGGGCGCACCACCTCACCCGCGTCATCGAGCGCGACCATCCCGTGCTGCTGGGCAGCGACTGCCATGGCCTCGACGCCGTCGAGCAGACCGGAGCTCGCTCGCTCCAGCGCGGACCACCAGTGGTCGGGGTGGACCTCGGTGCCATCCGGGTGAGTGGCACGGCCCTCGCGGACGAGGGCACCCGTCTCGGCATCGCGTACGACGACCTTGACGGACTGCGTGGAGGAGTCGACTCCTGCGACAAGCGGCATGGCCAGACGCTACTCCCGGGCGCCCTTCTCCCGGTCGGCCAGGATCTGCACGTCGGCCTCGAGCGCATCGAGGGCGTCCCTGATGGACTGGATGCGCAAGGCAGCATCGCCGGACACCCCCGCCTCCTGCGCCTCGCGGAGGGCCTCACGCTCCCGTGCGCTCTCCATCGATCCGATGATGATGCCGATGAGCAGGTTGAAGATGACGAAGGCCGCCACGAGCACGTAGGAGACGAAGTAGACCGTGGCCCAGGGAGTGACCGCGCTCGCCTGCTCGAGGTACGTCGGGAAATTCTCTAGCGTGAGTAGCACGAAGAGCGTGAGCATCGCGCGCGTGATGGTGCCCCAGGATTCGGGGAGAGCAGCCCCAAACATTGCCCATCCGACCATTCCGTAGAGGAAGAGGATGAGGAAGGTGAGCACCACGATGCTCATTAGCGGAGGCAGCGAGCGCACGACCGTGGCGATGAGCACGCGCGCATCGGGCAGGAAGCGCAGCAGGCGGGCGATGCGTCCGAGACGAAGCAATCGCAGGAGGGTGGCGTTCTCGCGCACCCCTGGGATCCAGACTCCACCGATGATGATGAGATCGAAGATGTTCCAGCCGCTCGTGAAGAAGTCCTGGGGCCGCTTGCCATACGACGCGAAGCGCAGGACGAGTTCGACGACGAAGATTCCGTAGCAGACGTCGTTAGCGAGAATGAGTTGATCCGCGTAGGACTGCATGACCGTCGGGAAGGTCTCCAGGCCCAAGACGATCGCATTGATAACGATGACAACCGCGATAGCGAAATTGAAGGCGTCAGAGTCGACCAGGCGGGCGAGGCGACCCGTGCGGGGGGCGGGAGGTTTCACGGCACCTGACTCTAGGGGCGAGCAGGGGCTCGCACTAGACCTTGAAGCGTGCGGACTCGAAACGGGCAACGGCATCCTCCGCGCCCTCGACGTCGACGACGCACTCGCGCCGACCGTAGAGGCGCATGACCAACTCGAGCGGCTCGCCAATCAGCGTGACCGAAGGCGTGCCGGTCTTGGCGATGATCATCTCCCCCGTGTCGCTGCGTCGGAGGGCGACGCCGACAGGACTCGACCGCGCGAGGAGTCGGCCGGCGCGAGCGAGGCGCTGCCAGAGCACGTCCTGCTCGGCCACCGGGAGCACACGCGTTGACCATCCCGGCTGCGCGCGGCGCACGTCTTCGTGATGAATGGCGAACTCGACCGGATCGGCAAGTCCTTGGGCACCGGGGAGTCGGAAGACAGACAGCAGCGGAGGGCCGGTGCGCACGGCACGCACGAGCTCGGGCCACGGGCGGCGGGCAACCTTTGCCTGGACGGAGTCGGCGTAGCCCGAAAGCGGCTTGACGAGGATCCCGAGGGCTGCATCGGGACGCGACTCGCGCACGATGAGATGCGCGGCCAGATCGCGTGTCGTCCAGCCACGGCACAGGGTTGCAGCGTCAGGGCCCGTCTCAAGGAAGAGGTCGCAGAGTTCCTGGCGCTCCTGCCGGGCGACGTCGGTGGCCTTCACGTCGCCATCGTCGCACAGTTGAGGTGATACCCCGATGGCGCGCGCTGCCGATCCGATAGATGCGGCGACCTGGTCCCCGACTATGCACGGCACGCACAAACACGTTGCAAGTGGGTCGCGCCGGGCTCGAACCGGCAACCTACGGATTAAAAGTCCGCAGCTCTACCATTGAGCTAGCGACCCGGGGGTTCCACTCTTTGGTCCGTAGAACCCTCCACTAATGGCTCCACTAAACTACCGCTACGAGAGCGGGGGCTGCGCTGCTGGTCTGGGCGGGCGTGGCGACGCTACCTCGCGTGCGATCCCCAATTGCCTCACACGGGCGTACCCGCATGGCGACTAGTTGCGACGGTCTTCCTTGCGGAATCCCCGCCACGGACCAGGGATCAGCCAGATGAACATCGAGATCACCCAGATGATGAGCGTCGCCCACACCCAGGTCATGGTGCCGGAGATCTCCAGGCCGGTGAAGAGCGACGTGATCACGAGGGCGAGGAAGGTCGCGATGAGTCCCGTCAGGGCGATAATCGACCCGGCGTGACGGATGAGGAACTTCAGCGTGATCCACGTGAAGAGCCCGCTGAGGATCGCGAAGACCACCACGGCGACGATGAAGCCCACGATCGAGGTGAACTTGAAGTCGTCACCGAAGATAAGGCCACAGAGGATGAGCGCGATGGCATTGGCTCCCAGACCCAGGATCCAGCCCAGCAGGAATCTTGGCATGCTTGCACCATAAGGCGAGCCCACCCGTCCTCCAGAGAGGGCGCGCGGAGGCGGTGTCCCCGATTCGCCCTACAGTCGCCCGGGCTGCCAGGCTGTGGTCATGCGCGTGACTCGTCTCTCCACCACGCCCGTTAAGGGACTGGCGCTTCATCACCCCGAGTCCATCCGGGTCGATGAGACGGGTGCCGTAGGGGACCGCATCTTCTTCCTTGCCGATCCGAAGCCGTCGCTTGTCTCCGTCGCCAAGAGTGGCGCACTCGTGGGCATCACGGCCGAGTACGACGCCACCGCGCGACGGCTCCTCCTGCGCGAAGGCGACACCGTGCTCGCCGACGACGAGGTCCGTCTCGGGGATGACGTCGATGCGGACTTCTTCGACTTCCGTACCGCGCCCGGGCGGATCGTCGACGGACCCTTCGCCGCGATCCTCAGTGAGCGGGCGGGACGACCACTCGAGCTCGTCCAGGGCACCGACTCACTGCGCGGCCACGACGTCGAGCCGCTCACACTCCTCGGTCAGGGATCCATCGACAGGCTCAGCGACGTCGCAGGCCAACCAGTCGACTCACGTCGCTTCCTGATGCTCATCGAATTCGACGGAGGCGAGCCGCATGTCGAGGACACCTGGCTCGGCAAGAGCATCCAGATTGGCGACGCCACCCTGGTCGGCGGCGGCCCCGTGCAGCGCTGCGCGGGCACCACTCGCCACCCTGACACCGGGGTGGTCGACCTGAAGACACTCGCTCTCATCGGGGAGTACCGCGGACGCCAGGACTCGGTCTTCGGGATGGGCTTCAACTTCGGCACCTACGCGCGGTGCGTGGTGCCCGGTGAGATCCGAGTCGGCGACGACGTCATCGTCCTCGACTAGAGGGTTACGGAAGCGACGGGATCTGCGCGCACGCCGACTCCACCGCACCGCTGCTCAGACCGAGCGACTGGCCGGACGGATCCGCGGCGAGCGCCTGCTTGGCCGCGCCCAGCGCGCCCTCGAGGTCTGCCATCCCGGGGACGTCGGGGTAGGCAACGACCACCCCGCCCACGATGGACACCGCCTGCTGAAGCAGGGACGCGGACTCCTCAGGAGGCGTGCCTGGTTGGACTGCCTCGCGCACAAGGTCGC
This sequence comes from uncultured Actinomyces sp., assembly GCA_964563825.1. GTDB lineage: Bacteria > Actinomycetota > Actinomycetes > S36-B12 > S36-B12 > Mxb001. The sequence goes on from CAZLZC010000012.1 coordinate 5,468, forward strand.
AGGCGCCGTTCAACTGGCGGGCGGCGTCGGCCGTGTCGGACGCCGTACCGACGACATCCTGACCCGCCTCGATCGCGGCTGATCCCGCATCAATGGCCGCCGATCCGGCGTCGACGACACCCTGACCGACGTCCAAAGCCGTCTCCGTCGCATTGCGCACGGAGTCAAAGCCGAAGAGCGCCACCACGGCGACGCCGGCAGCGATAAGGAGGATAAGGAGACGACGCATCGCCTTCGACGGTACGTAGGCCCCCGTCGATCAGGCAACTCGCCACGCGCATTCCCAGAGACCTCCTACGATCGATGCGTGGAGATCACGAGCGGCCCATGGGATAGGTCACAGATCCATACCTTCCTCGAGGACACGGTGATCCCGATCCGCGTCGCCTCATCAGGCCGCACCTCTCCACTCGTGCAATCACTGTGGTTCCTCTACGACGACGATGCGCTCTGGTGCGCCTCGCAGGTGGAGTCCGTGCTCACCCGCCGCCTGCGCGCCGACCCGCGCTGCGGCTTCGAGATCGCCGGTGACCTCCCGCCCTACCGAGGGGTGCGCGGGACGGGTCGAGCCGAACTCCTGCCCGAGCGCGCGGCCACCGTCCTCCCCCGCCTCATCTCGCGCTACCTGGGCGATGAGCCCAGCCCACTCGCGTCCTGGCTGCTGTCGCGCGTGGACTCCGAGGTGGCCATCCGCATCAGCGATCTGCGCGTGACGTCGTACGACTTCACCTCGCGCATGGCGTGATCATCGACTGAGTGCGTCGACTCCCCCGCCGGAAGCCACCGCGAGACCCATCTCCGCCAGTGCATCGGTCGCCATCGCCATGCCGTCGGCCAGCGACGTGTCTGCGCCGAGCTGCTGGCCCGCGAGCGTGCGCTTGCGGATCGACTCCATGATCACCGCGAGCTTAAGGCCCGACAGCACGACGCAGACGTCGAGATGACCGACGTCGAGCCCGCTGCGCTCGGCGTACCGCTCGACGAGTTGCGGCCGCTCCCAGAAGCCGTCACGGTCGGTGACGAAGGCCGCGAAGCGGATCTGGTGGCGCAACTCATCACCGGGTCGCGACCAGTAGACGAGCATCGTCGCGAGATCCATGAGCGGATCCCCCAGTGTGGCCATCTCCCAGTCGAGGACGGCGCGGACGCGCGGAGCGACCGGGTCGACGATCGCGTTGTCGAGTCGGTAGTCGCCGTGCACGATCGACCACGGCAGATCAGTGGGCAGCGCGGCGACGCGCTCCTGGAGCCAGACCAGGAGTTCGTCTATCGCGGGCAGCTCGCGCGTCTTACTCAGCTCCCACTGCTGGGCCCAGCGCGACACCTGACGGGTGAGGAAACCTTCGGGGCGCCCCAGATCGCCGAGCCCGACCGCGCGCGCATCAATGGCATGCAGCGAGGCGAGCACGTCGACGAGCTCGGCCGATAGTGCGGAGGCATCAGCTGCGGTGAGCCCCTCCGCTGCCGCGTCGCTGCTGATGATGCGGCCTGCGACATACTCCATGACGAGGAAGCGCGCACCGATGACACTGTCGTCATCGCAATAGGCCAGGGGCAGAGGCGCCGGGAAGCCTCCCTGTGTGACGCCGCTGAGCACCGTGAATTCCCTGCCCATGTCGTGCGCGGTCGGCATCACATGACCGAGCGGCGGCCGGCGGATGACGAGCGAGCGGTCACCCTGCGTGACGAGATAGGTCACGTTGGACAGGCCACCGGCTAGCCGCACGGCCTCGAGTGGGCCCGCGTCGACCAGCCCCTGCGCGGCGAGCCAGGGGCCGACGGCGTCGAGGTCGAGTCCTTCGGGCGAGGTCACGTCGCCGACGCTACCGGGCCCACCCCGCGCCCTTGCCGCCTTATGCTCACGGCATGGGTGTGCCTGCAGAGGAGTACGTCGCTGAGATCGCGCGAGCGCGCCGCACCGCGAGGCGCGTCTGGATCTGCGCGGCTGCCTCCTGGTGGACCGGCTGGGCGGTCATAGCGGCCTGCCTCATCGCGTGGATCGGCTGGGGCATCTCGATCCTCGAGAGCCTTGAGATCATGCTCGCGATCGGCGTCGCCGGGATCCTCGGTGGCGTCGGGCTCTACTCCCAGAGCCGCAACCTCGACCTCTCGGCCTCACGACTCGAGATCGCCGTGCGCGCCAACGGCGCGTGATCACCGTGCGGTGAGAGTCACCTTGCCGGTCGTCTTGCGCGCGCGCATGTCCTCGTGTGCACGTGTGGCATCCGCGAGGGGGTACGCCGAGCCCGGCAGCGGTCGCAGCTCGCCCGACGCCACCAGGCGCACGAGATCGGCGAGCGGCTGAGCGACCATGCCGATGGGATCGACCTTCATGCAGTCGACCAGCCAAAAGCCGACGACGCTGAGCGATCCGGTCATGAGTGATGACGGAGCAATCGGTGTCGCTGCCTCGCGTGAGGCCATGCCGTAGACAACGAGGCGGCCGAAGGGCGCCAGTGCGCGCAGCGATGCATCCGTGGTCGCCCCGCCCACCATCTCGAGGATGATGTCCACGCGCTTGCCGCCGTTGGCCTCGCGGATAGCCGCGGTGAGGCCTGCGGGATCAGCGTCGATGGCCACATCGGCACCGAGATCAAGGGCAAGCTGTCGCTTCTCCTCGCTCGAGGCCACAGCAATGACACGCCCCGCTCCCCAGAGCTTGGCGAGCTGGATCACCAGGGATCCCACACCACCCGCGGCCGCGTGCACCACGACCGATTCACCCGTCACCATGCGTGCCGACGTGCGCAGCAGGTGCCACGCGGTGAGGCCCTGCACGAGCAGACCGAGAGCCGCCGCATCGCTCACGCCATCGGGCACCTCGAAGGCCGCCGCAGGCGCAATGAGGGCGCGCTCGGCGTACCCGCCCGAGCCCGACGCAGTGAACCCGCAGAGTCGACGGCCGTCCGCCGTGCGCCCGACCACCTCGGCCCCGGGGATGAAGGGGAGCTCCTGCGCGGACAGATAGGAGTTCTCCACCGCATGCGTGTCGGCGTAGTTGACTCCCGCGGCGTCGACCTCGAGGACCTCGAGGCCCGGAATCGGATCGGGATCGGTGACATCGACGAGTTCGAGGACTTCGGGACCGCCGAAGCGGGTGACCTGGATGGCGCGCATGGCCCCAGGTTAGGGCGTGACCGTCAGACCGCGCACTCGCCGCCGTCGCAGCAGGGCTGGATGTAGTAGCACTGCGGGCAGAAGTCCTTGCCGCCGCGGCGCTCGAGGTCGACCTTCTCGCAGGCGGGGCACGGACCCGGGGAACCCATCACGGCATCCGACGCTAGTTCGTTGAGTGGCGGGTTATGACGTGTCGCTACGGCGTGTCGCGCGCGATAAGCCGCCACTCAACGACGTGGGGCTACCAGGAGCCGCCGCCACCACCACCGCCACCACCGCCTGAGAAGCCGCCACCGCCTGAGAAGCCGGAGCCGCCCGAGGCGCGGGGCGGCGTGGACGCCGCACTCACCGTCGAGGCACCCACCGACATGAGGCTGTGGATCGCGGCGGTGTTGGCGAGGAAGAGCCCGGACGAGTGCAACTGCTCCTCGGTGAGGTCGGGGAAGGCACCCGACCACGCATCCTCGAGATCGAAGAGCACGGCGTACGGAAGGAAGGTCGCGTAGACGGCGTAGTCCGGCAGCCCGAGCCGCTGCACCAGGTCACGACGCGCGGCCCCCGGATCGGTGTCGAGCAGGCGCTTGAAGCCCTCGACCTCAGCCTCGAAGCGGGCTGTCTCCCGCGTCTCCCTGTCGGGCACGAGATACGCGGCGACGAAGAGGCCGAGCGTCAGCGCGAGTAGGACGGGCGCGACACCGGCGTAGAAGATCGCGTTGTGCGTCACGCTGCCGAAGCCGAAGGCAGCGATGCCCAGGATCAGGCCGATCCCGGCCATGCAGCCCACCCGTCGGCGCGGTGAGCCAGCCTGCGGATCCAGTCGCTGCGCAGCCACGGCCTCCTGGGTGAGATCCGTGCGCACGCGCTTCACGGCGCTGGTGAAATCCGCGTCGTAGCCCTGGAGGGTTGCCCGGTCACGGCCCTCGAAGATTTCTCCGGTGAGCTGCTCCTCCCAGGGACGCAGCGTGTCGGTGCCCGCACCCCACCAGGCCAGGTCGATGCGGCTCTCCTTCAAGAAGCCGCCGGGGTCCGACGACAGCGTGATGTGACGGCGGGCCACGAGATCCAAGAGCGTGGCGAGTACGCCGCGCGAGCTGAGCTCGCCGTCGAGGCTGACCTCGATCTCCGCGGGGCGCAGGCCACGCGGGGGGCCGAACTGCACGGGCGAGCCCGGGATGTCGACGCCACGAATCCGGCGACGAAGGCCGAGGACGATGAGCGACGGCGCGACGAGCGCGAGCAGCGAGAGCGTGAGCGCGACAGGGAAGAAGACACGGCCCGCGTCTCCCGAGAGCGGCATCGCCTCGATGCGTCGCACGGGTGGTGTCGTGAACGCCGATCCCGGATAGGCGATGACCGCGGTCAGGCCCTGGTAGGGAAAGAGGGAGGCCTTGCGAAGCGTGACGGCCTCCCCGCTGATGCGGTCGTTGCAGCCTGCCGTTTCGCCGTAGTAGCCGGAGTAGCACTGGGCAGCGAGGACAGCGCCGGGGCCTGTGACGATGACCTGGGCCTGGTAGATGTCCACGCCCCAGCCATCGCCGATGAAGTCCCAGTACAACTCGACATCGCCCGGGGAGAATCCGTATGGATTGGACCCGGCTAGCTCGTCGGCCGTCATGCTGCGCAAGGCACCTTGGACGTCGTAAGAGATCTCGTAGACATGCGTCCCGGAGATCGTCACATCGGGATCGCCGATCTTCACCTCGAAGAGGGCGCCATCCTGGCTCGTCTCGAAGGGGACCGTGGCGCCGTCCATGGACACCGACTCAAGCGTGACCGGATGCATCCATCGGGTGCCATCAGGGAGCTCGCTCCACATCGGGATGAGCCGGAAGATCCCGCGGCGCTCGCCGTCCTCGAAGTGATAGGTGATGGTCTCGGTGATCGCCAGGTTGCCCTCGGGCGAGACCACCGCCGCTACCTCATAGGGACCGATGCGCTCGGAATCTGCGAGCGCAGCAGGAGCCAGCCAGAGCACCGCTGCGCCCGCGAGGGCGAGGCTTGCGATGCCTCGCGCCAGGACGGGGTGCACGGCAAGGGCCATGACGCCTAGAACTGCACGTCCGGAGCAGAGCGGCGGCTCTCGTCCGGTTCGCTATAGACCTTGCGCTGCGACACTCCCGCGACGCCGGCGAACCACATCGACGGAATGGTGCGCAGCGCAGTATTGAGGTGGACAACCGAGTCGTTGTAGAACTGGCGGGCGAACTGCAACTGACCCTCGATGTCCGCGAGTTGCACCTGCAGCGTCTGGAAGTTGGATGTAGCCGTCAGCTGCGGATAGGCCTCGGCCACCGCGAAGAGGCGCCCGAGTGCACCCGTCATCGACGCGTCTGCCGCGGACTTCTCGTCGATCGACTGTGCATCCTGGCTGCGCGTGCGCGCCGCGGTCACGGCCTCGATGGTCGAAGACTCGAAGTCACGCGCCCCCTTGACCGTCTCAACGAGATTGGGCACGAGGTCCGCACGCTTGGTGAGGAGGGTGTCGATGTCGCCGATCGCCCCGGTGCACAGCACATCGAGTCGGCGCAACTTATTGAACTGCACGATGCCGACGACGACCAGCACCAGCAGGAGGATGACGATGATGAGCAGCCACAACATGGCCCCAGTGTCCTCCCTATCTCCTGGAAAAGACAGCGATCCCCCGGTCACACCATCGGGTGTCGACCGGGGGATCGCTTTGAGAGTGGCCCTACTCGGTCACGGTCACCGTGACGACCCACGTCTCATCTGTGTTGTCCACGTTGGTGAGGGTGACCTCGGCGGTGCCGGGGGCAAGTGCCTCGCCGCCCGGGAGGAACTGGGCTGAGCCGTCGTCCTTCCCTGCGGTGACCGCGAGGACGGCCTCATCGCTGGAGGAAATCGTCCAGGCCATGACGTCGTCGACATTGAAGGTGATGACTCGACCCACGGCCACCTCTGCGGTCGTCTGGCCGGGTTCAACGATGACGGGACCGATCATGCCGGCATCCCCTCCCATGGATTCCGACGGCGCCGCAGCAGAGCTGGACGTCGTACTCTCGGATGAACCGCCACAGGCGGTGAGCACACCGGCTCCACCCAGGGCGATGATGCTGGCAGCCGCGATGCTGAGGCCGCGACGGGTGTTCGAGCGCATGAATTCCTGCTTCCTGTCTGCCCCTGGCGAGGGGCTGAGCCGTCCGGCTCTCACCCATGCTGACGAATGGGCGGGGCCCATGGTTCCTCAACCGTTCGGATGATGCTCGCGCGGGAAGTAGGCGTGCCGCCCTGCGTGCTCCGGCAGATACCGAAGGCCCCTGGTGGATGAGCCCTCGCAGGGACCACACTGACCCCATGACCAGCCGCCGCAACCCCTCGAATCGGCAGTCGGGCCGCCCCGCGGACGGGACCGCCGAAGGCACCCCGCAGACCCTGGCCCAGGCGCCGAAGGTGGAGTTCGAGGAAACGACGCCCTACGACGCCTACGTCCGCTCCTCGACCCTGGCGACCCTGCAGCGGACCATGACCGACGAGCCCGGCGAGTACATGTTCCTCGTCCTCTCCCAGATCATGGAGCTCTACTTCAACCTGATTGCCTTCGAGTGGCGCACCGCGCAGCGTGCCCTGCGCGACGATGACCTGTCCGAGGCACTGATCGCACTGCGGCGTAGCAACGACCACTTCCGCGGACTGAATGCATCGTGGGGCAGCTTCAAGTGGATGACGCCGACCGACTTCAACGCGTTCCGCGACGCACTCGGTGAGGCATCGGGATTCCAGTCGTTCCTCTACCGGCACATGGAATTCCTCTTGGGCTTCAAGGATCCCGCGCTCATGCGCCCGCACAAGCATGTTGCCGGCAATCACTACGCCGAGCTCGTAGCAGCCTTCGAGGCGCCGAGCCTCTACGACGATGCGCTTGCCTACCTCTCGCGACAGGGCTACGCCGTGCCACAGGAGGTCCTCGATGCTGAGATCACCCGCACGCATGAGTGGGACGAGGGCGTCGAAGACGTGTGGGTGAAGGTCTATGGGGACACCGGCCACGGCGAGCCGCTACGCCAACTGGCCGAGGCGCTCACCGACATCGCCGAGGAGTTCAGCACCTGGCGCTACTGGCATCTCATCGCCGTGCGCAGGGCCATGGGCGCGAAGGGGGGCACGGGCGGATCCGCGGGCCTGACCTGGCTCGAGAAGAGCCTTCAGCGGCAGGCCTTCCCCGAACTCTGGTCCGCACGGACGAGAATCTGACGCATGCGCCCCCATGACCCCGCGCTCGACGCGGCTGATCCCGGCTGGCGCGACAGGTTCCTCATCCCCCCTTTCGTGCCGCCGCTGGACTACCCCGATGCCCCCGGATCGGCATACCCCGAGGTGGCCTACATGGCCGGCAATTCACTCGGACTCAAGCCCAGGGGCACGCGCGAGGCACTGCTCGTGGAGTTCGAGCGATGGGCCGCCTGGGGAGTCGAGGGACATCTCACCGGGCCACGGCCGTGGAAGGACTATCACGAGGCTCTCACCGAGCCCACCGCGCGACTCGTCGGTGCGCTCCCGCACGAGGTCGTCGTGATGAATTCCCTGACCGTCAACATCCACCTGATGTTCGCGACCTTCTACCGACCGAGCGGCGCGCGCACCAAGGTGATCATGGAGGACATCGTCTTCCCCTCCGATGGCTACGCCATCGCTTCGCAGGTGCGCTGGCACGGCCTCGATCCTGACGAGCACGTCATCCGCATGCGCCCACGCGAGGGCGAGGACATCCTGCGCACCGAGGACGTTGTGGCCAAGATTCGCGAGCTCGGCGACGAGGTGGCCGTCGTCTTCTTCAGTGCGGTCAATTACCTCACGGGCGAATGGATGGATATGCCCGCAATCACGGCCGCGGGCCACGAGGTCGGCGCCTACGTCGGCTGGGACCTCGCACATGCCGCCGGCAATGTGCCCATGACACTCCACGACTGGGACGTCGACTTCGCAGCCTGGTGCTCCTACAAGTACCTCAACTCCGGGCCCGGCTCCCTTGCTGGATGCTTCATCCACGAGCGGCACGCCCGCGACACGTCACTGCCACGGCTCGCCGGGTGGTGGGGCACGCGCTCGGATCTGCGCTTCCGCATGGAGCGCGAGTTCGATCCCCCGCCGACGGCCGACGCGTGGCAGGTCTCGAACCCCCCGATCTTCGCGATGGCTCCGGTCCAGGTGTCGCTAGAGGTCTTCGACGACGTGGGTATGGATTCCCTGCGCGCGCGCAGCCTGCGCCTCACCGGATACCTTCGCGAGCTCCTCGCCGAGGTCGCCGAGTCAGCGCCGTCGGGCGCCATTGAGATCGTCACACCCGCCGACTCCGCGCGTCACGGCTGCCAGATCTCGGTGCGCTTCACGCGCGATATCCACGAAATCGCCGCCATCCTGCGTGACCTTGACGGCGTCATCGCCGACACACGCAATCCCGACATCATCCG
>CAZLZC010000012.1:14113-28070 GCA_964563825.1 uncultured Actinomyces sp.
GACCTCGCCGCGCATGGCTTTGCCGTGTGGAGCATCGAGTACCGCACCTATGAATTCCCGTGGCCGACGACGATGCGCGATGTGGTCGCTGCCGTCGACCAGGGACTGGCCGAGTCGGCCCGTCACGGGATCGACACCACCCGGCGTGCACTCCTCGGGCACTCAGCCGGCGGCGGCCTGGCTGCGTGGGCGACATCGCGCCGCTCACTGCCGGAGGACGCCCCGGGCGCAGATCCGCATGCCGCGGCATTCGACCTCGTCGTACTCCACGCCCCCATCGCATGCCTGGCGCTCGGCAGTCGCGAGCACCTCGGTGACGGTGCCATCGACACCTTCATGGGTGGCACACCCGAAGATGTGCCCGAGAGGTACGCCGTGACCGACCCGCAGGCACTCACACCGGATCCCGGATCGCGCCGCCTCCTGCTTCACGGCACCGCCGATGAAGATGTGCCCGTGTCGCAGAGCGAGGCCTACCTCGCACATCTGCATGCCAACGGCATCGATGCCGATCTCACGCTCATCCCCGGCGATACGCACTACGAGATCCTCGATCCCACCTCGCAGGTCTCCGCTCTACGCCGCGAGGCTCTCACCCGAGCACTGCTGCCCTGACCTCCCCGCGCCGAGTGCGCAGTTGCGGAGCATCTCTCCGCTGATTTCGTGCACGTACGTGCGCACTCGGCGGAATGGGTCAGGCGACGGGCTCGGACCCGCGGAGATTGACGTCCACGGCGATGCGACCTGGTCCACTCTGGTCCACCGCCTGGTCCGCCCCTAGCGCTATGCCCATTCGGGCTTGGCTCGGCCCCGGATGGGCAATTGCCGAGCATGGCCCCGGGGTAAGAGAATGAGCGCATGTCCGGTGATGCGAGCGATGCCCGGCAGGACGGCGGAGCCGCCCCTGTCGGGCTGTCCCGCGTCGTGCCCGGAAAGGCAACGCCCCGGGGCGCCTACCCCCACGTCAAGGTCGTGGGCGATCTGGTCTGGGTGTCGGGCACGAGCAGTCGACGTGCCGATGACTCCTTCGCCGGCGTCGATGTAGCTGCAGACGGCAGTGTGCATCTGGACATCCGCGAGCAGACACGCGCCGTCATCGACAACATCGCCGACATCCTCAGCTCAGTCGGCTGCGATCTCACCGATCTCGTGCAGGTCACCAGCTATCTCGTCGACATGGGCGACTTCGCCGGCTACAACCAGGTGTACGCCGAGTACTTCGACCACACCGGCCCGACCCGCACCACCGTCGCGGTGCGCGAGTTGCCGCATCCGCACCTGCTCATCGAGATCCAGGCGGTGGCCCACCGGCGCACCGGAAGGGAATAGCCATGTCCGATGTGACCAAGACCCTCAACTTCAATGCCTGGGTCGATGAGCACGGTCCAAGCCTGAAGCCACCGGTGGCCAATAAAGAGATGTTCCCCGGTCACGAGGACTTCATCGTCATGGTCGTCGGCGGTCCCAACCAGCGCACTGACTTCCACGTCGACCCCTACGAGGAGGTCTTCTATCAGGTGCGCGGCAACATGCACGTCAACGTGATGACCGCGGATGGCCCGGCGCGCGTCGATATCCGCGAAGGGGAGATGTGGGTGCTGCCGCGCAACCTCCCGCACTCCCCGCAGCGCCCCGAGACCGGCTCTATCGGCCTGGTCTTCGAGCGCCCACGTGAGGAGGGCACCCTGGAGAAGTTCCAGTGGTACTGCCCCGAGTGCAGCGGCATGGTGCATGAGGTCGAGTTGCAGGTGCGCGACATCAGCGCCGACCTGCCTGACATCTTCGAGGCCTTCTACGCCGATGAGTCAGCGCGCACCTGCCCCTCGTGCGGGCACCTTCATCCCGGCAAGGGCTGACCTTGCCCGTCATCGACGTCCACTCCCACGAAGTCCCGCGCGGCTGGCCCGATCTCGCTGAGGCGACGGGCGGCCCGGGACCGTGGCCGAGCCTGCGGCTCGACAGCGAGCGCGACGCGATGATCATGCTCGGCGACCGCGAGTTCCGCCGCATCACCGACCAGTGCTGGGATCCAGAAGTCCGGGCTGCCGACATGGATGCCGATGGAGTCGACGCACAGGTCGTGTCGCCCACACCCGTCTTCTTCTCCTACGACCGCAGTCCCGACGAGGCCGCCGCGGTCGCGCGCATCTTCAATGACCTTGCGTTGGAGATCTGCGCGGGGCTGCCCGAGCGCCTCATCCCCTTCTGCCAGGTGCCACTCCAGGACGTCGACGCCGCCTGCACGGAGCTCGAGCGCGCGATCGCCGCTGGCCACCGGGGCGTGGAGATCGGCAACCACGTGGGCGATCGCGACATCGACGACCCGGGCACCGTCGAGTTCCTGCAGCACTGCGCGTCGCTGGGTGTCCCTGTCTTCGTCCATCCGTGGGACATGGCCGCCAGCCCGCGCACCACACGCTGGATGGCCCAGTGGCTTGTCGGCATGCCGGCCGAGACCCACCTGTCGATCCTCGCCCTGATCCTGAGTGGCGCCTTCGACCGCATCGACCCGTCTCTGCGCATCTGCTTTGCACACGGCGGCGGGTCATTTCCCTACTGGCTGGGCAGGCTGGAGAACGCCTGGCACCAGCGACCCGACGTCGTCGGCGTCTCGGCCCAGCCACCGTCGGCGTACCTCGACCGGTTCTCCGTGGACTCGGTCGTCTTCGACGAGCGCGCGCTGCGGCTGCTCGTCGACACCATGGGGCCTGGGCACGTGATGCTCGGCTCGGACTATCCCTACCCGCTGGGCGAGCGCCCCGCTGGCGCGGTTGTGCGCGGCGCAAGCTTCCTCGACGAGCACGACAGGGCACTCATCCTCGGTGGCAATGCCGAGTCGTTCCTCGACCTCAACACCACGCCACTTCGGGAGGCCGCATCATGAGCGAGCGCGTCGCGATCGTAGGAGCCGGTCTCACCGGCGCGCTCCTGGCCACGATGCTGGGCCAGCGCGGTTACGACGTCGCCGTCTACGAGAGGCGACCCGACCCGCGACAGGCCGGCACCGAGCGCGGGCGCAGTATCAACCTCGCCATCTCTACGCGCGGCCTCACCGCACTGCAGCAGGTCGGCCTGGAGGAGGACGTCCTCGCCCGCGGACTGCTCATGCGTGGCCGCATGATCCACGCGGCCACCGGGAAGAAGGAGTTCCAGCCCTACAGCGCGGATGGCGAGCGCGGCATCCACTCGATCAGCCGTGGCGAGCTCAACGCCGTGCTCCTCGACGCCGCCGAGAAGCTCGCCGGGGTGAGTCTGAACTTCGAGCATCGACTCACCGCCTTGGACATCGACGCCAGCACGATGTCCTTTGCGGGCCACGATGGCCCCGTCGACGTCAACGCCGGTGCGATCATCGGGGCCGACGGCGCCTTCAGCGTCGTGCGGCGTGCGATGCAGGGCCGAGTGGGCTTCGACTTCTCGCAGGACTACCTCAGCCACAGCTACAAGGAGCTCAACATCCCCCCGATCGATGGCGATTACGCCCTTGATCCGGGCGCACTCCACATCTGGCCGCGTGGCGCCTCGATGATGATCGCGCTGCCCAATCTCGACAAGTCCTTCACCGCGACGCTCTTCTGGCCGCGCACCGGCCCGGGCTCCTTCGAGGAGATCGTGACCCCCGAGCAGGCACGCCACTACTTCGATGACAACTACCCCGACGTCTCCGAACTCATGCCCGACCTCGAGGAGGACTACCGGCTCAATCCCGTCGGTGCACTCCTCACCGAGCGGTGCTCGCCGTGGAATGCCGGACGCGTGGCTCTTATCGGCGATGCCGCCCACGCCATCTGCCCGTTCTACGGCCAGGGGGCCAATGCCGGCTTCGAGGACTGCATCGAGCTGGTCGCGCAGCTGGAACTTCACGCCGGCAACTGGGAGCCGGCGCTCGATGCCTACGCGCGGATTCGCAAGCCCCAGGGCGATGCCATCGCCGATCTCGCCCTGCACAACTTCATCGAGATGCGCGACTCCGTGAACTCCCTGTCCTACCGGGCTCTCCACAGCACCGAATTGCTGCTGCATCGCGCGCTGGGGGATCGCTACAAGACGCGCTACGAAATGGTGAGTTTCAGCACCATCCCCTACGCCCAGATCGAGCCGACCCTGCGTAAGCAGCGCACGATCGCCGGTGTCGCGACTGCCGTGGGCGTTGCCGGACTCGCCTACCTTGGATTCGCTGCGCGACGCAGATAGCAGGCCGACGTGCGCGACTAGCGCACCACGTCGGGGTCGAAGGAGTATCCGAAGCCCTTGCGGGTGACGATGCACTCACCGAGCCCGGTTGGCTCGAGGATGATGCGCAGGCGCCGGATGTATTCCGTCACGGAGCCTTCGGTGCGCCACGCGGATCCCCACACCGCACGCAGGAGTGCATCGCGACTGAAGACGACACCCGGATGCGCGGCAAGGTGATGGAGCAGGGTGAACTCACGCGCGGACATGCGCACGGGCACCTCGTCGACCAGGACGAGTCGGCGGCGCGCGTCGATGCGCAGGCGGCCAATCTCGACATCGCTGAGATCCGCGGCAGGTGCGGGCTGGGTAGCCAGGGCACGCGGGTCGAGGACGACGATGTCGTAGTCCATCGCCTCGATGGGAAGCCGCCCCGTGGCGTCGGAGTGGTCGCGGACGTCGATGCGGTATCCCGCGCCGCCGAGGACCCCCATGAGCCCGGCCATCTGCTCCCCCGGGCCTCCCCCGAGCACGAGCACGCGAGCGTCAAAGCCTCCGATAGACATGGATCCCCCCGAATCCCTAGCGGCACCTCCCCCGTGGCGGCGCCTGACACATCGTGGCACAGTCGGCCGACATTGGCCTCGCCATCGACACGGATGCGAGTCGATGACCGGGCTAGAGCCCCAACTCCGCCCGCGCCGTGTCGAAAGCCTGGGCCGGGTCGAGCACATCGAGCAGAATGCTGCGCATTCCTACGGCGAGGCCGCCTTCCACATAGGAAGGGTTGTCGTCGATAAAGACGATGTCCTCGGGTGGTAGGCCCAGCAACTCGGCAGACAGCAGGTAGGGGCGCGGATCAGGCTTGCGAATCCCGAGTTCGGAGGAGTCGACGAGCACCGGAAAGTCAGGGAACCAGGCCTGAGACTCCACCCAGTCCCGGCCCTGGAAGTCCATGAGTTCATTGGTGAGGATGCCCAGCGCCACGCCCGCTGCCTTGCATTCGGCCACGAGCGCCAATGCCTCGGGGCGCACCGGCTCCACACCCGGCTGCTGGAACATCGCGCGCATGAGGTGCGGGTGTCCATCGAGCGGAGCGCCATTCGCTACCGCGGTGTCCGCGAAGGTCAGCCAGTACTCCCGCTCGGTGATCTCGCCCCGCCGATACCGCTCCCACGTCTCATCGGGGGCGGTCCACTCGAGCGGTCCACGGCCGACCACCGTGCCCGCCGGCAGGCCGCGCAGTCGCTCGTAGTCGTCCGCGACCTCCCAGGCGGACTTGAAGAACACGACTCCGACATCGAGCAGCAGCGCCCGCGCGTGATTCATGGCCCTATCCTCCCGATCCGTCACGGATACGCCGAGCCGACCAGTCCGCACAGCGGAACGATCAGGCCCTCAATTCCTCGAGCGCGGCGATGGCATCCAGCGAATCGGGGTTGGCCAGCGCATCGCGATTGCGCACGGGGCGGCCATTGACCGTGTCAGCGACCGCGATCTCAGCCAGCTTGCCCGTGAGCGTGCGCGGCAATTCGCCCACCTCTGCCACCACGGCGGGCACATGACGCGGTGACCCGCGCTCGCGCAGGGTGCTGCGGATTCGCGCGCGCAGGTCGTCGTCGAGCGTGGCGCCGGGGGCGAGCACCACCAGGAGCACCATGCGCGTGTCTCCATCCCACGCCTGAGCGAACGCGAGAGCATCGACAACCCCGGGCACATGCTCCAGGGCGGCGTAGATCTCACCCGTGCCGATGCGCACCCCGGCGACGTTCAGCGTGGCATCCGAGCGGCCGTGGATGATGAAGCCGCCGTTGTCGGTGCGCGAGGTGAGGTCGCCGTGCGTCCAGACGCCGGGGAAGCGGGCGAAGTAGGTCTCGTGCAGACGCGTGCCGTCATCACCCCAGATGCCCAGAGGCACGGTCGGGAAGGTGTTGCGGCAGACGAGCTCGCCCGGGGTGTCGTCACTCGTGGGGTTTCCCTCGTCGTCGTAGACGACCACATCCATGCCCAGAGCCGCGCGCGTGATCTCGCCGGGCCACACCGGCAGGGTGGGCGACGCCGCGAGGAAGCAGCCCACAAGATCCGTGCCTCCCGAGATCGGCTGCGGCATGACAGCCTCGCCGAGCTCGTCGACGAGCCAGCGGGCCGTCGCTTCCGTCAACGGCGATCCCGTGACGAGCACCATGCGCAGGCGCTCGAGATCGCGATCGTCGCGAAGCTCGCGTCCCTCGGTGCGCATGGCATCGAGCAGGCGAGCACCGAGCCCGAGATGGGTGAGGTCAGCGGCGTCGGCGAGCGCGAAGAGTGCGTCTGTGGCCGGGTAGGTCGGCGCCCCGTCGTGCAGGACCAGCGTGGCGCCCGTGGCGAGGATGGAGATGGCCCAGTTCCACATCATCCAGCCGGTGGTCGTGTAGAAGCACACGCGATCACCCGGGCCGAAGTCACCGTGCAGCCCTCCCTCGACCAGGTGCTTGACCAGCACGCCCCCCGCGCGGTGCACCAGGCACTTGGGCTTGCCGGTGGTGCCGGAGGAGAAGAGGACGTACGCCGGGTGGTCGAAGGGAAGCGCCTCGGCCTGCAGGGCCGCGCCGCGATGACGCCGCTGTGCATCGGCGAGCAGATCCACCTGGAGTAGTCGGTCGCTCCCGGCGACGCAGCGCGCTGCGATTCTCGCCACGTCGACCACGTCGGGGTCGATCGGGCTCATGGGGTCATCGGTGCCCGGGACGACGAGCACCGCTCGCACACTCGGCAGCTCGCGCACGAGCTCCACCAGGTGGTCGCGTCGCTCATGGCGCTTGCCCGCCCATAGATAGGACGTCGTGCCCACCAGGACGACGGGATCGAGTTGGCCGAAGCGATCGACGATGGCCGGGACGCCGAACTCCGGTGCGGCGCTCGTCATCACCGCTCCGACGGCCAGGCCCGCGAGCGTGACGACGAGGGCGTCGATCCCCACGGGCAGCACGAGCGCGACGCGATCACCCGGCGCGACGCCGCGGGCACGCAGCGCTGCTGCAGTTGCAGCCACCCGCTCGACGAGCTCCTCGCGCGTGAGCGAGGCGACGACGCCGATGCCGCCCTCACTGCTGGAGATCTCCGCGGTCTGTACGACGATGGGCAGGTCCGCGGCGTCGCGTTCGGGCACGGGACGCAGGTAGGTGTCGACGATGTTGAGCGTCGCGCCAGGGAAGAAGCGGGCCTCGGGCAGCGTGGCGGTCTCCGCCGCCACCGCTCCTCGCGAGCCCACAACCTCGAAGTGATCCCACACGAGCGACCAGAAGGCATCCGGCTCCGCGATCGACCAGGCATGCAGGTCGCCGTATGCGGTGAGATCCCGACCAGTTCGGGAGCTGGCCGCCTCGGCGAAGGCGGCCATGCGCGTGGCTGCACCCGAGGGGGTGAATACCGGCTCGGTCATGGCGCCATCCTGTCACCGGGCCGGTTGGGGGAAGTCGGCGTACCGTGGTGCGCCCCAGCCCGAAAGAGGCGGCTCTGCCGACTCGCCGGGCTACACCAGGAGGTGAGCCGTGGCGGTCGAGCAGCGGCCCATGAGCGCGCAGGACGCGCTGTGGCTCACCATGGACAGGCCCAACAACCTCATGGTCATCGACGGCGTCATGCTCTTCGATGCCGAACCCGACTGGGACGCGCTGCTCGCTGCGACGACCGCACGCGTCATTAACCGCTTCCCGGTCTTCCGATCTCGCGCCCTCCTCGGCGAGAGCGGATGGGTGTGGCAGGTCGACTCGGAATTCCATCTCGACCGGCATGTGCGCCGCGTGCGACTGCCCGAGCCGGCCGGCATGGCCGAACTCGAGCGCTATGTCTCTGAGCAGCGCGCGCGACCACTCGATCGCGACCGCCCACTATGGGACATCGCCCTGGTCGAGCAGGTCGCACTTGACGACGGCACCTCGGGCTCTGCTCTCGTGTGCCGCTTCCACCACGCGATGGCTGACGGAGTGCGGCTGACCCAGGTGATGCTGAGCCTGTGCGACACCACCGACCCGCATGTCGCGGCGAAGGTGGCGCGAGGCACCGCCGACATCACTCCCGGCTCCGTTGCTACCGGTGTGGTCGGCGCTGTGCGCGAGGCATTTGCCGACGCCGCTCGCGCCCTCGTGCGCGGTGCAACCCATCTCGCTCAGGACACCCGGCAGGCGATCGAGACCGGCGCCGAGATCTGGGGTGATGTCCTGCGCAGCCCCGGGCGACTCGTCGACGCATTCGAGGCGATGGGCCTCGACAACCGGGTGGCCAACACCACTGCATCGGTGGCCAAACTCGCGCTGCGGGGCGCCACGGTGAGCACGGTGTGGAGTGGCACGCCGGGTCCGCACAAGACCGTCGCCTGGTCACCGGGCATTGCCCTTGATGACGTCAAGAAGGTGGGGCAGCGCCACGATGCGAGCGTCAACGACGTCCTCCTCACGGCAGTCGCGGGCGGATTGCGGCGCTACCTGCATGCGCGCGGAGTCGAGGACGTGGGCGAAATCGAGTGGATGGTGCCCGTCAACCTCGTGCCGATCGCGGAGAATCTCCCCGAGGATCTCGGCAACTTCTTCGCCCTCGTGATGGCCGTCCTGCCCCTCGATCCCGCTGACCCCGTGGAGCGACTGCATCGCACACGCGCCCGCATGGACCGCATCAAGCGCTCCGAGGAACCCATCATCACCTTCGGCGTGCAACGGGGGATCTCCGCTGCACCTCGGCCGGTGAGCACGGCCCTCACCGACTTCTTCGCCAACAAGGCCGTCGGTGTCTTGACCAATGTGCCCGGGCCGCGCGCGCCGCTCACGTTCGCTGGGGTTGGTGTGCGCCAGGTGATCGGCTTCGCACCCTCCTCGGGAGACCAGCCCATGACGTGCACGGTCTTCTCCTACGCCGGCACCGTGACGGTGGGCTTCGCCACCGATGCCGCCCTCGTGCCAGACCCCCGCGAACTCGTCGAAGGTACCCTTGCGGAGCTTCGCGCACTGGTAGGAAGGTCGACGTGATGAGGGCCGCAGCATGAGCGAGGACAGCTACACCTCAGCGATGCTCGTCGTCGCCCAGGTCTTCGAGGTCATCGCCGCGGCCGTGCTCATGATCGGTCTCTTCTTCGCCGCCTTCGTTTCGCTGCGGCTGTGGGCGCGCAGCCGCAGCGGCTCCAAGGCCTACAAACTCATGAGGCAGACCTTCGGTGGAGTGCTGCTCCTCAGCCTCGAGATCCTCGTCGCCGGCGACCTCATCCGCACGGTCGCCGTAGCACCCACCCTCGACAACGTCATCGTCCTCGGCCTCATCGTGCTCATCCGGACCTTCCTTTCCTTCTCCTTGGAGATCGAGATCGACGGGGTGCCTCCGTGGCGCAGGGCACTGGTGAGCGGCGCGACTGTCATCTCGCAGGCGCAGAAGTCCGCGCGCGACGTACCCGACGCGCCGTAGTCCGGTGGTGCCGGTGGCCGGTGCGCCTGACGAGGAATCCACAAGCGCTGCGCAGTCGGATCTCGACAGTCGATTCTTCCCGCAGATCGTTGCGATCGTCCTGCTGCTCAGCGCGACGAGCGGAATCGTCGATGCCGTCGCCTACCAGCGATTCGGAGTCTTCGTCGCAAATCAGACGGGCAATCTCGTCATCGTCGCCATCGACATCATGGAGCAGCAGGCGACCGCGTCCACCGGGCTGTCCCTCGTGGCACTCGTGTCTTTCATCATCGGCGTCTACGCCGCCATGTGGCTTCGGGTCGTCCTGCTGCGCCATGGCTCACCCGCGCGGACCAGGGTCCTGCTCCTCAGTCTCGAATCCGCACTCATCGCCATCGTGGCCATCTGCGTCTTCATCGCCGGGGAGACCGCCACGGCGTACGTCGCCGTCATGCTCTTGTCGCTCAGCCAGGCAGTGCAGGCGGTCGTCATCATGCGCATCGTGGGGATCGCCATCCAGACGGTCGTGATCAACACCGCCCTCGTCCAATCCGCGACCTGGTGGTTCGACGGTCGGCGGCGCGCGTCGCTCGTGGCGTTCTCGACGCCGGTCGGCTACTTCTTGGGCGCTGCGATCGGCGCCTACCTCACACGCCTACCCCCGCCGACCGCGCTCACCAGCGCGCTCGTCACCACCGTTGCGAGCATGCTCGTGGCCCGCCAGATCCGATCGCGCGGCGCCACGATCGACTAGGGCGGCGGTCAGGCCACGTCGAGACGTGCTGCGCGACGACGCGCATTGCGCTGCGACGGGGACTGGCGACCCAGGATCGCGCCCATCGCTCCTAGCAGAGCGCCGACAGCCGGACGGGCCACCGTGAGCGGCATCGTGGGCAGGCCGAGCAGACGTCGCTGGTCGGGCGGAAGGGTGGCGACAGCCCCTGCAAAGAGCACGCCGTACGGCGGTCGCGCAGGAAGTGGCAGCGGTGCCTGACGGATGAAGCGCACCGTGCGCTCACTCGCCTCGGATCGACGCATGGCGGGCACAAAACCGGCCATCTGCTCGTCGAGCTCGGCCACCGAACGCGGCGGATCATCGACGCCGACGAGCTCACCCGCCTTCGCCCACTCGCGGACATAGGCGTCCTCGCCACCCGGGATGGGCTGACCCCACACGCGGTGCGTGGCAAGGAAGGAGTCGGTGAAGGCGACATGCACCCAGCGCAGCAGATCCGGGTCGCTCGCAGAGTAGGGCCGCTCCGCGCCGTCCGCGTCGTACACCCCGCGCACACGACGATGTAGTCCGCGCACGCGGGCGCACTCGCGGTCGGCCTGCGCGGTGTCGCCGAAGGTCACCACGGTGAGCCACTGCGTCGTACCCGCCAGGCGCCCGAGCGCATCTTCCTCGTATCGCGAGTGCTCCTGCACGCCCGCGAGTGCTGCCGGATGCAGGGCCTGCACGAGAAGGGCGCGGATGCCGCCGACGAGAGTGGGCAGCGAGCCGTGGACAGCCCAGGCGGCGGAACCCGGGCCGAAGTAGCCCGTGTCCGTGCCGTACTCGAGTTGGCGCACCCACTCGGGCTGTCCGTCCGGATCACCCGAGACCAGCCGCCGGAACCCGCCCGCGATCAGGTCTGCGGCGGAGTCAATGGGGTTCACCCCTTCAGCCTGCCGTGATACGCCGTGCGACGCATCCCCGGGTGCCGCCTAGGAGCCCGCGCGCTGCAGGGCGATGAGTGCGGCCTCGGCGAGGAAGCGCGTGCCGATGGCGATCGCCCGCTCGTCGATGTCGAACGTGGACGCGTGCAGGTCACCACGCGGCCGGTCTCCCGAGTGGGTGCCGAGACGGGCGTACGCCGAAGGCGCGTGCTCGCCGAACCACGCGAAGGTGTCCGCCCCCATCGATCGCGGTGCCTCGAGCACTCCTGCGTCACCAACAACCGTGCGCGCCGCACTATCGAGGACACCGATGGCAGCGACATCGTTGATGACGGGAGGGGTGCCCCTCCTGTATTCCACGACGCAGGTCGCACCCGTGCCCTCGAGCAGCTCGGCCACCACCTCGCGGACGACGCCCTCAGCGCGGTCCCAGGCGCCGCGATCGGCGCAGCGGACCGAGCACTTCATCGTGCCGTGGGCGGGGATGACGTTGGCCGCATCACCGGCATGGACCGATCCGAAGACAACGACGACCTCGTCATCTCCGTTTCCCGGCGGGTCATCAGAAGCGCCCAGGCGTCGCCTCACCTCGCGCGGCATCGCGGCGGCGAGCTCAGACATCACGTGCACCAGGTCGACGGTGAGTTGGGGGCGCGCGGTGTGGCCGCCCGGTCCGCTCACGATGATCTCGACCGTGTCGGAGGCCGCGGTGAGCGCTCCCGTGCGCAGGCCGATCTGGCCGAGGTCGATCTTGGGGTCGCAGTGCAGTCCCAGCACGTACGCCGCGCCGGTGATCCACCCCTCCCGCACGATCTCCACGGCACCACCGGGGATCGACTCCTCACCCGGTTCGAAGACGAGGCGCACGGTGCCCGGCACGGACTCGATCTCGGTGAGTGCCGCCAGCACGAGCCCGGCGCCGAGCACTATCGCGGTGTGGGCATCGTGACCGCACGCGTGCGCGACACCTTCCCGCCGCGAGCGGTACTCCGTGGTGGTGCCATCCGGCATCGCGAGGGCATCGATGTCGGCTCGCAGCACGACCATGGGCCCGGGCGCATTGCCGGGCACGTCACAGACCAGGCCCGTGCCGATTTCCAGCACCTGCGGATGCAGCCCCGCGACCTGCAGGCGCTCCGCGATGGCCTGCGTGGTGGCGTGCTCGGCGTAGGACGGCTCGGGATTGGCGTGCAGGCGGCGGCGGAAGGCGACGAGCTCATGCTCCCTCGCTGTGGTGAGGGAGGCGATCGCAGTGCTCATGTCGCGGAGACCTCGGCGGCGATCGAGTCGGCGAGTTCGGCGCGCAGTGCACGCACGACGCCCTGCAGGTCACCGCCTTCGGCGACGACTCGACGCTGACGGACGTAGCTCGGGCCGTCCGCCGCAATGCGGCGGAGATCGGCGAGCTCCGCGGCGCAGCCCAGGTCGTCCGCGATGGGCAGCAGACGGTCGACGAGGCCATCGACGATCTCGCGCAAGGGCTGGGTGTGGCCGGACTCATCGATGACGAGGTCCGCCTCGACTCCCCAGCGCGCCGCCCGCCACTTGTTTTCCCGCCGCACCCACTCGCGCGGCACGTCAGGGGTCACACCCGCGTCGATCATGCGGTCGAATTCGGTCACCAGGGACTGCGCGAGTGCGGCAAGGGCGGAGATCTCCCACAGCGTGGGCATGGAATCGCACATGCGCAGCTCGACCGTGCCGTAGCCGGGATGGGGCCGGATGTCCCACCACACCTCGCGCACTGTCTCGATCGCACCGGCCTCGATGAGCGTGTCGAGGAAGACGTTGAACTCCGCCCAGTCGCGCAGGTGCGGTGGCAGGCCCGTCGTCGGCATCGACTCGAAGATCTTGGTGCGCGTCGAAGCAAGACCCGTGTCTCTGCCATTCCAGTACGGACTCGCCGCAGATAGGGCAAGGAAGACGGGGAGGTATTCCGTGAGCGAGTTGACGGTGGCGATGGCCTTGTCGCCCGACCGCACGCCCACGTGCACGTGTACGCCGTGGGTGGTGAGGCGGCGCGCGGGCCAGCCGATCGTGTCGACCAGGCGCTGGTAGCGCTCCCCCTCCGACAGGCTCAGTTGGTGCCACGGGGTGAAGGGGTGCAGACCCGCGCCGATGACGGCGGCTCCGGAGTCAGCGGCTGCCTGCTCGACCTCGCGCATCGACTCGGCGAGATCCGCGCGTGCCTCGGCCACCGTCGCACACACGCCCGTGATGACCTCGACGGTGCACTGGTAGAGCTCCTTCTTGATCTTCGGATGCTCCGTCTCCGGGTATCCGGCGCCGACGCGGGCAAGCAGCTCGGGTGCCACGCAGGTGAGCTCACCGGACTCGGCATCCACGAGTGCGAGCTCGACCTCGACACCGAGGCTCGGGCCCGCAGACGCGACGAAGTCCACCACGCCGCCAGGCTAGGCCCGCGGGATAGCGTGCGGGGCGTGTCCGGCGAGATTGCACTGGCCGCCTCGGGGCCGCCCGGAAGCGGGGCGGTCGCGGCCGGCTCCGCGCTCACGCGCGATGCAGCCGCGCACATGCTCCGTCTTGGTGGATCCGCGATCGATGCCGTCGTGGCAGGAGCCTTCGCGGCGACTGTCGCGGAGCCGACGTTGGCGAGCCTGGGTGGCGGCGGCTTCTGCCTCATTGCCTCTCCCGGCGAGGTCCCAAGCGTCACGGACTTCTTCGTCGATATGCCCGGCCGGGGAGGGCAGGTGGG
>CAZLZC010000013.1:0-9406 GCA_964563825.1 uncultured Actinomyces sp.
TGGCGCGCCGCCGTCCCTGCCTAGGCGCAGCTCTCCATCGCCGTCGCGAGTCGCTCGGATACGTCGCCGCTGACACGCGTGAGTGATAGGCGCGGCACGACGTGCTCGGCGATCACCCGATCGGTGCGGTCGCGGAAGTCGATGCCGTCACGCATGCCTTCCTCGGGTACCCAAGGGATGTCGGGTGCGCACCACAGCACGACGTCGTACGTCGCTGCATCCTTGATACCGGCTTCGAGCAGCGAGTCGTCATCGAAGTAGACGATGCTGTAGACGGCTGTCATGAGCGGCAGTGGATCGGCGATCACCCACGGGGTCTCGGCGTGCTCCGCTGCCCGCGCGACGGTGCGGACCGTCATCTGCTGGGTGAGGAAGATGCCCTCCTGGTCGGCCAACGTAGGCAGGCGGCCGAAGTCGCGCACGAAGTCGCGGAGGTATTCCTCGGCGACGAATCCGGGGAGCGCATCGGCCAGGGCCAGGGCGAGGGTGGTCTTGCCGGTCGACTCGCCGCCGAGCAGGCCGATCCTCCGTGGATTCACCCGTCCATGATGACCGGGCCCCCTTGCGACCCGAGTTACCGGCGAGTAGCGTTTGTTGACAGATGCTCAACTGGCCAGCCAGTGACCCAAGGAGGCCCCCATGACCGAGGCATTCATCTACGAGGCGATCCGCACCCCGCGTGGGCGCGGGAAGTCCAACGGCTCGCTGCACGGCGTCAAGCCCGTGTCGCTCGTCACCGGTCTCATCGACGAGATGCGGACCCGTCACCCCGACCTCGACACCGACCAGGTCGATGACCTGATCCTCGGTTGCCTCACTCCGCTTGGGGACCAGGGGGCCAACATCGCCAAGACCGCGGCCATTGCCGCGGGGCTGCCGGACACGGTGGCAGGCATGCAGATCAACCGCTACTGCTCCTCGGGCCTCGAGGCGATCAACATCGCTGCGGCCAAGGTGCGCTCCGGCTGGGACCAGATGCTCTTCGCCGGTGGTGTCGAGTCGATGAGCCGCGTGCCCATGGGTAGCGATGGCGGCCCGTGGGCCATGGACCCGGAGACGGCGTACAACACCTACTTCGTGCCGCAGGGCATCAGCGCTGACCTCATCGCCACGATCGAGGGCTTCTCGCGCGATGACGTCGACGCCTACGCCACGCGCTCGCAGGAGCGTGCCGCTGCCGCGTGGAGCTCGGGCCGCTTCGCCAAGTCGGTCGTGCCCGTCAAGGACATCAACGGCGTGACGATCCTCGATCACGACGAGTTCATGCGACCCGACACCACAGTGGAGTCGCTCTCCAAGCTCAATCCGTCCTTCGCGGCCATGGGCGACATGGGTGGCTTCGACGCGGTAGCGCTGCAGAAGTACCACTGGGTGGAGCGGATCGATCACGTCCACACCCCGGGCAACTCCTCCGGCATCGTCGACGGCGCTGCACTCACGCTGGTGGGCAGCGAGGCAGCCGGCAAGGCAGCTGGCCTGACGCCGCGTGCGCGCGTCGTCGCGACCGCGGTCACCGGGGCAGACCCGACGATCATGCTCACCGGCCCCACTCCCGCCACCCACAAGGTGCTCGCAGCCGCCGGTCTCAAGCCCTCCGACATCGACGTGTGGGAGCTCAATGAGGCCTTCGCTTCCGTGGTCATGAAGTGGATGAAGGACTTCAACCTCGATATCGAGCAGGTCAATGTCAACGGTGGCGCGATCGCCATGGGCCATCCGATCGGCGCCACCGGCGCCATGATCACCGGCACCGTCATGGACGAGCTGGAGCGCAGCGGAGGCCGCTACGGCCTCGTCACCCTGTGCATCGGCGGCGGCATGGGCATCGCCACCATCATCGAGCGGGTCTGAGGGAGAGAGACGTGAGCGACAACATGTTCCGCTGGGAGAAGGATGCCGACAACGTCGTCACCCTCACCATGGACGACCCGAGTGGTAACGCCAACACCCTCAACGACACCTTCATCACCTCACTTGAGGCCACCCTCGATCGGCTCGAGGCGGAGAAGGACGACATCGCGGGCGTGATCGTCACGAGCGCGAAGAAGACGTTCTTTGCGGGCGCCGACCTCAACATGATCATCCAGGCGACACCCGCCGACGCCGAGCGCCTCGAGAAGGAGATCGCACGCGTCAAGGCGGCCTTCCGTCGCCTGGAGACCATGGGCAAGCCGGTCGCCGCGGCGATCAATGGCGCGGCCCTCGGCGGTGGCCTCGAGATTGCCCTCGCCTGCCACTACCGGGTGGCGCTCGATGCCAAGGGCAGCGAGCTCGGTCTGCCCGAGGTCTCCCTCGGTCTGCTTCCGGGCGCCGGCGGCGTTGTGCGCACCACGCGCATGTTCGGTCTGCAGAAGGCGCTCATGGAGGTGCTCCTGCAGGGCCAGCGACGCAAGCCGGGTGCTGCCAAGGACGTCGGCCTTGTCGACGAGGTCGTTGCGACGCCCGAGGAGATGCTCTCCGCTGCCAAGGCATGGGTGCTTGCCCATCCCGACGCTGTGCAGCCGTGGGATGCACCGGGCTACAAGATGCCTGGGGGTACGCCGAGCAATCCCAAACTCGCGATGATGCTGCCGGCTTTCCCCGCCAATCTGCGCAAGCAGATCAAGGGCGCCCCCATGCCCGCACCGCTGGCGATCATGGCGGCTTCGGTCGAAGGCGCGCAGGTCGACTTCGCCACGGCGGAGAAGATCGAGGCGCGCTACTTCGCAAGCCTGGCCACCGGTCAGGTCGCCAAGAACATGACGCAGGCCTTCTTCTTCGACCTGCAGCACATCACCAAGGGCGGTGCCCGACCTGAGGGCTACCCGCAGATCAAGCCCACGAAGGCTCTCGTCATGGGTGCGGGGATGATGGGTGCGGGCATTGCCTACGTGTGTGCGCGCAACGGGATCGAGGCCGTCCTCGTCGACACGACGATGGAGGCCGCCGAGAAGGGCAAGGCCTACTCCCAGGGGATCCTCGACAAGGCCGTGTCACGCGGAAAGATGACCGAGGCTGCGCGCGACGAGGTGCTCGCTCGCATCACGCCGAGCGACTCCATGGACATGGCCAAGGGGGCTGACTTCGTCATTGAAGCAGTCTTCGAGAACCAGGAGCTCAAGAACGAGGTCTTCGGCCGTATCGAGCAGGTTGTGGTTGACGATGCGCTGCTGGGCTCGAACACGTCGACTCTTCCCATCACGGGCCTGGCGAAGGCGGTCACACGGCCTGCGGACTTCATCGGCCTGCACTTCTTCTCGCCGGTCGACAAGATGCCCCTGCTGGAGATCGTCGTGGGCGATCAGACGTCGGATGCCACGATCGCCAGGGCACTCGACTTCGCCGCGGTGATCAAGAAGACGCCGATTGTCGTCAACGACAGCCGCGGCTTCTTCACCAGCCGCGTCATCGGCACCTTCATGGGCGAGGCCGTGGCCATGCTGGCCGAGGGTGTGCCCGCGCCGTCGATCGAGCAGGCTGCCCTGCAGTCCGGCTACCCCACCGGCCCGCTCGCGCTCTTCGACGAGGTGAGCCTCACGCTCGGTCGGCGCATCCGCGAGGAGGGCCGTGTCGCAGCCGAGGCATCGGGCGCTTCCTTCCCCGAGCACCCGTCGTACCCCGCTATCGACCGCATGGTCGTGGAGTTCGACCGCGGTGGTCGCGCCGCGGGTGCCGGCTTCTATGAGTACGCCGAGGGCAAGCGCCTTGGCCTCTGGGATGGCTTGGTCGAGCACTTCGGCGGCAGCAATCTCGACGTACCCTTCGATGACATGAAGGAGCGCATGCTCTTCGCCGAGGCAATCGAATCGGTGAAGTGCTTCGACGAGGGTGTGCTGCGCTCGGTGCCTGAGGCCAATATCGGTTCGATCTTCGGAATCGGCTTCCCGCCGTGGACCGGCGGCGTCCTGCAGTACATCAATGGCTATCCCGGCGGGCCCGCTGGCTTCGTCGCGCGGTCACGCGAACTCGCCGCACGCTACGGCGACCGCTTCACCCCGCCGGCATCGCTGGTGGCCCTGGCCGAGTCGGGTGGGCGCTACTCCTGAGCTGGTGCGCGCGACCGAGCCTTCGGGCTCGGTCGCGGCGCCTGCTCGCATGCCCGCTGACGAGCGTCGCCGTCAGCTCGTCGAGATCGGCTGGCGGCTGCTGCAGTCCCGGCCCATCCACGAGATGGCCCTCGATGAGGTCGCCGCAGAGGCAGGGATCTCCCGCACCCTTCTCTTCCACTATTTCCCCACCAAGGGCGACTTCTATGCCGCCGTCGTCCAGTCCGCGGGCGAGCACCTGCTCCGGCCGGTTGTCACGCCAGAGGGTGCCTCCGCTGAGGAGCGGGTGCGCACTCTGGTTGAGGGTTTCGTGCGGCTCGTCGAGCGCAATCGGTCGTCGTACACCGCGCTCGTGCGTGCGGCGGGGGGAGGCGATCAGCGCGTCGTGGATCTCATCGGCGAAATTCGCGACTCCCTGGTGCCCAAGTGGCTGGCTGCGGCAGAGTGGACGGACGACGACGCACTTGCTCGTCTGGTTGTGCGCGGATGGCTCGTAGGGATGGAGGAAACCGTGCTTGCGTGGGATCCTCGGACCGTCCGCCGCGAGCAACTCGTCCAGCATCTGACGCGATCGCTCTTCGCTGAGCTCGCCCTCACCAGGAGGTGAACCCGAGTGACTGATCCTGTCGTCGTCATCGTGAGGCATGCCGAGAAGCCCGAGCCCGAGGGTCCGCACGGGGTCGATCACCACGGCCACCCGTCCGCTCACGGTCTCACTCCGCGCGGGTGGTCGCGCGCGGGTGCTCTGGCCGTCCGCATGGCCTATGCGGGCCGGCTGGGAGATGACCTCGTCAAGCCCGAGCGTGTCTACGCAACGGCGACCGATCCACATCACTCGAGCGACCGCCCCCGTCTCACGGCCCACGGCATCGCCAAGCGCCTCGACCTCGACATGCTCGACCACTTCGGTCGCGGTGACGAGGCGAAGATGGTGGCGGAAGTGGTGTCGGCGGATCAGCCGACTCTGGTCGTCTGGGACCACGGGCATATCCCGACGCTCACGCGCGCATTCCCGCTCGCAGCGGGCACCCAGGTCCCCGAGGCTTGGCCGGAGGAACGCTTCGACCTCTACTGGATCCTGACTCCGGGGGAGTCGGGCTACTCGCTCACCATCGCACCGCAGGAGTTGCTCGCGGGCGACGCGCCCAGCGCTTAGCGCGTATTCGTGTCTCGCGGCACTACTGTCCTGGCATGACGGAGGCCGAACTCCGCGACATCTCTGGTGTCGGTGCATCCGCGCGCCTCATTCGCAGCGTCCTCGCGGTCGGAGCGTCGTTCTTCCTAGCCGCGGGAATCCTGCTCTTCTTCGTGCCCGATTCCTTCGCGGGGTGGATTGGGCTCGGAGGGTCCGATGCGGTGGCCTGGACCCTGCGGATGCTCGGGGTCGCGTTGCTCGCGCTCGGTGGGCTCATGTGGCTCGTCCGCCGGGCGAAGGATCACCCGGTGCTGGGTGCGGGTGCGGTGATGATGGTGGCCTCTGCGCTCCTCACCGCCCTGACTGTCACGCTGCCGGGTGAGTGGACGCCGTTGCGCTGGGCCCTTCTGGGTGCCGGGGCAGTCTTCGCCCTCGCGTACCTCGGTCTGCTCCTGGCGAGCCGCCGCATCTGAATCGACGACAGGCTGGCATCGCCTCATCCAGATGACTAACCTCACAGCATGCGCAAGTGGTCTCACCTCGTGGTCGCATCCGTCGCGACGGTAGGGCTCACTCTTGCCGCTATGCCCGCCGCTCAGTCCGTCCTCCTGCTTCCGGCCGACCCAGCCCGCTACTGCGCGTGGTCCGTGGTCTACCCCGGTGTCGCTAATTACGCGTGGCCGGACACCCATGCGGCGTACATCAATCAGGCGGTTGTCCTGGGTGCGGGTGAGAAGGCCGTGATCACGGGTCGCGACCCCAAGGCCAGGTATTGGTCGATCACGACGTACAACCTCGCAGACCGAGAGGTGATCGACGTCGTGAATGACGTCAACGTCAAGCGCAAGGGCACCGGGCCCGGCAGCACCTGGACCGTCTCGGTGAGCCCCAAGGGCAACGCCAAGGACCCGAATTGGCTCAAGTCAGCCGATCCCTACACCTACGGCACGCCCCTGGAATTCCAGAAGGTGACCGTGATCATGTACCGGGTGTACCTCTCGGAGACGTCGACGTACTCGGGCGGCCCCCTGCCGACAATCACGATCTACCACGATGACGGCATCAAGAAGGCGCCCGAGCGGCTGAAGGCTTGCACGCCAAGCCAGGTCGGTCCCCCGGAACAGCCGCTCGGCCTCGAAGAGGCCATCGGCACCCCCTCGGACTACTTCGTGCGCGCCGCGGGCGGTCGCTTCTACCCCAGCTACGACACGGCCTATCTCGCGGCCGAGGTTCCCTACGACGCAGACTCGATTCTGGTGGTCTCCGGCCGCGCCCCCGTCGCCGGCAAGGGCAAGAAATCCGATGTCCGCTACTGGTCGCTGTGTCAGAACGTCAACAAGGCGCCGCTGCCCGTTGTTGATTGCGTCAGTGACAAGGACGTGAAACTTGTCAAGGGCAGGTACGCCATCGCCGTCGTCGGTCCCGGACAGGTGCCGGATCGCTCGCTGTATCCGAACGTCACGTTCGTGGAGTGGAGCGAGACTGCCGGCGATCCGCCCCCCGCGTTCCTCATCATGCGCCATATCCTGTCCAGCGCGAAGTTCGCGAATGCCATTGACAGGGTCGAAGTGGGACAGCCCGCATCGACGACGATGGGTGAGTACACGCCCATGATCGAGCACCTCACGCTCGATGAGCTCAGCGCCCGCTGACTAGCGCGCGCGAGAAAGGATGTCGAGCAGCGAAGGCAGGGCCTCGGCGAAAGGCCGAAAGAGCGGCAGGTCGTCCAGCTCGTCGATGGCCCACCACGCGGCTTCATCATTCTCGGGCGACAGCGTGGCGTCGTAGTGCGGTCGATCGTCGACCAGCGCGCAGCAGGTGTGGTAACTCCACAGACCGGGCTGCACAGCAACCTCATGGATGCCGGCGAGCCGCCAACCCGTGGGGACGGCGCCGATCTCCTCGTCGAACTCGCGCAGGGCGGCCTCGACGGGGTCCTCGTGCTCGTCGATCGCCCCTCCGGGCACCGACCACTCGCCGTTCCCTCCGTGCACCCAATGTGCGCGACGCGCGAGCAGGAGGCGGTCTGTGGCGCCCTCGCGATGGCACAGGAGCATCCCCGCGGCACCGAAGCGACCCCAGACGACGCGACCGCTGTCGAGTGTCACCCAGCCGTCACCGGAGCCCGGGCGCTTCTCGATCGTCACGCCAGCATTCTGTCGCAGGTGACGGCTCGCCGCGAGATGCGGCGCACCGCGCTCCTCAGCGGTCAGTGGCCCCGTCCGTCCAGCCGAGTGCTCACTTGCGTGCACGAAAGCAGCTAGTTTCACGCACGCAAGTGCGCACTCGAAATGGGTGGGGTGTGTCGCAGGTGACCGCTCGCCGCGAGATGCGGCTCACCGTGCTCCTGAGCGCTCAGTGGCCGCCGGTCGACTTGTAGCGATCCCAGGATTCGCGGATCTCCTGCTCGGCTTCTTCGCGGCCCGTCCACGTCGCACCCTCGACGGACTTGCCGGGTTCGAGGTCCTTGTAGACCTCGAAGAAGTGCTGGATCTCCAGACGATCGAACTCCGACACGTGGTAGATATCGCGCACGTGCTCCATGCGCGGATCACCGGCAGGCACGCACAGCACCTTGTCGTCGCCACCTGCCTCGTCGGTCATGCGGAACATCCCCACCGTGCGGCAGCGGATGACCACGCCGGGGAAGGTGGGCTCCTGCACGAGGACGAGTGCATCAAGTGGATCGCCATCCAGGCCGAGTGTGTCGTCGACGAATCCGTAGTCGTGCGGATAGCGCGTCGACGTGAAGAGCATGCGATCCAGGCGGATCCGCCCTGTCGTGTGGTCCATCTCGTACTTGTTGCGGCTTCCGGAGGGGATCTCGATGGTGACGTCGAATTCCAGGGGCTGGGGTGTCACGTGACCTCCTCGACGGGTGACCTGACCTAGTCTTCCCCATGGCGTGCCCGCTCAGTGGGCGCATCTGCCTTCTGGGAGGAGTCGCATGCGTCGCACGTGGCTTTCCCTCGTGGCAGCCGTGGTCATCGGTTCGGCCATCCCGGCGTACGCCGCTCCGCAGTTGGCCCCGGCCGGGCCAGCCGAGACAGTCCTGCCACTGCCTGATTCCTCGACCACAGGTGCCCCCAATGCGGTCGCGCGCGTGCTCGACCCGCTTCTCGACGACGCTTCGCTCGGCGGATCCGTCGGTGCGATCGTGCTCGACGTGGCGACCGGCGCCGTCGTGTATCAGCGCGAGGCCGCAATGTCGCGATCGCTGGCCTCGAACCAAAAGGTCTTCACCGCTCTCGCGATTCTCGACGCGCTCGGTCCCGAGGGCCGCATCGAGACCACCGTCACGTGGGACCCCGCCACAGCGACTCTCACGCTCGTTGGCGCGGGCGATCCCACCTTGGCGTCCGTCGCGGCAAGTGGTTCGTCGCTGGCCGACCTTGCCGACCAGGTGATGGGCCAGGTGTCGGGGGATGTGTCGCTGCGCTACGACACGAGCCTCTTCGACGGGTCCGGCATTGCCCCGGGATGGGACCCGGATTACCCGGCGCTCGGCATCGCCGCCCGAGTGTCACCGCTGGTCGTCGATCGGTCACGGATCGGCGGCGATGAGGTGCGCCAGCCGGATCCCGCACTCGCCGCCGCCGAGGCCTTCGCCGTGCTGCTCGCGGATCGCGGAGTGAGCGTGGGCGACATCGCTGAAGGAGCATCAGCCGGTCAGGTGATCGCGACCACGACCTCCGAGCCCATCGCGGTCATGGTCGAGACGATGCTCACCGAATCCGACAACGACATGGCGGAGATCCTCGATCACCTCGCCGGTGCCGAGGAGTCCGGCGTTGGATCCTTCGAGAGTGGCGCCGCGGCGACCCTGGCCACGCTGCAATCCCTCGGCATCCCTGTGAGCGGTGCAGCCTTTGTCGATGGCAGCGGGCTGTCCTACGAAGATGTCGCCTCACCACTGACACTCGCGACGGCCGTGAGTCTCACTTCGGGGGCGACGGCCCCCTCGTGGACCTGGCCCGTCGTGCTCGGTCTGCCCATCGCGGGGCTCACCGGCACGCTCGCCGATCGCTTCGCTGATGCCGACACCCAGGCAGCGGCGGGATTCGTGCGCGCGAAGACCGGCACGCTCATCGGCGTCTCGACTCTGGCCGGCACTGTGGTCGACGCCGATGGGCGCCTGCTCGCCTTTGCCTTCATGTCCGATGCGACCACCGATGTCGATTCCTCCCGGGCGGCCCTCGACCGCGCGGCTGCGGCCCTGGCCGCCTGTGGTTGCCGCGGCTGAGCG
>CAZLZC010000013.1:9506-10964 GCA_964563825.1 uncultured Actinomyces sp.
CGACGTACAGTCATCGGATGGCCGACCCCGTGGACTGGGCACTCGCCGCCGCCACGGGTGCGCGACTTGCTCCTTCTGGACCCCACGACGACCGCGAGGACGTCGAGGCAGCGGTGCGGCAGCTGCGGCGGGCCAGCGAGCGCGCCGTGCAGCCCGTCGCCGATGTGACCGGCCTCGATGCTCCGTTCGAGGCGCACCGCAGTGTCGTGGTGGGGCGCAAGGCCTGGGTGGCATCCAACGTGGAGCAACTGCGCACTGCCACTGAGCCGGTCGCCGATGTGCTCGGCGGCGATGGCAATCGGGTCGTGCGTGCGGTGGGGTCTCGCACGACGGCGCTCCAGATGGGCGCGGTCCTCGCGTGGCTCTCATCCAAGGTGCTGGGCCAGTACGAGGCGTTCGGCGCCCAGGGTCGACTCCTTCTCGTCGCGCCCAATATCGTCCACGCCGAGCGGCAGCTCGATGTGCCCCCGACGGACTTCCGACTCTGGGTCTGCCTCCATGAGGAAACCCATCGAGTGCAGTTCGGTGCCGTGTCATGGCTCTCGAGCTACTTCACCGATGAGGTGCACGCCTACCTCCGAGCCGTCGACCCCGATGCGGGCAGCGCGATCGGCCGGGTCGTCGCAGGCCTTCGCCGTGGCACCCGCGGATCGGGCGGCCTCATCGATCTCATGCAGTCCGAGGAGCAGCGCGCCATCCTCGACCGCCTCACCGCCCTCATGTCGCTACTGGAGGGCCATGCGGACGTCGTCATGGACGCGGTGGGCCCCCAGGTCGTGCCCAGCGTCGAACTCATCCGCGAGCGCTTCGACAGACGTCGTCAGCAGGCAGGCACACTCGATGGTGCACTTCGGCGTCTCCTCGGGCTCGACGCCAAGCTTCGGCAGTACGTCGACGGAGCGGCATTCGTGCGTGCCGTCGTTGACCGCGTGGGCATGCAGGACTTCAATGCCGTGTGGTCATCCCCCGAGACGCTGCCGCGTCCTGCCGAAATCGGCAATCCGGGGGAGTGGATTGCGAGAGTGCACGGGTGACGATCTCTGTCGATCCGGCGGAGGCGAAACGCACGGTGCGCAGTGCGGTCGAGGAGTGTCTCGCCGATCTTCCGCCTGAGGCGCGTGTCCTAGTGGCTGTCTCCGGGGGCGCAGACTCACTCGCACTCGCGCAGGCCGTCGCGCTCACGGGCCGGCCGGCTGCGGCGGGAGTGATTGACCACGGCTTGCAGCGGGACTCCGCGGAAGTGGCTGCACGCGCCGCTCGCGAGTGCGCGCGCGTGGGCCTCGACCCGGTGGTGGTCGAACGGGTCGACGCGACAACCAAGGGGTCCGGGCCCGAGGCCGCCGCACGTGACGCGCGGCGCGCAGCACTCGAGGGCATGGCGGATCGACTTGATGCGGTCGCGATCCTGCTTGCTCACACACGCGATGACCAGGCGGAGACGGTGCTCCTGCGCCTCGC
>CAZLZC010000013.1:11064-26697 GCA_964563825.1 uncultured Actinomyces sp.
CGTATGGCAGGCTGGCGATCCGCCGCGTCCCCCCGGTCGCGGAGCGCCGTCGACACGAACGCGAGGAGTGAGAGTGGACGCCGACCACGTCCCTTCCGAAATCACCGAGATCCTCATCACCGACGAGCAACTCCAGCGCAGGCTTGCGGAGGTAGCAGCACAGGTAGATGCGGACTACGCCGGTCGCGATCTCCTGCTCGTCGGCGTGCTCAAGGGCGCCACCATCGTCGTGGCGGACTTCATGCGCCATCTCAAGTCGCATGTCACCGTCGACTGGATGGCGGTGTCGTCGTACGGATCCGGCACGCAGTCCTCGGGTGTCGTGCGGATCCTCAAGGACCTCGACACCGATCTTGAGGGCCGCAATGTGCTCGTCGTGGAGGACATCCTCGACACGGGTCTCACCCTCTCCTGGCTCCTGAGCAATCTGAAGTCGCGCGGGGCGGAGTCGGTCGAGGTCTTCACCCTCCTGCGGAAGCCGGAGGCCCTGCGGATCCCGGTCGAGCCCAAGTACGTCGGATTCGACATCCCCAACGTCTTCGTCGTGGGCTACGGCTTGGACTACGCCGAGCGCTACCGCAACCTGCGCCAGGTGGGGGTCCTGGACCCCAGGGTGTACGGCGGCTGACCGACCTTCGCCGCCGCGCCCGGTGTACCTTCGAGGTATCGGGCGGGAATGTCCACGTGCCGGGGCGTGTTGCCGCTTCATCGACGATCAGGGGAAGCCGACCAGATGAACGCCAAGCGATTCCTCCGCGGGCCGCTCTTCTGGATCCTGCTTGCCGTCATGCTGGTCCTTGTCGGATCCACTCTCGTGAGTGGCATCGGCGGGCCCGACCGCATCGACACGAGCCAGGCGGTAGCCGACATCCAGGCCGATCGCGTGGAGTCCGCCGTGATCACCGACGGCGACCAGGTCCTCGAGCTGACTCTCAAGGACGGCACCGTCGTCACGAGTCAGTACGTCACCGGCCAGGGCGTGGAACTCCAGCGACTCCTGCAGGAGAAGGCCGCAGCGGGTCAGCTCACGGGCGGGTACAACGTCGTCGTCCCTCAGGACAACATCTTCCTCAGCCTGCTCTTCACGCTCCTGCCCTTTGCGCTGCTCATCCTGCTGCTCTTCTTCTTCATGAGCCAGATGCAAGGCGGCGGACGCATCATGAACTTCGGCAAGTCCAAGGCCAAGGCCGTCTCCAAGGACATGCCCAAGACGACCTTCGCCGATGTGGCGGGAGCCGATGAGGCCGTCGAGGAGCTCCAGGAGATCAAGGAGTTCCTCTCCGAACCCGCGAAGTTCCAGGCGGTGGGCGCCAAGATCCCCAAGGGCGTGCTCCTCTACGGACCTCCCGGCACCGGCAAGACGCTGCTCGCGCGAGCGGTGGCGGGCGAGGCGGGCGTGCCCTTCTTCTCCATCTCGGGATCCGACTTCGTGGAGATGTTCGTCGGCGTCGGAGCGAGCCGTGTGCGCGACCTCTTCGAGCAGGCAAAGGCCAATGCCCCGGCCATCATCTTCGTCGACGAGATCGATGCCGTCGGTCGTCACCGCGGCGCCGGTCTCGGCGGCGGTCACGACGAGCGCGAGCAGACCCTCAACCAGATGCTGGTCGAGATGGACGGGTTCGACGTCTCCTCGGGGGTCATCCTCATCGCCGCCACCAACCGCCCCGACATCCTCGACCCCGCGCTCTTGCGTCCCGGTCGTTTCGACCGCCAGATCGCGGTCGATCGCCCTGACCTCGAGGGCCGCTACGCCATCCTCCAGGTGCATGCTCGCGGCAAGCCGATCGCCGAGGGCGTCGACCTGCGCGCGGTCGCGCGGCGTACTCCGGGATTCACCGGTGCCGACCTCGCCAACGTCCTTAATGAGGCGGCCCTGCTCACCGCCCGCATGGGTGGCCAGCTCATCGATGATGATGCGCTCGATGAGGCCATCGACCGTGTGATCGCCGGCCCGCAGAAGCGCACGCGCGTCATGGACGAGCAGGAGAAGATGATTACGGCGTACCACGAGGGCGGCCATGCACTCGTCGCCGCCGCGCTTCCCGGCAGCGACCCGGTGCACAAGATCACGATCATGCCGCGCGGCCGTGCGCTGGGCTACACGATGGTGCTTCCGGATCAGGAGAAGTACTCGACGACCCGCAGCCAGATGCTCAATCAGCTCGCCTACATGCTGGGCGGCCGTGCAGCCGAGGAACTCATCTTCCACGATCCGACCACCGGTGCATCCAATGACATCGAGAAGGCGACGGGCCTCGCGCGTGCCATGGTGACCCAGTTCGGCATGACCGAGCGCCTGGGTGCCATTCGCTACGGGCAGGAGCAGGGCGAGGTTTTCCTGGGTCGCGATATGGGGCATGCGCGCGACTACTCCGAGGAGGTGGCCGGGGCGATCGATGAGGAGGTGCGCTCACTCATCGAGACGGCGCATCAGGAGGCCTACGAGATCCTCGTCAACAACCGCGACATTCTCGATCGCCTCGTGCTTGCGCTCCTCGCGAAGGAGACGCTCGACAAGGGCGAGGTGGAGGCTGTCTTCGCCGACCTCCGCCTGCGCTCGCCGCGACCTGCCTGGACGGGCTCGACCCTGCGTCAGCCGGATGTGCGCGGACCCGTGGTGGCGCCCGCCAACGGTTCGTCGAATGGCACCGCCCACGTTCACGCCAACGGCCACGCGCCCGCCCCCTCTCCGGCAGAAGGTGTCGTCCAGCGCTCCGAGGAGCAAGCGTGAGCCCTGAGATCACCCCGCTGTCCCTCGATCGCGAGCCACCTGCGCTGGGCCCCTTCGATAGGGAGCGTGCGGAGCGAGCGGTGCGCGAGTTGCTCATCGCCGTAGGCGAGGACCCCGATCGCGAGGGGCTGCTTGACACTCCTGCCCGGGTAGCGCGGGCCTACGAGGAGGTCTTCGGCGGCCTGCGCATGACCGCGGAAGACGTCCTCACGACGACCTTCGACCTCGGTCACGATGAACTCATCATCGTCAGGGACATCGAGCTATACAGCACCTGTGAGCATCACCTCGTGCCCTTCCATGGTGTGGCTCACGTGGGCTACATCCCCGGCAAGGAAGGGCGCATCACAGGGCTGTCGAAGCTCGCTCGACTCGTGGACGTCTACGCCAAGCGACCTCAGGTGCAGGAGCGCCTCACCTCGCAGATCGCCGATGCGGTCATGCGCATCCTGGAGCCCAGGGGTGCCATCGTGGTGGTGTCCTGTGAGCACCTGTGCATGTCGATGCGGGGTGTGCGCAAGCCTGGCGCCCGCACGATGACCAGTGCTGTGCGTGGCTCACTCACGGACCCGGCCACGCGCGCCGAGGCCATGGCGCTGCTTCGGGATTAGCGG
The DNA here is from genome assembly GCA_964563825.1 of uncultured Actinomyces sp. Lineage (GTDB taxonomy): Bacteria > Actinomycetota > Actinomycetes > S36-B12 > S36-B12 > Mxb001. Next base: position 14,410 of record CAZLZC010000013.1, read on the forward strand.
TGCACGGACCCCGCGGCCTGCCCCCGGCCCTCGCCGAGCTCGATCGCACTCTCGTCATGGGCATCCTCAACGTCACGCCCGACTCCTTCTCCGATGGGGGTAGGTGGGCAGATGCCCGCAGCGCAGTGGAGCAAGGGGTCAGGCTGCACGCGGACGGCGCCGACATCGTCGATATCGGCGGCGAGTCGACCCGGCCCGGCGCATCGCGCATTCCCGGCGATGAGGAGCTTGACCGTGTGATGCCTGTCGTGCAGGGACTCGTCGCGCAGGGCGTGCCCGTCAGCATCGACACCATGCGAGCGGAAGTAGCCGATGTGTGCGTGACGGCCGGTGCGGTCCTCGTCAACGATGTCAGTGGCGGTCGCGCCGATCCCGGCATGCTGCCCTGGCTCGCGACGTGCGAGGTGCCCTACGTCGCCATGCACTGGCGCGGCCCGAGCGACGTCATGGAGGACCTCGCGACGTACGGCGATGTCGTGACCGAGGTGCGTGATGAGCTCGCGGTGCGTCTTGATGCCCTGGCTGCGGCCGGAGTGGATCTCGCTCGTGTGGTGCTCGATCCCGGCTTGGGCTTCGCGAAGCGTTCCCCGCACAACTGGGCGGTGCTTCGCCACCTCGACTCCCTGGCCTCGCTTGGCTGTCCGCTACTCATAGGCGCCTCCCGCAAGAGGTTCCTGGGTGATCTCCTCGCCCATGACGATGGTGAGCCGCGCCCGTTCGAGGAGCGCGATGCGGCCGGGGACGCCGTCACAACCCTCGCAGCCGCTGCCGGCGTCTGGGGCGTGCGCGTGCATGAGGTGCGTGGAAGTCGTGATGCTGTGCTGGTGGCGCGAGCCTGGAGGGAGACGTCGTGAGCGCACTTGTCCCAGGGACCGGGCGTGACCTGATCGAGGTGCACGGGATCCGTGCACGTGGTCACCACGGAGTGCTGGAGTCCGAGCGCGTGACCGGTCAGATCTTCATCGCCGATGTCGTGCTTGCTGTCGACACGCGGAGTGCGGCGGGCAGCGACGATCTCGCCGACACGGTCGATTACTCCCAGGTGGCTCAGGCCGTCTACGCCGAGCTGGCAGGCGAACCTGTCGACCTCATCGAGACTCTCTCGGAGCGGATCGCCACCCGCTGCCTGGCCTTCGCCGGCGTTCAAGCGGTCGAAATTGCCCTGCACAAGCCGGAGGCGCCGGTGGGCGTGCCTGCGAGCGACGTGGTGCTGCGCATCCTGCGGGAGCGCGCGTGAGCCGTGCCGTCCTGTCCGTGGGCTCCAACCTCGGTGATCGCATGGGGCACCTGCAAGGGGCGCTCGATGCTCTCGCCGAGCGCGTCGATGTCATCGCGATATCCGGGATCTACGAAACATCACCCGTGGGCGGCCCCGAGCAAGATGACTTCCTTAACGCCGTGATCATCGTCGAGACGACGCTGGCACCCCATGAACTGCTGGCGCTGTGTCAGCAGGTGGAGGCCGACCGCAATCGCGTAAGGGAAGTCCGCTGGGGTCCCCGCACATTGGATGTCGACATCATCGCCATGGACGACATGGTCCTCGACGGCCAGGCGCTCACCCTGCCGCATCCGCGCGCGCACGAGCGGGCATTCGTGTGCGTGCCTTGGCTCGACGTCGATGCCGATGCCACACTCCCGCAGGGTCGAATCGCAGACCTGGGGCTTGATCCCCGTGGCGTGAGCCGGCGCACGGACCTGGCCTTGGCTAAGCCCGACGGTGGTCGCGGATGAAACCGACCCGTTGGGTGCCTCTCGTGGCTATCGCCGCCATTGCAATGGCTGTCGGATGGGTGCTTGTGGACCTTGTGGAACGAGTCGCGGGTCGAATCCTCGGGGTGCCCTGGTTGGCCGCGGTGGCCCTGTGGGTTCTCGCCCTCGGCGTCCTGGGATGGACCGTGCTGAGTCGAGAGCGACTGAGCCGCAAGCCCGTGTCGGGTCCGGCGACTGTGGGCGCACAACGACCCGCCCCTCCCATGCCGCCGCTCGTGGCTGCCCGCACCGCTGCCCTCGCGCTCGCGGCGTCGCGCACCGGGGTGCTGATCGGCGGCTTCTACCTCGGTATCGCTTTGGGACTCATCGGCGTACGCGACACCCCCACCGGTGCCTCCTCGATGGCGGCCGCCGTGGCAAGTGTGCTCGCCTGCGCCGTGCTCGTGGGTGCAGCTCTGTGGCTCGAGAGCCTGTGCCGACTGCGTGATGGCGACGACAAGCTGTGACGCTTGACGACTAGAGTGCGCACATGACCGATGCACCGCTGGAAGACCTCCCCTTCGACGAGTTGCGTCAGCGCGCCTTCCACCTCGCAGAGCACCGGCTCGACCTGGGCTTCTTCGTGGATGTGTACTCCCATATGCCCGGAATGGTGGCTATCGAAGGCGAGGGTGGCGACCTGGGATCGACGGGCGGCACCATCATCGAGTCCGTCAGGGCGTTCAAGCAGATGTTCGGCGACAGCCCCGAGATCGATGAGGACACCGAGGCGCTGCTGCGCGCTCGCTTCGCCACCTACCTGCGCGAACACGGCAAGGGTTAGCCGAGCGCGACCTCAGTGATCGAGGTCCCCGCCCACGAAGAGGAATGACCCCACCGCCGCTGGGAGATCAGCAAGTGCGGTGCCCGGTAGTGCATCACCCATCGCCTGCACGTTGGCGTATGACGCTGTCCGCAAGCGCACGCGCCAAGGCGTGACATCCCCTGTCGATACGACGTACGCACCGCTGGGGCCCATGGCGGATTCGAGCCATGAGTACGCAGCTCCTTCGGGAGCGCGCACGACCTTGGGGAGGCGGACATCGATGGGGCCCTCCGGGGTTCGCGCCCAGCAGGCTTTGATGACCTCCAGATCGCTGAGGACCTGCTCAGCGAGGACGCGGTAGCGCGCGAGTGCGTCCCCCTCATGCGCGGTCACAACGCGCACGACATCAGTGAGCTCGGGGTAGGCGAGCGCCGGTGCGTCACGTCGCAGATCTTCATCCAGGCCGCTGGCGCGGGCTACCGGACCGCCGACTCCCCAGCGCACGGCCGCCTCGCGGGTGAGAGGTGCGATGCCGGGTGGCACGGTGAGAGCGATGGCGTCGAGCAGCTGGGGGATCTGCGATCGCGTGAGCTCGACAGCAGCGTGGATCTGATCGCCCCATCCGGCGGGAGCATCGTGAGCCAGTCCACCGATGCGCGTCACCATCGGATGGACGCGACCTCCGCTGAGAGTTTCCAAGCAGCGCAGCCACGCCTCGCGAGCGGCGATGCCCTGCGCGTGAGTGACGGCGACACCGCGGGGTGGCATGGTCGCTGCTCCGGCAAGGTGGAGCAGCGCGGCGGACGCCCGGGTGATCTCGCACAGAAGTGTGCGCAGCCACGTGGCTCGCGGGGGCACCTCGAGGCCGAGCAACTGCTCAACCGCGGTGGCCAGCGCGATCTCGGAGACTGCGGCGCCGAGCCAGTCGTGGCGATTGGCGAGCATGAGCGCCTGGCGATAGTCGCGTGCTTCGAGGAGTTTCTCCGTGCCTCGATGGAGCAGGCCGGGCTCGGGGTCCGCCGCCACGACCTGTTGTCCGTCGATTCGGCACCTGAGTCGGAGCGCACCATGCCCGGAGGGATGCAGGTCGCCGAGGTCGAGCGAGATGTCGGCGGGGGCCATGCCCGTGCCGACGGTCGCCTCGGTCATGCCGGGAGCATGCCAGAGTGGAGGCATGGATTCGTCGGCCGATGCCTTCGCGCCGCCGGAGGCCGGCTGGATCGCCGTATCGCCTCGGCTTGCCACGGCTCGGCGAGTGACGCTGGTGCTTGTGTACGTCGTCGTCGTTGCCGGAGGTGTGGTCCTGGCACTGGCGCCGCTGCCTGTCGTGTGGCTGGTGGTCTACGTCGTCGCGGCGCTCGCTGCCTTCGTCTGGACGTGGTGGATCATCGGACGCCGCGTGCGTTCCTTCGGATACGCCGAGCGCGAGGCAGACCTGCTCGTCGTGAGCGGAACTCTTGTACGCCGGCTCGTGATCGTGCCCTACGGCCGCATGCAAATGGTCGATCTGCGCGCGGGTCCCATCGATAGGTGGCTGGGCATCTCGACCGTGCAATTGCACACGGCGGCAGCCACCACCGATGCCACGATTCCCGGCCTGCTGCCCGCGGATGCTGCCGACCTCCGTGATCGACTGGCAGCGCGTGGTGAGGAGAGGACCGCCGGCCTGTGATGCAGCCCCGGCGCACGAGCCCGCTGAGTCCGCTGGTCCAGGCCGCTCCTGCATTGCCTGCTGCAGCGCTCTTCTTCGTCGGCCCTGGTGCGGCCATCGTCGAGCGCAGCGGCATTCCTTTCGTGGTGCTCGCTGTCGTCGGCGCGTTGATCGGCTACGCGGTTTTCGTGGCCGTGGCCTGGCTTGCCTGGTGGCGACGGACCTTCTGGATCGACGATGACGGCGACCTGCGCCTGGACTCCGGCCTGGTCCAGCGGTCTGCGCGCCGCCTCCAGCTCTCGCGGCTGCAGAGCGTCGACATCGTCGCGCCCTTCCTCGCGCGCCTGGCCGGACTCGTGGAAGTGCGCGTGGAAGTGGCGGGTGCTGGTGACTCGCGCATCGTTCTGCGCTATCTCAAGCGCGCCGAGGCGGATGCCCTTCGCGGCCTCATCCTCCAGGTCACCCGAGCAGAAGAGTCCGATGACGCACCGCAGCCGGAGGCGCTCGCACAGGTCCCGGCCGGCCGTCTTCTCGCGGGATTGCTCCTGCGCTCGGTGACCGCGGGCCTGCTGCTCGCGACGATCCTCCTGCTCGTGGTCACTTCCTTGAGTCAGGGACCCGCGGGCCTCGTCCTGGTGATCATCACCGGAGGTCTGCCCATTCTCTCTGTCGTGACGGAATTCCTCGGCAACTACGACTTCCGGGTCGCGCGGACGAGGGAGGGGCTACGCATCCAGCGCGGGTTGCTGTCCACGCAGTCGCGCACGATCCCCCCGGATCGCGTGCACGCAGTGTCGATCGTGTCCCCGCTTCTCTGGCGGCATTGGGGTTGGGTGCGCGTCACCATCACGATCGCTGGGGTGGAGGGCGACGAGGTGCGGCCGGATGTGCTCATCCCCGTCGCTCCGCGGGATGAGGCTCTTCGGCTCCTCGCGGAGGTGCTCCCCGACGTCGATGTGGATGCACTTCCCTTCGAGAGCGCGCCCTCCCGGGCGCGGTGGCGTGCTCCCCTCACCTGGCGTTCACTCGCGTGCGCCATCACACCCCAGGTCATCGCGACGCGCTCGGGTCGCATCACCCTGCGCACATCCATCGCTCCGCATGCCCGGGTCCAGTCGGTGCGCGTCACCCAGGGTCCGTGGGAGAGGCGGTTTGGCCTCGCATCGGTGCACGCCGACGTGGCACCCGGGCCGGTCGATGTGGCTGGGCGACATCTTGCCGAGAAGGATGTGGCGGCGTTGGCTCCGCGAGAGGTGGATGAGATGCGCCGGGCCCGGCTGCGCGGATGAACGCCGAGACCTGGTCGCAGGCATGGCGGCATGCCGCCCGCGAGTTCTGGTCGACGGAGGAGCCGAGTAGCCACTTCACCACGTCAGCGGGTCCTCTCGTCGCGGAGCGCATCGCGGAGATCGTCCGTGAAGTGGATGCGCGACTGGGTCATCCGTCGGACTTCACGGTCGTGGACATCGGCTGTGGCGATGGCGGTCTGCTCGCCGACGTTCGCGAGCGCTGCGGCCATCTGGCCACACGCGCGCGATGGGTAGGAGTCGATGTCCGTCCCCATCGGCGCTCGGGGATCGAGTCCGTCATCTCCGAGGCGCCTGCGCCATTGGCATTCGCGCGGATCCGAGGTGTCGTCATGGCGCACGAGTGGCTCGACGAGATCCCCTGCGACGTCATCGAGCGCGACCGCGACGGCGTCAATCGACTCGTGCTCGTCGGCCGGTGGGGTGCCGAGACCCTCGGACCGTCGCTCGACGATGACGATGCGTGCACCGAGTACGGCGTTGATGCGGCCGAAGCTCGTGCATGGCTCGAGGGATGGTGGCAGCTGAGGGAGCCCGGCGATAGGGCAGAGATCGGCACCTCGCGTGACCGAGCGTGGCAGTGGATGAGCGGACTCGTTGACGACGGGGCAATCCTCGCCACCGACTACGGACATGTGCGCATCGAGCGTGAGTCGCGACACCGTCACGGCACTCTCGCTGCCTACCGGGGTGGGCGTCTGGTGAAGCCGCTGACCGATGGATCAGCGAACCTCACCGCCCATGTTGCTCTCGACTCCTGTGCCGACGCGGTGCCGGGGACGGTGCTCAGTTTCCAGCGGGATGAGGTCGTCGCTCCGCCTCTGCCCGAGGAGCCCTCCGCCACCGAGGTGGAGCGGCACTTCGCGGCCCTGCGGCTGCGCGACCGAGGTCGACTCGGTGGTGTGGGCTGGCTGCGCTGGGACGCCCGACGCTGAGCAGTGACGATGCGTCTACCCTGCCGATGTGGTGAGTCCGCCCCCGCGCCTTCGCGTCGGCATCATCGGCACCGGGCGCGCCGGTGCCGTGATCGGTGCCGCCCTGCGCCGGGCGGGGCATGACGTAGTGGCGTGCTCAGCCCGCGGCGACATCTCTCGAGTGCGGGCCGAGGCACTGCTGCCCGGCGTACGCATCGCTTCGCCGGCCGAGGTGGCCCGGTCGTGCGACCTTCTCGTCCTCGCCGTGCCGGATGACGCCCTGCCTCAGGTGGTGCAATCGCTGGTGCCGGATGTGCACCCGGGCCAGATCGTCATGCACCTTTCCGGACGCCACGGGCTCGCGATCCTCGCGCCCCTGGATGGGGTGATCGCCATCGCCGCGCACCCGGTGATGACCTTCACCGGCACCAGCCTCGACCTCGACCGACTGGATGATTGCCCATTCGGTGTGACCGCCGCCGGTGAGGGAGCCTCGATTGCCGCGGCCCTGGTCATGGAGATGGGCGGTGATCCCGTCGAGGTCTCCGATGATCGGCGCGCGCTCTACCACGCGGCACTCGCGCACGGTGCCAACCATCTCGTCACCCTGGTCGCGCAGACGCTGGAGCTTCTCTCGGCAGCGGGAGTCGCCGAGCCGGAACGCATCGCGCGCCCCCTGCTCACGGCGGCTCTCGACAATTCCCTTCGCGAAGGAGACCTGGCGCTCACCGGTCCGGTGGCCCGTGGCGATCACGCGACCGTGCGGGCCCACATCGAGCAGATGCCCGACAGCGATGTGGAGCGCATCTACCGCGCCCTCGCGCTCGCGACGGTGGAGCGCGCCCAGGCGGCGGGCAGGCTCAGCCCCGTGGACGCCGAGGCACTGCGCGGGGTGCTGTTGGAGGGGGAGCGATGACCTTCCTCGCCACGACGCGGGTGGAGCTCGATGCCGCGACAGCCGATCGCGCTACGACCGCTGTCGTCATGACGATGGGTGCCCTGCATGAGGGTCATGCGGAACTCATGCGAGAGGCCCGCCGGCGGCTGCCCGCCCATGGCCGTGTCATCGTCACGGACTTCGTCAATCCCACGCAGTTCGGTGCAGGAGAAGACTTCGACCGCTATCCGCGCACGCTCGATGCTGACATCGCCATCTGCGAGCGCAACGGTGTGGACATCGTCTTCGCCCCGGCGGTTGCGGAGGTGTACGGCGGCGCAGAGCTCGGCATCGCGATCGAACCCGGTCCCCGCGGCAGCATCCTCGAGGGAGCGAGTCGACCCGGACACTTCGCCGGAGTCCTGACGGTGGTGGCCAAGCTCCTCCACATGACTCGGCCGGATCTCGCACTCTTCGGCGAGAAGGACTACCAGCAGCTCGTGCTCATCCGCGATATGGTGCGCGCCCTGGACTTCCGCGTCGAGGTGATCGGTGTTCCGACCGTGCGCGAGCCGGATGGGCTGGCGATGAGCAGTCGCAATCGCTACCTCTCCGACGCCGCGCGCGCGCAGGCTGGCGCCATCCCGCGGGCGCTCGCTGCAGGCCAGCAAGCGGCAGGGCTGGGGGCTGCATCGGTCCTCGCGGCGGCGCGCGAGGTGCTGGAGTCCGGTGGGATGCAGATCGACTACGTCGCCGTGACCGACCACGAGCTCGGAGAGGCACCCCATCGGGGTGATGGCCGGTTGGTCGTCGCCGTGTACCTGGACGGCACGAGACTCATCGACAACGCACCGGTTGAACTCGGTGGTGGTGCATGAGCTCCCTCCTCGCGCCCACCCCCGGGTGGACCGCACGCGGTGACGTGGTCATCGTGGGCTCGGGAGTCGCCGGACTCACCGCAGCGCTCCATGCGCGGCGTACCGGCCGGACGGTCTTGCTCGTGACGAAGGGTCGCGTCGAGGAGGGCTCGACCCGGTGGGCGCAGGGCGGCATCGCTGCGGCGCTCGCGGATGACGACACCCCCGAGGAGCATCTGCACGACACCCTTGTCGCGGGCGCCGGTCTGTGCGATGTCGATGCGGTGGCGGCGCTCGTTACCGAGGGGCCCGACTGCGTACGCAATCTCATTGGTCTCGGCGCTCACTTTGACCTGGATGCCTCCGGGGCCATCGCTTTGACTCGCGAGGGCGGACACCATCGCGATCGGATCGCCCATGCCGGTGGCGATGCCACCGGCGCCGAGATCTCCCGGGCGCTCGTGGCTGCGGTCGCCCTCGACCCCGGCATCGAGCTCATCGAGGGTGCGCTCGTCCTGGATCTGCTGCGCGACGAAGACGGTGGAGCCCAGGGCGTGACGCTGCACGTCATGGGCCAGGGCCAGCGCGATGGTGTCGGCGCTGCACTCGCGCCGGTGGTCGTCCTGGCCACCGGGGGTTTCGGTCAGGTCTTCGCCCAGACGACGAACCCCGCGGTGGCCACGGGCGATGGTGTTGCCCTGGCCCTGCGCGCAGGGGCCGAGGTAGCCGACCTCGAATTCGTGCAGTTCCATCCCACCGTCATGTGGCTCGGTCCGCGTGCGCGCGGCCAGCAGCCCCTCGTCTCGGAAGCCGTGCGTGGTGAAGGTGCCTATCTCCTCGACTCAGCAGGAGAGCGATTCATGGTCGACGTCCACCCCATGGCCGAGCTCGCGCCCCGCGATGTCGTGGCTCGCGCCATCAAGCGACGGATGATTGATACGGGCGAGCCGCACGTGTGGCTGGACGGCCGGATGTTCGGTGCACGTCAGTGGGAGGAGAGGTTCCCGACGATCCTCGCCTCCTGTCGTTCACACGGGATCGACCCGGTCAACGAACTCATCCCTGTCTCGCCCGCATCCCACTACGCCTCCGGCGGTGTCCTGACCGATCTGGACGGGCGTGCCTCGATCCCCGGTCTCTTTGCATGTGGCGAGGTGGCCTGCACCGGCGTGCACGGGGCGAATCGGCTCGCATCCAACTCCCTGCTTGAGGGTCTTGTCTTCGCTGCGCGTATCGGTCGTGCGCTCGAAGGAGACATACGCTCCTCTCTCCCTGTGCTGCCGCTGAACTCCTCTGCTCCTCTCATCACGGGCGTGGGTCGCCGAGGGGTGCAGCAGGTGATGAGCGAGGAGGCCAGCGTCTTGCGCAGCGCGGACTCCCTCGCGCGCGTGTCTCGCACCCTCGAGGAGATCGCGTCGATGGCTACGGGGGTGCCCTGCACGGACAACTGGGAGTCGACCAACCTCCACGTCGTCGCGAGGGTGCTCGTGCACCAGGCGCGCCTGCGTGAAGAGACCCGCGGGTCGCACTGGCGTGAGGACTTCCCGGATCGCGATGATGACCACTGGCGCGTGCGACTCGTGTCACGGCTTGCTTCGGATGGCGACATCGTCACCGAGCGTGCGCCCGTCCAGGGAGGTGAGATGAGTGGATCCGGATGAGAGCCTGATCCGCGCGGGCCTGGATCCTGCGTCCGTGGCCGACATCGTCGACCGGGCGCTCGCCGAAGATCTCGATGGGGGGGTCGACGTGACGTCTGTCGCCACTGTCGACGCCGAGGCGCGCGGCACGCTGGACCTCGTCGCCCGTGCCTCCGGCGTCATCGCCGGAGCTCCGATCGCTGCCGCGGCACTCGTGCGAGCTGCCCAGGGACGGGTGACGTGCACATGGGTAGAGGACGGCACGCGAGTGAGTCCGGGTGATGTGGTCGTCTCGGCCACGGGACCCACCCGCGACCTGCTCCTCGGTGAGCGCACCGCCCTCAACCTGCTGTGTCACCTCTCGGGCATCGCCACGGCCACGCGGCAGTGGGTTGATGCCCTCGGCGCTTCCTCGACTCGCGTGCGCGACACCCGCAAGACGACCCCCGGACTGCGCAGGCTCGAGAAGTACGCCGTGCGCTGTGGCGGCGGTGTCAATCACCGCGTGTCGCTGTCGGATGCCGCGCTCGTCAAGGACAACCACGTCATCTCTGCTGGCGGTGTGGCCGCGGCCTTCACAAGGGTTCGCGAGGCTTTCCCCGGAGTCCCCGTCGAGGTCGAGGTGGACTCGCTCGACCAACTCGATGAGGTCCTCGAGGCCGGCGCCGATCTCGTGCTCCTCGACAACTTCACGCCCGATGAGATGAGCGAGGCCGTGCGGCGTACCGCCGGACGTGCCCAGCTCGAAGCTTCCGGCGGACTCACGCTCGTGGACGCTGCCGCTGTGGGCTCGACGGGAGTGGACTTCGTCGCCGTGGGAGCCTTGACTCACTCCGCGCCGGTCCTCGACATCGGTGCCGACCTCCGGGAGGCGCAGTGACCCTGCTCGCCATCGACGTCGGCAACACCAACACCGTGCTCGGGCTCTTCGACGGCGAGGAGCTGGTCCGGTCGTGGCGCATCAAGACTGACGCCCGCTCGACAGCGGATGAAATGGCCCTGGTCTTTCGGGGGCTCCTCGCGGACGAGCCCGACGTCACCGGAATCGCGCTCTGCTCGACCGTGCCCGCCGTGCTGCGCGAGATGCGCCACATGCTGACGACCTACCACGACGACATCCCCACGGTGATCGTCGAGCCCGGCACCAAGACCGGAGTGCCCGTCCTCACCGACAACCCGAAGGAGGTGGGCACCGATCGCATCGTCAACACGATGGCGGCCTACCACCTCTACGGCGGGCCCTCGATTGTCGTGGACTTCGGCACATCGACCAACCTCGATGTCGTGTCCGCCAAGGGCGAGTTCCTCGGCGGGGCCCTCGCGCCCGGCATCGAGATCTCGATCGAGGCCCTTGCCTCCCGCGCCGCCCAACTGCGCAAGGTGGAGCTCGTCCGGCCGCGATCTCCCATCGGCAAGAACACGGTCGAGGCGCTGCAGTCGGGTGCTCTCTACGGCTTCGCCGGCCAGGTCGACGGACTCGTGCGTCGGATCAGCGACGAGCTGGGTGGAGTCCAGGCCGTCATCGCCACGGGCGGACTCGCACCAATCGTGGTGCCGGAGTCCGAGACCATCACCCACCACGACCCGGATCTCACCCTGGTCGGCCTGCGCCTGGTGTTCGAGAAGAACACCGACTGACTACCCTTGCGCACGTGACCGACGACGACGCGCAGGATCCCGCGGAGGATCTGCCAGAGCAGATGCGCGTGCGCCGAGACAAGCGCGATCGCCTGCTCGCCAGTGGTCGCGAGCCCTACGCCGTCCGCCTCCCCGTGACGCACACCATCGCTCAGGTGCGCGCGGCGTACCCGGATCTCGACGTCGACGTGGCCACGGGCGATCGCGCGGGCGTCGCCGGCCGAGTGATCTTCCAGCGCAACACGGGCAAGCTGTGCTTCGCGACCCTGCGGGCAGGGGACGGCACCGAGCTCCAGGCCATGCTCTCCCTCGCATCCGTGGGCGAGAGCGCGCTTGAGGAGTGGAAGCAACTCGTCGACATCGGTGATCACGTCTTCGTCTCCGGTGAGGTCATCACCTCCAAGCGCGGTGAGCTCTCGGTGATGGCCGATGAGTGGCGTATGGCCACCAAGGCACTGCGCCCACTGCCGGTCGCCCACAAGGCGCTCTCGGAGGAGAACCGCGTCCGTCAGCGCTACGTCGACCTCATCGTGCGCCCGGAGGCCCGCGAGATGGCGCGCATGCGCGTGATCGCTGAGGCGAGCGTGCGTCGCAGCCTCGCCGAACGCGGCTTCCTCGAGATCGAGACGCCGATACTCCAGGCGCAGCAGGGAGGTGCTGCTGCTCGACCCTTCGTCACGCGCTCACACGCACTCGACCTGGAGCTCTACCTGCGCATCGCTCCGGAGCTCTTTTTGAAGCGCGCCCTGGTCGGTGGCCTGGAGAGGGTCTTCGAGATCAATCGCAACTTCCGCAATGAGGGCATCGACTCGACGCACTCGCCCGAGTACGTCGCCCTGGAGTTCTACGCCGCCTACGCCGACTATCGCGATGTCGCGCGCATCAC
>CAZLZC010000014.1:0-5203 GCA_964563825.1 uncultured Actinomyces sp.
CGGGTGCGGGGATCTCGGTGGCCGCCGTATCATTAAAAAAAAAAACCAGTGGCTCGTCGGCCGCGACCGTGTCGCCCACCTGCTTGAGCCAGCGCGTGACGGTGCCCTCGGTGACGGACTCACCGAGCGGGGGGAGGAAGACCGACGTCGTGCCCGAGCCGGCAGCGACGACGGGTGCCGCTGCGGGTGCCGGGGCGGGAGCGGGTGCGGGCGGCGGCGCAGCGGGTGCGGGAGCCGCAGCGGGTGCGGGTGCAGGAGCCGGAGCCGCAGCGGCGGGAGCAGCGACCTCGGACGCATCGCCGATGACGGCGAGCTCGGCGCCTACGGCGACGGTGGTGTCCTCGGGCACGCGGATGGCGAGCAGTACGCCCCCGGCGGGTGCCGGGATCTCGGTGTCGACCTTGTCGGTGGAAACCTCGACCAGCGGCTCGTCGGCCGCGACCGTGTCGCCCACCTTCTTGAGCCAGCGCGTGACGGTGCCCTCGGTGACGGACTCACCGAGAGCGGGAAGGGTGACCGAGACGGGCATGGGACTCCTTCGAGCGATTGCGTCAGGCGTGGGCGTGCAGGGGCTTGCCAGCGAGGGCGAGGAAGGCCTCGCCCATCGCCTCGTTCTGGGTGGGGTGTGCGTGGACGAGGGAGGCGACATCCTCGGGGTAGGCCTCCCAGTTGACGATGAGCTGGGCCTCGCCGATCTGCTCGCCGATGCGCGAGCCGATCATGTGCACGCCTACGACGGGCCCGTCCGTGCGCTGCACGAGCTTGATGAAGCCCGTGGTCGCCAGGATCTGGCTCTTGCCGTTGCCGCCGAGGTTGTACTCGTAGACCTGGACGCCGTCGGCGCCGTACTGCTCGCGTGCCTGCGCCTCCGTGAGTCCGACCGAGCCGATCTCGGGCTCGGAGTAGGTCACCCGGGGGATGTCGACGTCAGGGATCGGGCGGGGTGCGAGGCCACCGAGTTCTTCGGCGACGAAGATGCCCTGCTGGAATCCGCGGTGGGCGAGCTGCAGGCCGGGCGTGATGTCGCCGACGGCGTAGACGCCCGCGACGTTGGTGCGCAGGCGCTCGTCGACGAGCACCCAGCCGCGCTCCATCGCGATGCCGGCCTCCTCGAAGCCGAGGCCCTCGGTCTGCGGACCGCGACCGACAGCGACGAGAAGGATGTCGCCATCGAGCGTCTCGCCGTTCTCGAGAGTGACATGCACACCCGAGTCGTCCTGGGTCGCTGACTGGAAGCGCACGCCGGTAGTGAAGTCGATCTTGCGCTTGCGGTAGGCGCGCTCGAAGGCCTTGGAGATGGCCTCGTCCTCAGCGGGCACGAGACGGGGCAGGCCCTCGATGATGTGGACCTCGGATCCGAAGGACTTCCAGACGCTGGCGAACTCCACGCCGATCACGCCGCCGCCGAGCACGATGACCTTGCCCGGCACGTAGTCGAGCGTGAGGGCCTGATCGGAGGTCATGATGCGGCCGCCGATCTCCAGGCCGGGCAGGCTGCGCGCGTAGGAGCCGGTGGCGAGCACGACGGCCTTGCCGGTGTACGCCGTGCCGTCGACCGTGACGGTGTTGGGCGAGGTGAGCCGGCCCTCGCCTTCGACGTAGGTGACGTTGCGGCTCTTCACCAGACCCTGCAGGCCCTTGTAAAGGCGACCGACCACGCCGTCGCGGTATGAGTTGACCTTGGGCATGTCAATGCCCTCGAGCGTGGCCCGGACGCCGAAGTCCTCGCTGTCGCGGGCGGAGTCGGCTACCTCGGCTGCGTGCAGCAGGGCCTTGGTCGGGATGCAGCCGCGGTGCAGACAGGTGCCGCCGAGCTTGCCCCTTTCGATGAGCACGACGGAGAGGCCCAGCTGGGAGGCCCGCAGCGCGCAGGCGTAACCCCCGCTGCCGCCTCCCAGGATGACGACGTCGGCCTCAGGCACGGCGGCTCCCCTCACATCGATGTGGGGGTCATCCTTTCATCGCCCGCCTCCGGCGACTCCCTCAGGGGAGGTGACCCTCGGCGACGTCCTCGGCGGCGGCGGCCCCGCCGGCGGTCCGGGTGGCCCAGTTGCGCGCCGAGTGTGCACTTGCGTGTGCCAAATGGGCTCAGATCCGGTCCGCAAGTGCGCACTCGGCGAGGGGAGGGCGCGATCTACCCGAAGTTCGCGCGCAGTCGGGGAGGGGGGAGATCGCTTGGCTCCCTCAGGGGAGGAGGCCCTCGGCGACGTCCTCAGCTGCCTGGATGAAGGTCCGCACCGCCGCACCCGTCCCGCCCTTGGGGGTGTAGCCGAAGGGCCCACCGTCATTGAAGGCGGGGCCGGCGATGTCGAGGTGCGCCCAGGGCTGACCCTGCGGCACGAACTCCCTCAGGAACGCGGCGGCACTGAGCATGCCTCCCTTGCCGTCACCGATGTTCTTGATGTCGGCGATGGAGGAGTCGAGCGTGCCGCGCGACTCCTCGGGGATGGGCATGTGCCACATCGTTTCGCCGGCGCGCGTCGCAGTGTCGTAGATCGCGGCGCGCAGGTCATCGTCGTTGGCCATGATCCCCGACGTGCGGTCGCCCAGGGCGATCGTCTGCGCACCCGTGAGGGTCGCGGCATCGATAATCAGGTTGGGCTCCTCCTCCGATGCGGCGACAAGTGCGTCGGCGAGGATGAGTCGACCCTCAGCATCGGTGTTGAGCACCTCCACCGTGCGGCCGCCGTAGATCGTGATGACATCGCCGGGCCGCTGTGCATGGCCACCGGGCATGTTCTCCACGGTGGGGATCCAGCCGACGACCTTGACCTTGAGCTTCAGCTGCGCGATGGCTCTGACCGCGGCGATGACCGCGGCGGCCCCGCTCATGTCGCACTTCATCGTCTCCATCGCTTTCGGCGGCTTGAGGGAGAGTCCGCCCGAGTCGAAGGTGACGCCCTTGCCGATCAGAGTGATGGAGCGCCTTGCGCCCTTCGGTGCGTACTCCAGTCGGATGAGGCGCGGAGGATTCGCCGAGCCCTGTCCGACGGCGAGGATCCCGCCGAACTCATCGCGCGCCAGTGCCTCCTCGTCCCAGACCTCCACGCGCACCGGCAGCTTGCGCGCGGATTCGATGGCCTGCTGCGCGATCTCCTCGGGCGGAAGTGCTGACGGGGGAGTGTTGACGAGATCGCGCGCGTAGTTGACGGCCGTGGCGATGACCTCGGCTCGGGCGAGCGCTGCAGCCTGGTCCTTGTCCTTGGGATCGCCGGTGATCATGATCTTCCGCACGGGCGCGGGCTGGCTGGCGGCGCTGGCACCGCGGAATGCGTGGAACGCGTAGTTGCCGAGCAGGGCGCCCTCCGCAACCGCCTCGATACGCGGCCCGTCGGGAGAGGTCACGACGATGCCGACGGAAGTCGCTCCCGCAAGACTGCGCAGGGCGGCACCCGCTGTGCGACGGACCTTCTCGTAGTCGAGGATCCGCGCATCGCCTAGGCCGACGGCCACGATCATGCGTGCCTTGACGAGCCCGGTGCCCGGGATCCGCGTGATCTCGCCGAGCTTGCCCGTGGCGCCGAGGGCCTCGAGGGACTTCTCGAGGGAGACGCGCACGGCATCGGGCAGGGCCGGTGGGCCTTCGACGTGCTTCTTGCCCTCGTCGGTGATGCCCACGATGAGGGCGTCGACATCGAGGGTGGTCACGGGGGTGGTGGTGAGTGCGATGCTCGTCATGGGCGACGACCCTAGGCCATCGCGCAGCGGCTCCGTTGCCGAAGTCCGGGGAGCGAGGGACCCGGGCCGCTAAGGTCCCACGCCATGGCGACTTCTCGCGAACCTGCGCGACCGACCGACCACATACCGACCGGTCTCGTGCGCAACCTCGGCCTCTTCGGCGCGATCGCGGTGTCGCTCGCCGTGGTGGGCCCGAGCATGTCGGTGAGCCTGAATCCCCAGGCGATGGCAGAGCAGGTGGGCGGTGCTGTCCCGGTCGTCTACGTCATGGCGCTCGTGCCGCTGGCCACCATCGCCATTGCCTTCATCGTCCTTACGCGACGCCACGGAGTGGCGGGATCGCTCTACACGCTGGTGGGGCTCGAACTCGGACCGCGCGCCGGTGCCATCTCGGGTCTGTGGCTGCTGTCGGCCTACTGCACCTTCACGGCGCTCACCGCGGCCTCCTTCGGCATCTTCACCGCGAGTTTCATCGGGGCTCTCACCGGCATCACCGTGTCTGCACCCGCGACATTCGCGCTCATGGCGGCCGGCCTGGCTACGGCGCTCTTCTTCTCCATCCGTCCCGCGCGCCGAGCAGGGCACCTGCTCCTGGGCATGGAGGGCATCACGATGACGCTCATCACCGTGACCGTCATCCTCACGCTCGTGGCCCTCGTGACCACAGGCGGTCCGCAGGGTCAGACGGTGGACTTCTCGGAGTTCAGCCTCACGGGTGTGTCCACCGGCGCCATGGGTCTGGCGCTGACCTTCGCGATTCTGTCGACCGCGGGATTCGAGGGCGCTGCGGCCGCGGGCGAGGAGACACGCAATCCCACGCGCAATGTCCCGCTGGCAATCCTCGCCACGGCCATCCTCGTCAACGTCTTCTACATCCTTGTCACCTCCGTGGGCGTGTGGTCCTTCGGTACGTCGTCCAGTGAGATGCAGGCCTTCGTCAATAGCGCATCGCTTCCCGGGGACATGGCCGACACCTACGTCTCCACGGCACTGGGTGATCTCATCACCCTCGGTGGAGCGGTCAGTTCGCTTGCCTGCATGATCGCCGCTCAGATCGCCGGCGGACGAATCATGTTTGCCTTCGGTCGCGACGGAGTGCTACCCAAGCGCCTCGGCGTGCTCTCGCAGCGGTGGTCGACGCCGGTGCTGGGGAGCGTCATCACGGCGTGTGTCGGCGCAGGAATCGTCGTGCTCTCGATGATCCCGACAGCGGCGGTGCCCTTCTCCGTCTTCGAACTCACCAGCGACTACGCCGGAGTCCTCATCGTCTCGGCATACGGCGCAGCATGCGTGGCCGCGGCCGTCGTGCTCTGGCGCAAGGGCGGGCGGGCGCGGCTAGGTGCCCTCATCCCCCTTGCCGGCGTCGTCATCGTGCTCGTCGTCCTGTACTTCTCGCTCTTCCCGCTGCCCACCGGATGGGAACTCGTCGCCCCGGTCGCCGGCGTCACCACCGTCATCGTCATGGCGTTGGTGGGACTTACGGTCAGCGGACGTGCGGTGGGACGAACGGAGGCTTCGTCACGGT
>CAZLZC010000014.1:5303-7823 GCA_964563825.1 uncultured Actinomyces sp.
GGCTTGTCCCAGCCCACCGCCCACACCAGGCCGGCCTGCACGGGCGTGATGTCCAGGGAGAGTTCATGGCCGTGCAGGGGGTAGCCCATCTCCGTGCGGAGGGTGTCGCGCGCGCCCAGGCCGGCGGGCGTGGCTCCCGCGCCGACAATCGCATCCCATAGGTCGGTGACGACGGCAGCGGGGGCCAGGATCTCGTAGCCGCGCTCGCCGGTGTAGCCCGTGCGGCACACGACGACGGGGCTATCGCGCCATGTCGACCGCACGAAGCTCATGTAGTCATGACCCGCTGGCAGTCCGATTGCCTCGAGGAGTGCATCGCTGCGCGGCCCCTGGACAGCGAGGATGCCGTAGTCCTCGCGCTTGTCCGTCACGGTGACGCCGGTGCCTGCTGCGGCCGCCGTGAGTGCGGCGACTACTGCATCGGAGTTGCTCGCGTTCGGGACGATGAAGGCGTGGTCGTCATCGATGCGGTAGACGATGAGATCGTCGATGACACCACCACTGTCATTGCACAGCAGGTTGTACTGCGCCTGCCCGGGACCGATGCGGTCGAGGTCGTTTGCGACCACTGAGTTGAGCCACGCGATCGCGCCTGGCCCAACCACCTCGGTGTAG
This sequence comes from uncultured Actinomyces sp., assembly GCA_964563825.1. Lineage (GTDB taxonomy): Bacteria > Actinomycetota > Actinomycetes > S36-B12 > S36-B12 > Mxb001. Next base: position 5,919 of record CAZLZC010000014.1, read on the forward strand.
CCCATGTGCGAGACATCGAAGACACCGACGGCCTCGCGCACGGCGGTGTGCTCTGCCACGGTGCCGACGTACTCGATCGGCATATCCCAGCCGCCGAAGTCGGCCATCTTGGCGCCGAGATCGGTGTGACGCGAGTGCAGCGGGGTCTGGCGCAGGGTCATGCGCTGACGCTAGCGCCCAGCGCGAGCACCAGCAGGGCTGCGGTCGTCGCGGTCTCGACGGCTGCGCCGAGGACGTCGCCGGTGATGCCACCAAGGCGTCGCACGGAGCGAGCGACCAGGGCCAGGGCGACAAGCAGCCCGACGGCGACCGCCAGGGGTGGGAGCCAGTAGCCGCCAACGCTCCAGATGGATGCAGCGAGCGACGCCGCGCCGGTCGCGACGACCCAGGCGATGGCCGCCATGCGCGGCACTGTCCCGGCGACAAGCGCGCCGAGGCCCTCGGGTCGTGCCGCGGGGATTCCGCGTGAGCAGGCGACGACGACAGCGACTCGCCCGGTGACGACGGCGATGATGACAGTGATCGCACCCCAGCCGGCTTCGGTCGCGACGGCGAGGGCGGTCACCTGCACGAGAAGTGCGAGCACGAGTGTCACGACGCCAAAGGGCCCGACGTCGCCGCGTCGGGCGATCTCCAATGCGGCATTCGCCGGTTTGCCGCTGCCGAGTGCATCGGCGGTGTCGGCGAGGCCGTCCAGGTGCAGCGCGCGGGTGAGATAGGCGAGCAGCGCCACGGCGAGAGCGGCCGCGAGCAGTGCGCCGAGTGTGGACGGCACGAGTGCGTGCACGACCGCGACCACGAGCGCCGCGAGTGCTCCCAGCACTAGGCCGACGAGGGGTGCCAGGAGGATGGCCTTGCGCACCAGTCGGCGATCGACGTCGCCGATGGCGCCGACGGGGATCACGGTGAGCAGCCCGAAGGACAGGCGCAGTGCCCTCACTCCGCGGGCTCCTCGGCGGTGCTGACGCCGGCCTCCTCGAAGGTGAGCATCTCGCTGAGGGCGGCCGCCGCCGAGGCGACCAGGGGAATCGTGAGAAGCGCACCCGTTCCCTCGCCGAGTCGCATCTTCAGGTCGAGCAGGGGAGTGAGATCGAGTCGGCCGAGGGCTGCCGAGTGCGCGGGCTCGGTCGATCGGTGCCCGGCCTGCCACCAGTCACGCGACTTGTAGGCGACGCGGTGAGCGATGAGCGCCGCGGCGGAGATCACCGTCCCATCGAGGATCACCGGGGTACGCCGTGCCGCCGCGCCGAGCAGCAGTCCCACCATGGTGGCGATGTCGGGGCCACCGATCGTCGCAAGCAACTCGAGCGGGGTCCCCTTGTGCGGCTTGCCGCGACGCATCGCATCGCGCACGGCAGCCGCCTTGCGCATCCATGTGGCGTCGTCGATCCCGGTGCCGCGACCCACGACCGAGAGGAGATCGGCGGGGGCGAGGAGACCGGTGATGGCTGCCGCGGTGGTGGTGTTGCCGATGCCCATGTCACCGATGATGAGGAGGTCGGCTCCCGCATCGATCTCCTCGTCGGCAAGTGCCACCCCGAGGCTGAAGGCACGCCGCGCCTCATCGACGGTCATCGCGTCCTCGCGGTCGATGGAGCCACTGGCACGACGGATGCGGCCCGCGGTCACGCGCGGATCGAGGTCGTCGGCGTAGTCCGCAGGGGCGTCCACGCAGACATCGACGACGCGCACGTGGGCGCCCACCTGGCGCGCCAGCGCATTGGCGGCAGCGCGCTCGGCGAGGAAGGTGCGCACCATCTGCGCGGTCACCTCGGGCGGATAGGCGGAGGTGCGTGCCGTACGAGCGACGCCATGGTCACCGGCGACGATGAGCAGCACAGGTCGCTGGGGTGGTGCCGGCGGGCACTCGCCGCGCACCGAGGCCCACCAGGTGCCGAGATCCTC
>CAZLZC010000014.1:7923-9310 GCA_964563825.1 uncultured Actinomyces sp.
TCGTCATCCCACGCGGGGGAGGCTGCGTCGAGCACGCCGGTCAGCCACAGCGTGAGGCAGTCGACGAGCACGGCCGATCCTGCCGGGGCATCCCGCAGGGTCGAGATCACCCGATCCGGTCCCTCGATCGTGCGCCAGTGAGCAGGTCGGCGTACGCGATGGGCCTCGACACGTGCGGCCCACTCGTCATCCCCCGGGCGATCCGCCGCGGTGGCGACGTAGGTCACGGCGGCGTAGTCGAGTGCACGTCGCTCTGCCTCCCGGGACTTGCCGGATCTCGCACCGCCGAGGATGAGCTCGCGTCGCGGTGCGCCGAGGACGGCGCCGTCGTCGACGAGTCGCACGCCCAGTACCGCGAGTCGGTCGCGCAGCAGCGCCTCGGGTGGATTGTGATGACCGAGGTGCACCGCGACGACCTGCGTCGAATCGGTGCGCGCACCGACGTGGGTGAGTCGGTCGAGCATCACGGGCAGTGTCGACATGTCGAGGTGACCGGTGCCGTGGTCGAGGTGATCTCCGAAGGTCTCCTCGACGAGGATGACGTCGTACGCCGCATCGCGCATTGCCTCGACGTCGTCGATCAGCCCCGTGTCGGTCGCGTAGAGCAGCCGTCCGCCCGTGGGGCAGGTGACGTCGTAGAGCACAGCCTCGGCTGCCACCTCATCAGGCGTGCAGCCCTGATGGCGCGCCGCGATCACGGACGCGCGGTAGGTGCCTCCCGGTGTCGATAGAGCGAGGTCATCTCCGGGTGACACTTCGTGGAGCTCGACGGGGGTGCGCGGACCGATCCAGTCGCGGCAGGCGCGCACCACCGCGGGCGGCCCCCACACGTGGAGGGTGTGCGGCGTGGGATTCCAGTCCAGCCACAGCAGCAGTGCCGGATCGAGATGGTCGGGATGCGCGTGTGTCACAAGGACGTGGTGCACGTCGCGCAGGGAGCGTCCGGCGCGCGCGACGGCCGAAGGCACCGTGGGCCCGGCGTCGATGAGGATGGCTTCGTCGAGCAGCGCCGCGGTGGGCGTGCGGACGCGTCGGCGTTGGCGCATGTCGGCGCACGACAGGCACTCACAGAAGGGGCTCGGCCAGCCATCAGCGGCACCGGTGCCGAGGACGACGAGCCTCATCGCACCGGCTCAACGACGGTGGCAGGGATGAAGGTGACCGCCGGCGTGAAGTTGGCTCGTCGCGATGCGCGTGCCAGTGCGGTGAGCATCGGGCGACCCGCGATGAGGATGAGTACGGCGGTGAGCACCCCGCGCGGGATGTCCCATCCCAGTGAGGTGACGAGCGAGAAGGCCAACCACCGCGCGAGGTTCTCCGACACGGGTGCGCCGGGGTCGAAGAGGATGGCGGGGGAGTACGCCGTGGCCTCCAGCCCTCCGAGGAA
>CAZLZC010000014.1:9410-12456 GCA_964563825.1 uncultured Actinomyces sp.
AGGATGATGACGAACCAGATGGGTTCGAGCCCGGCTGTCCCCGCGCCGAGGGGGCGCAGGATGCACACGACCGCGGCGAGTACGCCGAGGATCGCGATGGCCTTGGCGTCCATGCCTCCGTCGGCGACCTGTGCGAGCACGACAAGCAGGACCAGGGGGACGACAGCTGCGAAGACCCAGGGCGCGTCGGTGGCATGCGCGACCGCGGTCGAACCGGGCTCGGCGAGAAAGGGCCAGCCGAAGGCGATCACGCCCACCGCGGTGGCGAGGAAGACGGCGGCCCACGACTTCGCGCCCATGTGCATGGCGGTCATCCGATCACCGCCAGCGCCTGGCGCACTTCGGTCACCGTGAGCGGCACATCCGCGCCCTCCGGGCCCACGAGCACCTTGGCCACCTGGGGCGCAAAGAGTGGTGAGCCGACGACCACCTCGGCGGTGGGGCCATCGGCCACGACCTCGCCATCGGCGAGGACGACGACCCGAGTGGCTGTCTCGGCGGCGAGTTCGACGTCGTGCGTGGCGACGACGATCGCGTGACCACTCGCGGCGAGGTCGCGCAGGAGCGTGGAGAGTCGCTCTTTGGTCGGGTAGTCGAGGCCGCGTGTGGGCTCGTCCAGCAGGAGTACCGCGGGCGTGGCTACCAGGACGACGGCGAGAGCCAGCACAAGGCGCTGACCTTCGGACAGGTCGCGCGGGTGAGCGTCGGCGGGGATCTCGGGTGCGATCCGAGCAAGGAGTGCCGCAGTGGTGCCGGGGTCCACTCCTGCGTCTCGGTCGGCATCGGCGCACTCCGCCGCCACGGAGTCGCGCTGCAGGAGGTCGGTGCTGTCCTGGGGCACGAGGCCGATGCGGCCGATGAGCCGCGGGCCGGTGAGAGTGGCGGGGTCCACCCCGTCGATGCGGACCGTGCCCGCATCGGGTCGGCGTAGTCCCACGAGTGTGGACAGCAGCGTCGACTTGCCCGCGCCATTGCGGCCCATGAGGGCGACGATCTCGCCCTTCGCGATATCGAGGGTGACACCGCGTAGTGCAGGGACGGGGCCGTAGGAGGCGCGCGTCCGCTCGACGGTGACGACCGGATCCTGCTGCTCCCGCACGGGGATCGTGCGCGCCGGGCGCTGCTCCAGGCGTGTGCGCAGGTCACGGGCCTGGCGTCGCGCATCGCGCACCGACAGGGGAAGCGGGGTCCACTCGGCCATCTGTCCCAAGCGCACCACGGGGGGTGCGACGGGCGACGAGATCATGACGTCGGCCGGTGTGCCGACGACGAGCGGGCGAGCATCCCCGGGCACGTGGATGACGCGATCGGCGTACTCCAGCACCCGCTCGAGTCGGTGCTCGGCGAGGACGACGGTGATGCCGAGGTCGTGGACGAGGCGCTGGAGCACGGCGAGGACTTCCTCTGCTGCACCGGGATCGAGTGCACTCGTCGGTTCGTCGAGCACGAGCACACGGGGATGCGCCGTGAGCACGGCTCCGATGGCGACGCGCTGGCGCTGACCGCCGGAGAGGCTCATCAGCGCGCGGTCGCGTACGTCGGCAAGGCCGAGGAGGTCGAGCGTCTCCTCCACGCGGCGGCGCATGATGGCGGGCGAGACGCCGAGGCACTCCATGCCATAGGCCAGTTCCTCTTCCACCGTGTCGGTGATGAAGGACGACAGCGGATCCTGGGGGACGACGCCGACCACGTCGGCGAGATCCCGCGGATGGTGCGTGGAGGTGTCGCGTCCGGCGACGCGCACGTTGCCGGCGAGCGTGCCGCCGGTGAAGTGCGGAACCAGGCCGTTGATGGCACGCAGCAGCGTTGTCTTACCACTGCCCGTCTGTCCGATGACCAGCACGAGCTCGCCCTCGCCGATCGAGAGATCGACATTCGCCAGAGCGGGGCGGTCGGCACCGGCGTAGGTGATCGTGACCGACTCGAACTCGATGACGGGTGTCATGGGCCCACCTCCCCGCGCAGTCGCGTGCCGGGTGCCGGCGGGGCGATGAGCGCGGGAAGCACGCTCACGAGGATGCCCGCGACCGCTAGCAGGGGCACGGCTGGCCAGCCAAGGGGATCCACGGGCGCGATGAGACCGGGCACTCCCGCGATGCTCATGGCGAGGAGTGTGGCCGCTGTCGCGGTGGCGCACAGCGTCACACCCCATTCCGGCCATGACCAGGGGTCGGGCCGGTAGCGCGTACGCACCGAGCGGCGGCCTGCGAGAGCGAAGCCCGTGATCCCGAGCGCGAACCCGAGGGCCAGCATGGGCAGGCCCATCACCGCGGGCGCCGACGCGTCGAGCAGTGCGTAGGCGCCGATGACGACGAGGACGAGCGCACCGAGCAGTGCCGCTGCCGTGAGATGCCGGACAAGGGGGCTGCGCTGTGCCTGACGGCCGTAGCCGCGTGAGTCCATGGCGGCGGCGAGGGTTACGGAGCGTTCGAGCGCGCCTTCGAGGACGGGCAGCGCCACGGCAGCTGTGCCGCGTACGCCGCCCACGGTGCGGCCGCGCAGGCGTCGAGACGTGCGCACGCGGTCGAGATCGGCGACGAGTTGTGGTGCAAACGTGACCGCGACGACGACCGAGAGCCCGAACTCGTAGAGCGCCGCGGGCACTGCCTTGAGCAGTCGCGCGGGTGATGCGAGCGAGTTGGCAGCGCCGACGCAGATGAGGATCGTGGCCAAGCGCATGCCGTCGTAGAGGGCGGCGACCAGTGACTCGAGCGTCACGGCACCGCCCAGCCGCACGCCCGCCATGACCTCGGGGAGCGTGAGTGCAGGCAGCGTGAAGATCACGGTCGTGCCGATGGGTGCCGCGACGATCGCCTGGAAGACGACGCGGATCGCGATGACGATGAGACCGAGCTTGAGGAAGACGCTGAAGGACCTCGCCCAGGGTGACGGACTGCGACGGGCGGATACGACGTACGCCGCCACGGCCACGATGAGGAGCAGCAGAATCGGATTGGTCGTGCGTGATGCGGCGACAGCGAGCCCCGCGGCCCACAGCCACCAGGCGCCGGGGTGAAGCAGTCTCGGCAGTCGCGTGGCCCGACGG
>CAZLZC010000014.1:12556-16975 GCA_964563825.1 uncultured Actinomyces sp.
CCGGCGATCCCCACCACGGCGATCCCTGCCACGAGTGCGCCGCCGATGCCCGAGTCCGAGGGCGGGTCCTGCAGTGGCGCGGTGAGCATCGAGTACGACGGAGTGGGTGTCGGCGTCGAGGGAGTGGGAGTCGGAGTGGCAGTCGGGGAGGGTGTCGGTGTGGGTGTCGGAGTCGGTGACGGCGTCGCTGTCGCAGCCTGTGACACCGAGGGGGTGCCTGAGGGGTCGGGCTCGGCGGACGATGCGATCGCGGGGGCGGTCGGTGTCGCACTGCTCGTGCTCGGCTGCGGTGCCGGCTCGGGCGCTCGGGTCGGCTTGGGTGAGGGCTTGGGCGATTTCGTCGCGGTGGGTGACGGACTCGGATCCGAGATGACATCGGCGCACCCACGCGCGGGATAGCCACCGATCCCGCAGATGAGACCCCGCTCGGCGCGCACCGTCGCTGCTGCCCGCAGGACGTCGTAGCCCGTCGCGCGCGGCTCGGCGACGACGCACATCGCCCATGCGCCGGGCGCCTGCTCGCCGTCGGGTGCATCGCCGGCGACACCAGGGTCGACAACCACCGCGACGCGCTTGCGCCCTTCCACGGCAGCGGTGTCACCGCACACCGCATCGAAGTCGGCGGCGAAGGACGGCGTGTGGTTGCCCTCGACGCCGCTGACGGAGAAGCGCCAGCCCTCCAGCGTGCCATCGGCGGGGACGCGGAAGGCGGGACCGACATTGGCGAAGGACCAGCCCGACTCAGTGCCCAGCCAGTAGGACCAGTAGCGGTAGGCCGCTGCCTGGCTGACCGCTGGAGCTACGGCCGAGGGCACGACGACGGCGATCACGGCGGCCAATGCCACCGTGATCGCGCGCCGTCGTGCTCGCACCTGCGTCCCCTACTCCTGGATCGTGTCGAGCAGTCGCTTGCTCAGGTCGATGCCGCCGAAGTCCGTCGCGTCGCTTCCGGTCGCCCTACTGACCAGGAGCAGCGTGCCGAGGGCGGCGGGACGATCGCCCGTGCCGTCGTTGACGTAGCTCTCGGCATTTGCCTGGAGCGACGTGAGCGCGAGTTGCGTGGCCTTGCCCGATGTGCGCGAGGCGACCATGCCCACGATGCCCAACGCGGTTGAGTTCCAGTCGGCTGCGCCGGGGGTGAACGGGTCCGGCATCGATCCACCGTTGGCGTTGATCTGCGAAGCGACCCAGTGGGTGACCGCCAGGGCCGGAATCGTCGGCCTACCCCTGCTATCGCACGAGACAGCGGGCACCGCCTTGCGCTGGCCGACCTTGCGCACCGGGAAGGCATCGGTGAGCGCAAGCAGACCCTGTGACGAGGAGATGCCATCAGGCAGGGCTCCCGGCTGGTAGCGGATGCCGAACCGCTCACCCTCCGGTGCGGTGCACGGCGATATCTGGCGCACGAGCCAGCGCGTGGCGGCCCGCTGCTGCGGCAGCGTCCCCGGGACAGCCTCGAGCGCCTCAAGCGACAGTGCGGTCGAGTTGGAATCTGCCGGGCTCCCTTCGACGTAGCCCCAGCCGCCGCCGGGCAGCTGGATGCGCACGAGCCAGTCGATCGCACGGCGCGCGGCCTGGTCCTCGCCATGCTCGAGGAGGGCGAGGGCGGCCAATGACGTGCTGTTGGTATCCGGGCCGGTGTACGCCGCGGGATCGGGAGCAGGGCAGGGCACATCGAGATCGGCGCGATAAGCGACGAAGGAGCCGTCGGCGCACTGCTGGCTGAGTAGCCACTCGATCGTGACGCGCGGGGCGCGGGCGTCGATGGCGGCGAGGCCCATGAGCGCGTACGCCTGGCGGTAGACACCGTCGTACGTCGGGTCCTGACTGCCGAAGAGTCCGCGGTTGTCGGTGTCGGCTGCCTGCGCAGGGCTGGACACGAGTCCGGCCGCGAGGGCGACAGCAGCCAAGAGGGAGAGGATGAGGCGACGCAAGGATCTGGTCGCGCCGGCTGTGCCGGTGATCGCGTGCATGTGCACTCCAGGGTGAGCGACCCACTTGATGCGGTCGGTCACCGGCGGCCAGAGCCCGCCTGTGCCGCCACATCCCGTAGACCTCGACGGGCGCGAGACGGCTGCTGCCGTCTCGCGAGGCGCTCGCGCCCGCCAGGTGCTCCGACTTGCCGCGCTGCGGCGGCTCACGGTTGCGGGTCAGCGCCGGATTTGCACCGGCTTCCCCTGGACATCGGGCGCGTATTCAGTTGTGGGGTCATCCGACCACGGGGGGAGCGGGTGAGTCAAAGGCCCCCGCCAACCGGGCGAGTCGGCGTACCGTCAGCCCATGGCATGGACGTGGATCTTCACCGACCTCCAGGGCAACCCCGTCACGGACCTTCCGGCGGCCGCCGTCCTGACTCCCTTCCCCTCCCAGGCGGATGCAGAGACCTGGCTCGGAGAGAGCTGGCGCGAGCTGCTCGACGGGGGCGTCGACGCTGTGGTGCTGTGGGAGGACGAGCGGCAGGTCTACGGGCCGATGAGCCTGCACCCGACCGCGTGATTCGTTTCTCCTGCGAGACCCGCTAGGAGTGGTGCGAGCGAGGCTCTTCGGGAGTGTCGCCACGACGTACGCGCGGCGGCGGGAGTCGGAAGCGACGTAGTTGCAGCGTGCGCAGTCCGGCGTACCACAGTGCGCCCTTGCGCTCCGCCTTGTCGGGGAACCGCTTGCGCAGCGCCATGTTGAGTCGCACGAGCAGGAAGATCTCGTCGAACGCCACCAGGGCGATAAGGGCCATCCATGAGATGGACACGGCCAGCTGCACCACGGGGTTGGGGACGAAGCCCAGGACGAGTACGCCGAGCGCGACGAAGATGAAGTACTCGGCGATGGTGAAGCGACTGTCCACGAAGTCGCGGACGTAGCGCTTGACTGGACCCTGATCGCGCGCGGGCAGAGCGCGCTCGTCACCGGCCATGAGGGCAGCGCGCTGCTGGGCGCGAGCGTCACGGTCACGCTCCCGGGAGGCCTTCCTCGCCGCCTTGGGGTCCTTGGGGAGCTTCAGGGACTGCTTGCGGGCTGCCTCGGCCTCCTTACGGGAGGGGGTGGGGCGACCCTTGCCCGCCGCGGTCGAATCGACGTTCTCTGGGGTGGTCTCCACCGGCGCCTGCTTGCGTCCGAACATGCAGGCAATCTATCGCCGAGCCTGTGTGACCGCTCCCCGCCGTCCTACTGGGCGGCCTGGGACGCGACCTCGGCCGGTCCCCCCTAGTCTGGTGGGAGATCGCCACCCGACGGGTGGACGCCGGTAGGAGGACACCATGGGTCTGTGGCAGCGCTTCAAGCTCATCTTCGCCTCGAAGGCCAATAAGGCCCTCGATAAGGCAGAGGATCCCCGCGAGACGCTCGACTACTCGTACGAGAAGCAGCTGGAGCTCCTCCAGAAGGTGCGTCGGGGCGTCGCTGACGTCGCCACGAGCCGCAAGCGCATCGAGCTGCAGATCCAGAACCTCGCCCAGCAGACCGACAAGCTCACCGAGCAGGCCAAGGTCGCGCTCGCCGGTGGTCGCGAGGATCTCGCGCGCGAGGCGCTCACTCGCAAGAGTGGCCTGCAGCAGCAAATCGCCGACCTCCAGGTGCAGCTCGCGCAGTTGCAGGATCAGGAGGAGAAGCTCGTCGTTGCGTCGCAGCAGCTTCAGGCCAAGGTCGATGCCTTCCGCACCAAGAAGGAGACCATCAAGGCCACGTACTCCGCTGCGGAGGCGCAGACCAAGATCAACGAGGCATTCGCCGGAATCTCCAGCGAGCTCGGTGACGTCGGTCTTGCGGTGCAGCGCGCGGAGGACAAGACGGCGCAGATGCAGGCGCGTGCAGGTGCCATCGACGAGCTCGTGGCCTCGGGTGCTCTCGAGGATGTGTCGAGCACAGGCAAGGACAACCTCACCATCGAGCTCGAGCGCATGGCGAGCCAGAGCCAGGTCGACGATGAGCTGGCCAAGATGCGGCTGGAGCTGGGCTCCGGCGGCAATCCGGCCGCTATCGAGGGCGACAAGGCCTAGGGGGTCTGCGACCCGATATGGCTCGCACGCGGTACGGCACCGATCGGGGCCTCACGGCCCGCATGTTCGGCACGATGTTCGGGCTCGGCCTGCTTTACGTCATCCTCGCCGCGGTGATGTACGCACTGGGCGTGAGCGCCATCTGGGTGCTCGGCATCAGCGGTGCACTCCTCTTCGGGCAGTGGTGGTTCTCGGACTCCCTGGCCATGGGTGCGATGAAGGCGCATGTCGTCACGCCGGAGCAGGCGCCGCAGCTCCATGGGCTCGTCGATCGCCTCTGCGCGATGGCCGACATGGAGAAGCCTCGCATCGCGATCGCCGACAACGATGCCCCCAATGCCTTCGCCACAGGACGCACCGCCAAGAGGTCCGTCATCGTCGTGACGACCGGACTGCTCCGTCGTCTCGACCGGGATGAGCTCGAGGG
>CAZLZC010000014.1:17075-26637 GCA_964563825.1 uncultured Actinomyces sp.
GACATGGCCAGCATCCCCACGAGGGATCTGCGCCAGATGGAGCCGGTGGCCTCCTTCGCCTTCGTGCCTGCCTTCTCCAAGGGGCGCGGTGGCGGGGGCTTCGGACTCGAGTCGCTCATGTCGACTCACCCGCCGCTGCAGAAGCGCATCGAGCAGCTCGCGCGGATCGCGGCCGAGATGGGCCAGCGCTAGTGGGTTTCCTCGATGGGCTGCTGGGTCGCAAGAAGCCGGCGCGACCCAACCTCGACGCACTCTTTGCGATCCCGGCTGCGGCGGTCACCCTCCAGGTGTCGATGGACTTCCTCTCCACCGGCCAGGGCGCCGTCGCCTTCCGCTCGGTCGAGGGCCGCGCTTTCGCTGACATTGAGGCAGAGGTGCGCGCGCTTCTCGATGCCGACGGCGGGCCGCCGGTCAAGGTGGTCGAGGATCACTACGGCTACACCTGGGTTGTCGTCACGACCGATCCCCCCGATGTGAGCTCCGTCGTCACCGATCTCCACGCGGTCAACGCCACGCTTGCCGACAGCGGATTCGGCCCGCAATTGCTCTGCTCGATCGTGCCCTTCCGGGATCCGAGGGGCGTGACGCTGGCGCTCATCTACCTCTACAAGCGCGGAAGCTTCTATCCGTTCGTGCCGGGTGAGGGGGAGCGGCGGGATTCGGTGTTGGAGTTGCAGGCCCGTGACCTGCTGCAGGGCGAGTTGCCGTGGGAGATGGATCTCAGCCGCTGGTTCCCCGTGTGGGATGCCCCCGGGCTCAAGGCCATCTGAGCGCTTTCACCCGGAAGACGGTCGCTTGCACGCGCGCTTTCGCCGTCAACTGGTTGCCGCTTTGTGGGTGAAATGGGGCAGGAGCCTGGGGGCCACTAGCCGGTTGCTGGGTGCGAGATCAGCGCATGGCGGACGAGTCGGACCACGCGGTGTGGATGCCAGAAGGCTTCCTCGGCGGACCAGTGCACGGTTGCAATACCGATTCGCTGAAGCGCGAGGTCGCGTCGCTTCTCCTGACGCACGGCGTAGCGGCCTCCATCGCCTTCGTACTTCACGAAGCCGTCCACCTCGCCAGCTACTCCAGTGTCCAAAAGGAAGTCCAGTCGTCGCTCGCGACCGTCTGCATCGATGACGCGTGCCTGGAGGGCGCGCGGAATGATGCCGGCGGTGAGGAGGTGGCCGCGCGAGGCGGACTCGGCCGGTGATTCTGCGAGGGGGCTTGCGGCTGCCAGTGCCCGTCGAGCATTCCGCGCTCCGTGTAAGTGGCGCAGGCTGAGCAGGAGATGTTCAGCGCGCTCGCGCACGACCCGCTGATGCTCGCGTGATTCGACCGCATCATCGTCTCGCAGCCCCGACCCCTTCATGGCTTGGAGGACTTCGCTCCTGAGGGCCGCGTCGAGAGGAATCAGGGCTTCCGCGAACGGTAGTCCTCGGGCGAGGTCCAGTGCCGTTCTCAGGGGCGAGGTCATCTTGATGCCGTCGACCTCGACGATGTGATCCGTTGGGATGCGTCCTTCGTGTAGCAGGACGTCGCCTGCCCGTGCGGCGTGCTGGGCGTACCCATGAATCAACCGGTCGGCGTTCCGCAGGAGCGGAAGGTGCTGAAGCTCGGATGCCGTGGAGTGGCTGAAAACGATCGAGGGACGACGCGCTGCCATGGCCCGACAGCGTTGCTGGAGCGTGGGCGAAGTGACATGCGGGTCCGCGACGGCGATGACCCCATGGCTCGGTCGGTCGAGATCTCCAGAGGCGATCGCGGCGCGGAGGGCACCGCGGGTGATCCCAGCCTTGAGTGCGTCAGCCACTCGCAGGGGGCCACTGCCCGCAAGGGCGTGCACCCGCGCTGCAGTTATCCGCGTCGAGTCCAAGGCATCTGGCATGGCTGAACCCTGCCCCGGAATCCGTGCCGGTGTTCGGGGTCATCCACAGCCACACTGCCGCGGTGACGCGTCTCCATGGCTCTAGGCGCCCCGAGGTTGCTTTCACCCTTGGACTGGCGGCCGTTTGAGCGGGAAAGTTCCCGCGGGGACGACCACTCCGGGGGTGAAAGCGACGGGCCCTAGTCCTTGGCCCCTACGCCCGGGAGCGCCAGCATTCGGTCGAGTGCGACGCGCGCCCAGTGGGCCGTGTCCTCATCGACCGTGATGCGATTGACGACGCGCCCATCGACGAGGTTCTCCAGTGCCCACACCAGGTGCGGGAGGTCGATGCGGTTCATCGTCGAGCAGAAGCACACGTCCTTGTCGAGGAAGACGATCGTCTTGTCAGGGTGGTGCAGGGCGAGGCGGCGGACGAGATTGAGCTCCGTGCCGATCGCCCAGGCGCTCCCGGCGGGTGCGTTGTCGAGGGTCTTGATGATGAACTCGGTGGAGCCCACCAGGTCGGCGCTCTCCACGACCTCGTAGCGGCACTCGGGGTGCACGAGCACCTGTACTCCGGGCACGCGCTCGCGTACGTCGGCGACACTCTCGGCGGTAAAGCGTCCGTGCACCGAGCAGTGCCCGCGCCACAGGATCACCTTCGCGGCTCGCAGCTGGTCGTCGGTGACGCCGCCGTGCTCACGGTGCGGATCCCACAGCACGCAGTCGTCCAGCGACATGCCGAGATCGCGGACGGCGGTGTTGCGCCCGAGGTGCTGATCGGGGAGGAAGAACACTCGCTCGCCGCGCTCGAAGGCCCACTCCAGTGACCTCTTGGCGTTGCTCGAGGTGCAGATGGCCCCGCCGTTGCGTCCCGTGAAGGATTTGATGTCGGCGGAGGAGTTCATGTAGGTGATCGGGATGGTCGTCGAGGCGATGCCCGCGCCCTCGAGTGCGGCCCAGGCAGCATCCACCTGATGGATGGCGGCCATGTCGGCCATGGAGCAGCCAGCAGCGAGATCCGGGAGCACGACCTGCTGGTGTTCGGCGGTGAGAATGTCGGCGCTCTCCGCCATGAAGTGCACACCGCAGAAGACGATGAACTCCGCCTCAGGATGCGCCGCGGCCTGCTGGGAGAGCTTGAACGAGTCGCCGGTGGTGTCGGCGAACTGGATGACCTCATCGCGCTGGTAGTGGTGGCCGAGGATGTAGACGCGGTCGCCGAGGGCGGCCTTGGCCGCGGCCGCACGCGCGACCAGATCGGGGTCGCTGGCGGGCGGGAGGTCGCCGGGGCATTCGACGCCGCGCTCGCTCTCGGGATCCGCGCCCTGCCCGAGGAGCAGCAGGGCGAGCGGGGTGGGAGCCGGCTCGGTAAAGGCCATGTCGGCATTGTCGCACCGGCTTCGCCTCCGTGCCCGGGCTGGATACGGTCAGCGGATGCGCGTACTCATCGCGCCCGATGACTTCAAGGGCACCCTGTCGGCCGTCGAGGCTGCGGAGGCGATCGCCGCCGGATGGCGATCGCACGCACCCGACGACACCCTCACGCTCATCCCCATGTCCGATGGCGGTCCTGGCTTCGTCCGCGCCGTGTCGACCGTGCTCGGGGGCGACATCGCCCCGGTGGGGCTGCGCGGTCCGATGGGGGAGACCGCCATCGGCATGGTGCTCATGGTCGACGGCGCAGGCTACGTCGAATCCGCCCACGGGTGCGGGCTTGCCCTTGTCCATCCCGATCGCCGCAATGCCCGCGCGGCGACGTCGTACGGCGTGGGGCAGCTCATCGCTGCGGCAATCGACTCGGGTGCGCGGCGAATCGTCGTGGGTCTTGGCGGGACAGCGTCAACCGATGGTGGCGCGGGGATGCTCGCAGCCCTGGGTGCGACCGCGCGCGACGCAGCCGGGGTGCCCGTCGCACTCGACGCGGGTGGTGCGGCCCTTGCTGATGTCGTCACCGTCGACCTGGCACCAGCACGCGCACGCGTCGGAGATGTCGAGATCGTCGTGGCGAGCGACGTGGACTCGCCGCTGCTCGGGTCGCGGGGTGCGGCGCGAGGGTTCGCGGCGCAGAAGGGCGCGGATGACGCGGCCGTCGATGAACTTGAGGCGGCGTTGTCGTCGTACTCCCGCGCTATTGGCCGTCAGGCGGATGGCAAGGATCCTGCGGTCGCGCTCGGTGCCGGTGCCGGTGGTGGCCTTGGCTACGGACTGATGCTGCTCGGTGGCCGGCGCGTGCCCGGCATCGAGACGGTGATGGGGGTCCTCGGGCTCGAAACGGCCATCGGGGAGAGCGACCTGGTGATCACGGGTGAGGGCTGCTTCGACTGGCAGTCGCTGCGGGGCAAGGTCGTGACCGGAGTCGCCGCGGCCGCCCTCGATCAGGGGCGCCCGGTCGTCGTCCTCGCCGGTCGGGTCGAGGTGGGCAAGCGGGAGTATGTCGCGCTCGGGATCACCGAAGCGCACGCGGCGAGTGCGGATGGCGATGTCCCTGCCACAGCGGCCGAGGCCGCGCGGGCCCTGGCCGAGCGGGCCGCACGGGTCGCGAGCCAGTGGTCGCGCTAGTCGATCGCCCCGAGGCCACGCCTGCCGCCTGGCCTGCCGCACGAGGGTGTGCCATGCTGGAATGAGTCCGGCAGCCCCAGCGTTGGCGCATCTGCCAGGAGAGCATCGATCGAGGAGGACCACCATGACCGCGGAGACCACGACGAGTGACGGCATCGTCCTGAGCGAGGCAGCCGCCTCCAAGGTCAAGGCCCTGCTTGAGGCTGAGGGCCGCGATGACCTGACGCTGCGCATCGCTGTGCAGCCCGGCGGGTGCTCGGGACTTCGCTACCAGCTCTTCTTCGACGATCGCTCGCTCGACGGCGACGTCGTCAAGGATTTCGGCGGCGTAGGCGTGGTCACCGATCGGATGAGCGCTCCCTACCTCGGTGGCGCGACGATCGACTTCGTCGACACGATCGAGAAGCAGGGCTTCACGATCGACAATCCCAACGCCACCGGCTCGTGCGCCTGCGGCGATTCCTTCCACTGACCGTCGCCTGAGCCTGAACGCGGCCCGATAGGGTCTCGCGCGTGTCCCTCATCGTGACGGGGTCGATCGCGACCGATCACCTCATGACCTTTCCGGGTCGATTCGCCGACTCACTCGTCGCCGACAAGCTCGACCGGATCTCGCTGTCCTTCCTCGTCGAAACACTCGAGGTCCGGCGCGGGGGAGTGGCCGCCAACATCTCCTTCGGCTTGGCGTGCCTGGGCTTGCGCCCCGTGCTCGTCGATGCGGTGGGCGTGGATTTCGAGGACTACCGTTCCTGGCTCGAGCGCCACGGTGTCGACACGGACTCGGTCCGCGTCAGCGAGGTGCACCACACCGCGCGATTCGTCTGCACGACCGACGTAGAGGCCAATCAGCTTGCGTCCTTCTATCCCGGTGCGATGAGCGAGGCCCGGGATATCGAGCTGGCGCCGGTGGTGGAGCGCGTGGGACAGCCCGACCTCGTCATCATCGGGCCCACTGATCCGGACGGCATGTTGCGTCACACGGACGAGTCCCGACAGCGCGGCTATCCCTTTGCCGCTGATCCCTCGCAGCAGTTGGCCCGCATGGAAGGCCCGGAGATCCGCCGGCTCATTGACGGCGCGACGTACCTCTTCACCAACGAGTACGAGGCGGCGCTCACCGAGCAGAAGACCGGTTGGACAGCCGAGGAGATCCTCGATCGCGTGGAGTGCCGCATCACCACTCTCGGCGGCCAGGGCGCGCGCGTGGAGCGCAAGGGAGCCCCGGTGGTCGAGGTCGGCTGCCCGCAGGAGGACGCCGTGCTCGACCCGACCGGTGTGGGCGATGCCTTCCGCGCGGGCTTCGTCGCGGGCCTTGCCTGGGGCGTCTCGGATGAGCGGTGCGCGCAGGTCGGCTCGATGCTGGCCACGCACGTCATCGAGACCGTGGGCACGCAGGAGTACATGCTAAGCCGTCAGCGGTTCCTCGAGCGCATCACCGCGGCGTACGGCGACGACGCAGCGACCGAGATCGGGTCGCATATCCGCTGCCCCCTGCCCTGACCCCTGACCTGACCCGATGACCGTGGGCCCGCTGCCGGAGTGCGACTGGGACCTGCCTGATCCCGCACGTGCGCCCGAGGGCGAGGAACTCCTCGCCGTGGGTGCCGATCTCGAGCCGCGCACCCTGGTGGCTGCCTACTCGCGCGGACTTTTCCCGATGGATATCGGCCAGGACGGTCCGGTCGGCTGGTGGTCGCCGGACCCGCGCGGCGTCCTGCCTCTCGATGGCATCCGTGTGACCCGATCACTGCGCGCATCCCTGCGCCGCTACCGCGTCACGGTGGACGCGGCGTTCGAGGATGTCATCGCGGGTTGTGCCGATCAGCCGCGCGCCCACGGATGGATCACCCCTTCCTTCCGTGCGGCGTACTCCACGATGCACAACCGGGGATTGGCCCACTCCGTGGAGGTGTGGGATGGCGACGAACTTGTCGGGGGGCTCTACGGCGTGGAGATCGGCGGCCTCTTCGCGGGGGAGTCGATGTTTCATCGTGTCCGCGATGCCTCCAAGGTGGCGCTCGTCGCCCTCGTCGATGCGCTCGGCGGCGAGAGTGGCGCGCGCGAGGGTCGGTTGCTCGATGTGCAGTGGTCGACACCCCACTTGAAGTCGCTGGGCGTCGTCGCGATCGCGCGGGGGGACTACCTGAAGCGACTGGCGGTCGCGCGCGACCTGCCGCCTCGACTCAGCGCGTCCGCACGAGATAGGTGACCGCGCCGTCGGCCTCCGGCTGGGAGCCGAGGAAGTCGACGCCTCGCATGTCGCACCAGGCAGGGATGTCCGACGCCGCTGCGGGATCCGTGCACGCCACGGCGATGACGGTGCCGCTTGCTGCCTGCTTCGCCGCGCGCGCGACAGCGACGACGGGCATGGGGCACCGGTGGCCGCGCTCATTGAGTCGGACGTCGGGGCGGGGCAGTTCACTCATCGGGTATCTCCGTCGTGAGGTCGTCGACGTGCAGCATGGCACGGATGTCGCTCACGACGCGGGGGAAGGTTTCGATGAAGCCGTCGACCGTGGCGTCGTTGACTCCGAAGGGAAGTGACACGCGCACATTGCCTTGCGTCAGCACGCCCATCGCCATGAGCACATGACTGGGGCGCCGCAGATCCGAGACGCAGGAGGAGCCACTCGAGATCGCATAGCCCTCGCGGTCGAGTCCAAGCACGAGCGCCTCGCCATCGACGAAGAGACACGACAGTGCAGTGAGGTAGTCGACACGGTCGTCGCTGCCGAGCAGGGCGACGTCCGGCACTGCCAGTGGCACGGCTTCGCGAATGCGGTCGGTCAGCATGCGCGCGCGAGACGACTCCTCGATGCGGTGCTCCTCCGCCCACTCCAGGCCGCGGGCTGCTGCGAGGGCGGCGGGCAGGCCGGCGCGTGGCAGATCGAGGGGAGGGGCGTGCAGGTGGCGTCGTACGGCGACCACCCCCACTCCGGGTGGGCCGCCCCAGGTCGCCGCGCGGCCGAAGAGGATGGACCAGCCCTCGGGCACGGCCTCTCGTCCGAGGGTCACGCTGGCATCGACCAGCAGCGGCACGCCCGCTGCCGCGGCCGCCTCGGCCATCGCCACGATCGGCTGGCGGGTGCCCACCTCGTGGTTGGCCGCCTGGAGGACGGCCAGGCTGGCACCGGGAAGGGCTTCTTTGTACGCCGTCCCATTTACCCGGCCCGTCCGGTCCACCCCGATGATCTCCGCCCGTCCACCCCGGGCCACGAGGCGATCGGCCTCGGCAAGGACGCTGCTGTGCTCCGCGGCCGAGCACACCAGGTGGCCGGGGGCCTGCCCCAGCCAGGACTCGATGACGGTCGCCAGGCAGCCCTCGGCCACGAGGCGGACCTCATCCGGTCGTGCCCCGATGCGGCTCGCCACGGCCTCCTGGGCCGCATCCGCGAGGAGGGCGGCGCGACGGCCCTCCCGGTAGAGGCGGGCAGGGTCTGCCCAACCCGCGTCCGCGGCCGCGCCCCAGGCCTCGCGAGCGGCCGGATTCAGCGGCTGGCCCGACGCGGCGTCGAGGAAGCCGGCGGGGGGCAGGGGGGCGGACACGACCGCGACGCTACTCGTCGGACGCGCTCGTGGGCAGCCCCCGGCAGGTCGCCGCCACCCCGAACTGTGAGGCAATCCCCCTTGCGCTAGTGTCACTCGGGTGGAGCGACGGCGCCGCATTCTGCTGACATCTGCCGCACTTGGCCTCGTGGCCGTGACGGCTTCCGGATGCACGGCCAATGAGGCCTTCTTCTTCGATCTTCCGGACCCTGCGACCGCTGAGGGTCCGATCATTCAGAACCTCTGGCAGGGCACCTGGATCGCTGCCTGGGGCGTCGGCATCGTCACGTGGGGCCTGATGCTGTGGGCCGCCATCGCCTACCGCCGTCGCAAGAACTCCGACGCCGTTCCCGAGCAGACGAAGTACAACCTGCCGCTCGAGCTTCTCTACACGATCGTGCCGCTCATCATGATCCTCGGACTCTTCGTCTTCACCGCGCGTGATCAGACCGAGCTCCTCTCGGTTGAGAACGACCAGAGCGAGACGATCAACGTCGTCGGCTTCCGTTGGAGTTGGGCCTTCAACTATCTCGACGAAGAGGTGTACGACGTCGGCACACCGGGCATTCCGCCCACACTGTGGGTGCCGGTCGACGAGAAGATCAAGTTCGAGCTGACGTCGCCTGACGTCATCCACTCGTTCTGGGTCATCGACTGGCTGTTCAAGATGGACGTCATCCCGGGCAAGGTCAATTCCTTCGAAATCACGCCCAACAAGGAGGGCACCTTCATCGGTCGCTGCGCCGAGTTGTGCGGCACCGACCATGCCCGCATGCTGTTTAACGTCAACGTCGTCTCGCGGGCGGAGTTTGACCAGCACATGGAGGAGCTCCGCATTAAGGGGCAGACCGGCAAGCTGGAGAGCGAGCGCGTCAACTACACCGGTGAGCGCCCGTCCGAGGGGAGGACCCTGTGACCATCCTCAATGATCCCGTCGCTGCGCCGACGGCGTCACCGACCCCGAAGCAGGTGCGGAGAGGCCACCTCGGCCGCACGATCGTCAAGTGGGTCACGTCGACCGATCACAAGACGATCGGTTACCTCTACCTGATCACGTCGTTCATCTGGTTCGTCCTCGCAGGCGCTATGGCCCTGGTCATCCGTGCCGAGCTCGCCACACCGGGCATGCAGTTCATTTCCCTTGAGCAGTACAACCAGCTCTTCACCATGCACGGCACGATCATGCTCTTCCTCTTCGCCACGCCTCTGTACGTCGGCTTCGGCAACGTGATCATGCCCCTGCAGATCGGCTCGCCCGATGTGGCCTTCCCCCGCCTCAACATGCTGGGCTACTGGCTCTTCTTCTTCGGCGGCTTCACCATCCTCCTGAGCTTCTTCACCCCGGGCGGCGCCGCGTCCTTCGGCTGGTTCGCCTACCAGCCGCTGAGCAATGCGGTGAATTCCCCCGAGGTGGGCGCTGACCTGTGGCTGCTCGGCCTCGCCATGGGCGGCCTCGGCACGATTCTCGGTGCGGTCAACTTCATCACCACGATCTTCTGCATGCGCTGCCCCGGCATGACGATGTTCCGGATGCCGATCTTCACGTGGACGATCTTCGTCACCAGCGTGCTCGTCCTGGTCGCCTTCCCGATCCTGGCGGCGGCG
>CAZLZC010000015.1:0-20560 GCA_964563825.1 uncultured Actinomyces sp.
TGGCGTGAACATGAGCCGGTGTGGCGCTCGTGGGCACGGCTCGGCACCGGTGCCCTTGCTGCGGCTGCAGCGACGGGCATGGCCTCGCGCATCGTCGAGGAGATCCCGAGCACGCCGATGCGCGTCGCGGCAACCACCGGAAGCGTCGCGGCGCTAGGAGGTGGCGTCTATGGAATGACGCGGCTCTTCGGCCAGCAGGTCGGAGCGGCCGAGCTCGAGTCCTTCCGGGCGTCACGCGACGAAGGACTCGGCGGGGTCGTGCGTGCCATCCGGGAGATCGCCACGGGTGAGCCTGAGGACCTCAACCAGGATCAGGACCTCGCCGTCAACCCGATGGTGGCCACGGGCATCGGCATTGCCGTCACGGGCGCGCTGCTCGGCGTCGCCGCTGTGGAGTCACGGGTGACGCACCTGTGGGGCCGTGGCGTCGCCTCGCTCTTCGGGGGGACTCCGCAGGATCACACGACCGCGGCCCGCGGGCTCACCGCCCTTGCGACGGTGGTCGTGGGAGCACTCGCCCTGAAGTTCGTCGACCGGGAGCTCGGCAATGCGGGAGAAGGCACGGAGCCCGCCCATGCGACACCGCCGGACATTCCCGAGATCACCGGGTCCCCGGCGTCCGGCCGATCCTGGTCGGATCAGAGTCGCGAGGGTCGTCGCTGGCTGAGCATGGTGCTGCGCCCCGACACCATCTCCGCGGTCATGGGCGAGCCCGCCCAGCAGCCCATCCGGGTCTACGCGAGCCTGTCGAGCGCGACGACCAATGAGGGGCGCGCACAGGTGCTCCTCGACGAGATCGATCGCACGCGAGCCCTGGAGCGACCGTATGTCGCACTGTGGTCGCCCACGGGTTCCGGCTACGTCAACTACGTCGCCTGCGAGACGTTCGAGTACCTCACGCGCGGCGATTGCGCGAGCCTGGCGATCCAGTACTCCGTGCTGCCCTCGTCGCTGTCCCTCACCGACGTCAAGCGCGGCACCGACCAGACCCGCATGGTCTTCGCCGGCATCGCGAAGCGACTCGCTGCCATGCCACCGGAGAAGCGCCCCCGGATGTTCCTCTTCGGTGAAAGTCTGGGCTCGCAGGTGAGCGAGGAGATGTTCGAGGGCATGGGCGTCTTCGGCCCCGAGAGCCTCGGCCTCGAGGCTGCCCTGTGGATCGGCACGCCGGAGGCGACCAAGTGGCGCCAGCAGATCTGGGGAGACCGCACGGTCTCCGCTCAGCCGGGCGTTGGGCCCGGCGACATCTACCTCCCGCGCTGGGTGGGCGACTGGACCGACCTGTCTGACGAGGAGCGCGCCCGCGTGCGCTACCTCCTGCTCCAAAACGGCGACGATCCCATCCCCAAGTTCTGGATCCAGGTGCTCTACAAGCGGCCGGCATGGCTGGGTCCCTGGGGCAAGCGCCCTCCGGGCTCGCCGAAGCACACCATCTGGTGGCCCGTGACGACGTTCTTTGCGACGTTCATCGACATGCTCAATGCCCTGTCGCCGACCCCCGGAGTCTTCATCGAGGGCGGTCACGACTACCGCCTCGAGTTGCCGCAGACGCTGCGCGAGGTCTGGCGGTTGGAGTGCTCAGAGGAGCAGATGGCGGGCATGCAGCAGGCCCTGCGTCGACGTGAGCTCGGTTGGGAGGCCAAGCGGCGTTGGATGGAGGCAGAGGCTGTCGTCGGTCCCGAGGCGCGGGCTGAGAAGGAGCACAAGGTGCTCGACGACGTCGCCACCTGGATCGGGGCGTCGTCGGTAACGCCCGAGGACGTCCAGCAGATCATCGACACGGACTGCCAGCCCACCTAACTCCCATCTCGGTTTTCGCCACTTAGCGCGACTTCGCCGCAAAGAGAAGTCGCGCTAACCGGCGAAAAGCGGCTGCGCTAGCCGAGGAAGCGGCTGCGCTAGTCGAGGAAGCGGGAGAAGAGCCGCGCGCGGAGCGCCGTGCGGCCCGTGCGGGTTTCGACGCCGTCCGCCGAACCCATCACGCGCAGCCCCATGTTGACGCCCAGCCAGCGCATGGGCTCCGGCTCCCAGTCGGGCGAGATGTGGCCTACCCACGGCAGCGACGTGAGCTCGGTCTCGCGACCACCGATGAGGTCGGCAAGCGTGCGACCGGCGAGGTGGGATGTGCCCACCCCGTCGCCGACGTAGCCCCCCGCCCATGCCATGCGGGTGACGGGGTCGAGTCCGACGGAGGCGCACCAGTCGCGCGCGATGCCGAGCGGGCCGCCCCAGGAGTGCGTGACGACGTGGCCCGACACGGCGGGGAAGAGGTCTACCAGCGTGCGCCATAGATCGGCGAAGACGGCAGGATCGCGATCGAACTCCGGGCGAATACTTGAGCCGAAGTGGTACGGCGCACCGCGCCCGCCGAAGGCAAATCGGTTATCCGCTGTGCGCTGGCCGTAGATGACGAGGTGGCGACCATCGGAGAATGTCGGTCGCTCGTCCAGGCCGATCGTGTCCCACACATCCTGCCCGAGTGGCTCGGTGGCGATCATGAGGGAGTAGACGGGTGCGATCGCGCGCTGGTACCCCGGCAGGCGAGGGGTGTATCCCTCCGTAGCGCGCACCACGTGACGTGCGCGCACGCGACCGCGTGGGGTGCGCACCAGCCCGGGACGCATCTCCGTGACGGGCGAGTGCTCGTGGATAACCCCGCCTCGCTCGACGACGGTCTTCGCGAGCTGGCGCACCAGGCGGGCGGGATGGATCGCGGCGCAATGCGGGGTGTACCTCGCGCCGATGACATCGGTGGCCGTGAGAAGGCGACCGGTCTCCTCGGCATCGAGGAGTCGGTAGTCCTCCTCGCCGAATCCCCAGCGACGCCACTCAGCGATCCCCTCCTGGGCGCGCTGCCACTGCAGGGGAGTGCGCGCGGCGACAACGGTGCCGCCCTTGGCCCACTGAATGTCCCAGCCTTCGGACTCCGCGACGCGCCCAATGTCGTCGACGGTGTCGTGCATCGCGCGCTGCAGGCGGATGGCACTCTCGCGGTCGCTCATGCCCGCGACCTTGGCCACGCTCGCGGGGAAGAGCGCGGAGCACCAGCCGCCATTGCGCCCACTGGCTCCGAATCCCGCGTGCTCGGCCTCCAGCACGGTCACGCGAATGCCCGGCTCCTGGGTGAGCAGGTAGTAGGCGGTCCACAGGCCGGTGTAGCCCGCGCCCACGATGACGACGTCGGCCTCGGCGTCACCATCGAGGGGCTCACCCAGGGGTGTCGTGAGGTGCTCGGGAAGCGTGTCCCACCACAGCGATGTCATCCGCGACGCCAGGTGCGCACGTAGTCGGGGAGCGGTACGCCGCTGGCGAGGTCGTCCGCAACGGGCTCGCCTAAGGATTCGACGATGGGCACGCACCCGGCCCAGATCTTGGAGTACACCGGATCGACGAGGTCGGCGTCGGTGTCATCCGGCGGGCCGTCACTCACCTTGACGGAGATCTCATCGAGGAGCAGCCCCAGAGTGATCGTCGCCTTGAGTTCTTGGGGGATGGGATGGCGCGCCTCGGTCGTGCGTCCGGGCATCAGGCTCTCCGACAGGTCGAGCAGCGCGGCGACCTCCTCGTCGCCTTCGAGCCGCCGGCAGGTGCCGAGGGCCATCACGGTGCGGTAGTGCATCGAGGATTCGAAGAGGCTGCGGGACAGCACAAGGCCGTCCAGAAGCGTGACGGTGAGGCACGTGGGGGCGCCGTCGGCGAGTGTGCGGAAGAGGCGGGATGCACTCGAACCATGGAAGATCACCTCGTCGCCGCGGCGCGCGTAGCCGACGGGCACGACGTAGGGCTGGCCATCGGTGACCACTGCGACGTGGGCCATGAGCCCGGCGTCGAGGATGGCGTAGGCGATCTCGCGGTCGGTCACGGTCTTCTCAGGCAGGCGCTTGATCTGCGTGCGAGAGGTCGATCCAGGGGCGGGCAGTGCTGTCATAGCTGGTTACCAGCCTCCGTGAGGACAGTGCGCAGGATCTGCTCGATTTCGTCGAAGTGAGACTGGTCGCAGATGAGCGGCGGTGACAGCTGGATGACCGGGTCGCCGCGGTCGTCGGCACGGCAGTAGATGCCGTTGTCGAAGAGTGCCTTGTCGAGGTAGCCGCGCAGGAGGCGCTCGGACTCCTCGTCACTGAAGGTCTCGCGGGTGTCGCGATCCTTGACGAGCTCGATGCCGTAGAAGAAGCCCGCGCCGCGTACGTCACCGACGATGGGCAGGTCGTAGAGACGCTCCAGGGTGGTGCGGAACGCACCTTCGTTATCGCGCACGTGCTGGAGGAGTCCCTCGCGCTCGAAGAGATCGAGGTTGGCCAGAGCGACGGCGCTGGCGACGGGGTGGCCGCCCCAGGTGTAGCCGTGGAGGAAGGAGTTGGTGCCGTGACGGAAGGGCTCGAAGAGCCGATCACTGGCGATCATGGCGCCGGCTGCGGCGTAGCCCGATGTCATGCCCTTGGCGCAGGTGATGATGTCGGGCTGCACGCCGAAGCGTTTGATTGCGAACATGTCGCCGATACGCCCAAACGCTGTGATGGTCTCGTCGGCGACGAAGAGCACGTCGTACTCGTCGCAGATCTCTCGCACTCGCTCGAGGTAGCCGGGTGGGGGAGGGAAGCACCCGCCTGAGTTCTGCACGGGCTCGAGGAAGACGGCGGCGACAGTCTCGGGACCCTCGAACTCGATCGCCTCGCGGATGCGTTCGGCGGCCCAGAGCCCGAAGGCCTTCTCGTCGTAGCGGTACTCCTCGGGAGCGCGGTAGAAGTTGGTGTTGGGCACCTTGATCCCCGTGGGCACGAGCGGCTCGAAATACTTTTTCGCGTCGGTGACTCCGGTGATGGACAGTGCTCCGTGGGGAGTGCCGTGGTAGGCGATGTTGCGGCTGATGACCTTGTGCTTCATCGGCTTGCCGGTGAGCTTGAAGTACTGCTTGGCGAGCTTCCATGCGCTCTCGACGGCCTCTCCGCCGCCGGTGGTGAAGAACACCCGGTTGAGGTCGCCCGGCGCATAGTGCGCGAGGCGCTCAGCGAGCTCGATCGCACGCGGGTGGGCGTAGGACCAGATGGGGAAGAAAGCCAACTCCTCGGCCTGCTTGGCAGCGGCAGCCGCCAGCTCCTTGCGGCCATGGCCTGCCTGCACAACGAAGAGGCCCGCGAGGCCGTCGAGGTAGCGACGCCCCTGGTCGTCCCACACGTAGGCGCCTTCTCCGCGGACCATGACCGGCACGTGCCCCTGTCCGGTCTCGTAGATGGAGTGCCGGGTGAAGTGCATCCATAGGTGTCGCTCAGCGGATGCAGCCATGCGATCGTCGCCGGGCTCGGTGACGAATTGCGGAGTGATGGTCATCGTGTTCCCCATGTGTAGATCTGCTTGCGGAGTTGAAGGTAGACAAAGGTCTCGGTGCGCTTGACGCCCGGGATCGGCCGGATGCGGCGATTGAGGATCTCCAGGAGGTGATCGTCATCCTCGGCGACGACCTCGGCCATGAGATCGAACCCGCCCGCGCAGATCACGAGGTATTCGACTTCAGCGAGCGCCTCGACCTCGGCCGCGACGGCTTCGAGATCGCCCTCGACGGTGATGCCGATCATGGCGGCCCGGGGGAATCCCACCTGCAGGGGATTGGTGACGGCGACCACCTGCATGACGCCTGAGTCGATGAGGCGCTGCACGCGATGGCGGACCGCTGCCTCCGAGAGACCCACCGCCTTGCCGATGGTGGCGTAGGGACGCCGACCGTCCTGCTGGAGCTGCTCGATGATCGCCTTCGAGACGTCATCGAGGGGAGGAGCGGCGCGTTCGCCGTCGCGAGCGAGTCGAAGGCGGGTCATGGGGTCAGACTAGGCAGGGACCACACCACAAAGCAAGGGAATTCGTCGCGTGAGTCCCCTATCACCATCGGATTTCGTCGTGAATAGGGGGGGCGCGCTACGGGATTGGGCGTCGGCGCTACCGTGAGCCTCTCGATCGGTCACGGTGACCGGTCCCCTGAGACAAAGGAAGCGCTGTGAGCGACAAGCGGGTGCTGAACAACGTGATCGGGGGCGAGCGCGTGCCCTCCATGAGTGGGCAGACGCAGGACCTCGTCAATCCCTCCACGGGCGAGGTGTTCGCCTCCGCCCCCGTATCCGGGCCTGAGGACGTTGATCGCGCGTATGCGGTCGCGGCCACGGCGTTCGACGAGTGGCGTGATTCGACGCCGTCGGAGCGGCAGAAGGCCCTCCTCGCGATTGCTGACCTCTTCGAGGAGCATGCCGAGGAGATCGTCGCCCTCGAGAGTGAGAACACCGGCAAGCCCATCGCGGTGGCGATGTCGGAGGAGATCCCTCCCATGGTCGACCAGATCCGCTTCTTCGCCGGTGCTGCGCGCGTGCTCGAGGGCCGGGCCGCGGGGGAGTACATGAAGGGCTTCACGTCGATCATTCGCCGTGAGCCCATTGGCGTCATCGGCCAGGTGACCCCGTGGAACTACCCCATGATGATGGCGGTCTGGAAGTACGCCCCGGCCATTGCCGCGGGCAACACCGTGGTCCTCAAGCCCTCGGACACCACGCCCGTGTCGACAGTCCGCATGGCGGAGCTCATCACTGACGCGGGCATCCTGCCCCCGGGAGTCCTCAACGTCATCACGGGTGACCGAGACACGGGGCGGGCGCTTGTCTCGCACCCCACTCCCCAGATGGTGGCGATCACGGGCTCGGTTCGCGCGGGCATGGAGGTCGCGGGCGAGGCCGCACGCGACGTCAAGCGCGTGCACCTCGAACTTGGCGGCAAGGCGCCCATCGTGATCTTCGATGACGCCGATGTCGAGGCTGCTGCGGAGTGGCTGGCCGTCGCCGGCTACTTCAATGCCGGGCAGGATTGCACGGCGGCCACGCGCATGATCGTGGCACCCGGTATCTACGACGACTTTGTCTCGGCGCTCGGGCAGCAGGCGGCAGCCACCGCGACCACCTTCGAGGAGGGTCCTGGCGGCGAGGCGCTGGTGCCCCCGGTCAACAACGTCAACCAGCTCGAGCGCGTGCTGGGCTTCATCGAGCGCGCCCCGTCACACGCGCGGGTCGTGGCCGGCGGCAAGCGTCAGGGTGATCGCGGCTTCTACATCGAGCCGACTGTCATTGCCGATCTGCGCCAGGACGACGAGATGATCCAGAACGAGATGTTCGGCCCCGTCATCACGGTGCAGAAGTTCTCGGATGAGGCGCAGGCGCTGGCCTGGGCCAACGGCGTCAACTACGGCCTGGCCTCATCGGTCTGGACGAAGGACTTCGGTCGGGCGATGCGCATGGCCAAGAACCTCGACTTCGGCTGCGTGTGGATCAACACCCACATCCCGCTGGTCGCCGAGATGCCGCACGGTGGCTTCAAGCACTCCGGCTACGGCAAGGACCTGTCGATGTACGGATTCGAGGACTACACCCGCATCAAGCACGTGATGGCCAGCCTCGACTAGTCCCACTCGTAGGGAAGCAGCCCCGGACCCATTGGTCCGGGGCTGCTCCTTTTGGGCCGTGGCGTCGCAGCGGAGACGTGCAGTCCCAGCGGATTTGCGGCGTCGGAGACGTGCAGTCCCAGCGGATTTGCGGCGTCGGAGACGTGCAGTCCCAGCGGAATTGCGGCGTCGCAGCGGGATTGTGCGGCTCAGTGCGAGTCTCACTGCCACTCAGCCGCACAATTCCGACGTCGTCCACGCGCCGGATGAGTTGGACCGACGCAAAGGGAGGGGCCCCGGACCAATTGGTCCGGGGCCCCTCGTCGATCTATTGGGGAGCGTCGCCGATCAGGCGCCGCCCTCCTTGAGCTCCACGGTGATCGGAGCGAAGCCATCACCGGTGGTGTCGAGTCCATCGGCGGTGAGTGCTGCATTCGCAGCCTCGGCGTACTGGTTGGTGTACGCCGCTGCACCCGGATCGGCCGTGATGATGGCGACCTCATCGGCATTGAGCGTGTTGAGCGCCACGGTCACCGTCTGCGTCCACAGAGCCGGATCGATGACACCGACGCCGAGCGGCGACGGCCAGATGAGCTTGTTGACCTCGTTCATCATCCACAGCTGGTGGCTCGCGCCGAGCTTGGAGCCGTTGGCCGTGATGATGTCCGCGCACTCCTGTGCGTTGTCGCGGCAGTAGATCCAGCCCTTGAGGGACGCCGTGACGAAGGCCTGCGTCATCTCCTGGTACGCGGAATCAGCGAGGCGCTCCTCGGACGCCCAGATGGCGTCCTGGTACATCGCGGTGCCGACGTCATTCCAGTTGATGACCGTGAAGTCCTCCGGCTGGTAGAGCTCGCCGGTGTCGGGGTTGACGGCCTCGAGGACCTGGGCGTACTCGTTGTACGTCATGGCCTGAGCGGCGTCGATCTCACGGTTGAGCAGGGCCTGCATGTCGAACTGCTGCTGGACCAGCTCGACGTCCTTGCCCGGCTTGAGGCCCGCCTGGGTCAGGCCGGCGAAGAGCTCGTACTCGTTGCCGAAGCCCCAGTTGCCGACCTTCTTGCCCGCAAGGTCTGCGGGCGTCGAGATGCCCGAGTCCGCCCACGAGACCTGCAGCGTGCCGGAGCGCTGGAACACCTGCGCCACGTCGACGATGCCGGCGCCCTGCTCACGAGAGGCGAGTGCCTTCGGCACCCACGCGATGGCGTAGTCGGCCGCGCCCTGAGCGAGCTGGGTCTGCGGGACGATGTCGACGCCACCCTCGAGGATGGTCACGTCGAGGCACTGCTCCTCGTAGAAGCCCTTGTCCTTCGCGGCGTAGTAGCCGCCGAACTGCGCCTGCACGAACCACTGCAGCTGCAGGTTCACGGGCATGAGCTCGGTGCAGGCCTCCTCGGTGGGAGCAGCCTCGGACGAGGCCGGTGCGGCCGAGCTCGATGCGGGCTCGGGAGCCGCGGAGCTTGACTCGCCTGAGCTCGATCCGCCCCCGCACGCTGCCAGCACCATGCCAGCGGCGGCGAGGACTCCGACGGACGCAGCAAGGCGACCGCGCGGTCCTGTCTTCATGTTTCCTCCAGTGGGTTGCATCAGGCAGATCGGGTTCGACCGGCCCAGGGTGTCGCCACCCTCTCCAAGGCGAGGGTGATGAGGTAGAACGCGAGCCCGACGATGATCGCGACCACGACGTACGCCCAGGCTCGACCGTACGCCGTGTTTGCGGCTGATGCCGCGATCTTGCTCCCCAGCCCTTCCTGGGGTCCGCCGAAGTACTCGGCGACGAGTGCGGCGATGACCGCGAGGGGAGCGGCCACCTTGAGTCCGGTGAAGAAGAAGGGAAGCGCGTTGGGGATGCGCAGGACTCGCAGGACTGTCCGGGGTGTGGCGGACAGGGACCTGAGGAGCTCGAGTTGCACCGGCGGTACAGCGGTGAGCCCTCGGTAGACATTGACGAAGATGGGGAAGAAGACGACGATCGCCGTGATCAGGACGCGGGGTGTGCGGCTGGTGATGTCGAACATGTTGTTGAGGATCGGCGTCAGGGCGACGATCGGCACAGCGGCGATACCGGCAGCGATGGGGATCATGAGGTTGCGGAACACGAAGAACCGCTGCGCCACCATGGCCAAGACAATGCCCACAAGGGTGCCGAAGACGAGCCCTAACGCGGCCGTCGTTGCCGTATAGATACCTGTTTCCACCATCAGGCTGAGGTTGCTGGTGAAGGTGGTGAAGATGAGACTTGGCGCGGGCAGGAGATAGGGCTTGAGGTCCTGGATGACGACCAGGGCCTGCCAGGCCAGCAAGAAGAGGGCGCCGATGAGGATCGGCGGCCAGATCAGGTTGAGGCGCGCCTTCATGAAGTCTCCGCGAGGCGTGCGCCGCCCTCGCCCACCGGCTTGGCCCTGCCGCGCAGCGCTTCGCGCACGGCGGTCACCGCCTCGAAGAACGCGTCGGACTCGCGAGTGTCCTCGTTGCGATCGCCCAGGGGGACGTCGACGACGTGGGTGATGCGCCCGGGGCGCGGGGACATGACGACCACGCGATTCGAGAGGTAGACGGCCTCGGGGATCGAGTGCGTGACGAAGATGACTGACGTGCTGGTCGCCCCGGCGATGCGCAGGAGCTCGTTCTGCATGCGTTCGCGGGTCATCTCGTCGAGTGCGCCGAATGGCTCGTCCATGAGCAGGATCTCCGGATCGGTCGCCAGCGAGCGTGCGATCGCGACGCGCTGCTGCATGCCGCCCGAGAGCTCCCAGGGGCGGCTCTCGGCGAAGTCGTGAAGCTGCACCATGTCGAGGAGTTCGAGAGCACGTGCCTTGCGCTTGGCCTTGTCCCAGCCGGCGAGCTCGAGGGGGAGTTCGACATTACGCCGGACCGTGCGCCAGTCGAGGAGGGCCGCCTGCTGGAAGGCGATGCCGTACTGGTGGTCCTCGCGGGCCTTCTGCGGGGTCATGCCTGCCACCTCGATGGTGCCGCGCGACGCCGAGGTGAGGTCGGCGATGACGCGCAGGAGGGTGCTCTTGCCGCATCCGGAGGGGCCGATGAGGGAGACGAACTCGCCCTTGCGGACGTCGAGGCTGACGTCGGACAAGGCCGTGACCTCGTTGGCGGCGCCTTCGTTGAAGACCTTCCAGACGCCCTCGGCGTGGACAGCGAACTCGCTCACGTGAGCTTCTCCTTCGGCAGGTTGCGCGTGAGGTACAGGTCGAGGAGTGCGACGAGCCCGGCGGCGATGAGGCCGACCAGGATCGCACCGATGACGGCGATATAAACCTTGGCGGGCTGCGCCGTGGTCTCACGTGCGTACTCGATGATCAGTCGGCCGATGCCCCCGCGTCCGCCGGTGGAGATCTGGGCGACCACGGTGCCGACGACAGCTGCTGCGGCGGAGACCTTGAGGGCGGGCACGAGGTAGGGCACGGACGCCGGGAACCGCAGCTTCCACAGGGTGGACCGTGGCGATGCGGCGTAGGACCGCATGAGCTCGAGCTGGGTGGGCGTGGCGGCATTGAGCCCCCGCAGGGCGCCCACGGACAGCGGGAAGAACGCCAGGTAGGCGGCGATGAACATGATCGACTGCGTCTGGCCCCATTGGAAGGGGCCGAAGCTGATGCGGTTGCCGATGCCGACGATGAGCGGTGCCAGGGCGATGAGCGGCACCGTCTGAGAGGCGATGACGAAGGGGAGCAACCCTCGCTCCATGAAGGCAAAGCGCTGCATGATGACGGCAAGCAGCAGGCCCACGCTTACGCCGATGATGAAGCCGCCGAAGGCGATGAGCAGGGTGTAGAGCGCTGCGATGAGCACCGTCAACCACACCGGGGTATCGGACCCACGGACCTCTGGCTGGAGAGCGCCCTGGGCGATGGTCCAGATGTGCGGCATGGCCTGGTCGGACGTCTCGAAGGGCAGTGTGACGACCGTCCCCAGGAGTTTGACGCCCTCCCAGAGCAGGATGGCGATGACGACGCCCGCGAGGGCCCAGCCCAGGGAGATGAGCCCCTGCTTCACCCTTCGACCCGTGGTGGAAGTGCCAGACGCCATCGATCAGCTCTTCGCCAGCACGGTGTCCTGGATGGCCGGGATGATGCGCTCGCCGTACTCCAGCATCGTGTGGTCCTTGTCGTCGTGTTGCAGGTAGACGGCGAACTGATCCACCCCGAGCGCCTTGAGCTCCTCGAGCCTGCGGATGTGCTCCTCGACCGGCCCGATGATGCAGAAGCGATCGATGATCTCGTCGGGCACGAAGTCGGCGTGCGAGTTACCCGCTCGGCCGTGCTCGTTGTAGTCGTAGCCCTTGCGCTCCTTGATGTAGTCGGTGAGGGCCTTGGGCACACCGCCGCCCTCGCCGTAGCGCTCGACGATGTCGGCGACGTGGTTGCCCACCATGCCTCCGAACCAGCGCAGCTGATTGCGGGCATGCTCGACGTTGTCGGTGACGTACGCCGGTGCTGCAACGCAGATGTAGACGTCATCGGGATTGCGCCCGGCGGCAGCGGCGGCGTTGCGCACTGCCTCGATCGTCCACGCCGCGATCTGGGGGTCGGCCAGTTGCAGGATGAAGCCATCGCCGACCTCGCCGGTGAGGGCAAGAACCTTGGGCCCGTACGCCGCGACGAAGACGCCGGTGCGTGAATCGGTCGCCCAGGGCAGGCGAATCGAACTGCCCTTGTAGTCGATGGCGCGGCCGTTGGTGAGGTCCTTGAGCTGGACCACGGACTCCCGCAACTCTGCCACGCTCACCGGCTTGCCATTGGTGACGCGCACGGCGGAATCGCCGCGACCGATTCCGATCACGGTGCGATTGCCGTACATCTCGTTGAGAGTGGCGAACACCGACGCCGTCACCGTGAGGTCGCGGGTCGCCGGGTTGGTCACCATCGGCCCCACGATGACCTTGCGGGTCTCGTCGAGGATCTTGGAGTAGATGACGTAGGGCTCCTCCCACAGGATGTGGGAGTCGAAGGTCCACACGTAGTCGAATCCGAGGGTCTCCGCCCGGCGAGCGAGATCAATGACGCGCGAGGCCGGGGGAGTGCACTGCAGGACGACGCCGATATCCATGTCTGTGATGTGCCCTTCGTCAGCGGGTGCGGGGGAAGCCCAGATCGACCGAGGAGGTCGACGGGTCGGGCCAGCGGGAAGTGACTGTCTTGGTGCGTGTGTAGAAGTCGACGCCGGCTGGGCCGTACATGTTGGCGTCGCCGAAGAGCGAGGCCTTCCAGCCGCCGAAGCTGTAGTAGGCGACCGGCACAGGAATGGGCACGTTGATGCCCACCATCCCGACCTGGATGTCGAACTGGAACTGCCGCGCCGCCCCGCCGTCGCGTGTGAAGATCGCGGTCCCGTTGCCGTACTGGTGGCTGTTGATGAGGTCGACCGCCTCTTCGTAGGTGTCGACCCGCATGACGGACAGCACGGGCCCGAAGATCTCCTCGTCGTAGACCTTCATGCCGGGCTTCACCTGATCGATGAGCGAGACTCCGAGGAAGTATCCGTCCGTAGGCAGGTCTGCCTCGCGGCCGTCGACGACGACCGTGGCCCCCTCGGCCGGTGCTCCGGCGAGGTAGGACGCGACCTTGTCGCGATGCTCACCGGTGATGAGCGGGCCCATCTCGGCATCGGGGTCGGTGCCCGGGCCGACCTTCACCTTGGGCATGCGAGCGGCGATGGCGTCGACGAGCTTGTCGCCCACGCCACCGACCGCGACAACGACCGAGATCGCCATGCAGCGCTCTCCGGCGGAGCCGAAGCCGGCGCTCACGGCCGCGTCGGCAGCCATGTCGATATCGGCATCGGGCAGCACCACCATGTGGTTCTTGGCTCCGCCCAGGGCTTGCACGCGCTTGCCGTTGGCCGTGCCGGTCGCGTAGATGTACTTGGCAATGGGGGTCGAGCCGACGAAGCTCACTGCCTGGATGTCCGGGTGCTCGAGGATGCGGTCGACCGCGACCTTGTCGCCGTGGACGACGTTGAAGACGCCCGGGGGCAGGCCCGCGTCGGCCAGCATCTCTGCGATGAGCAGCGACACGGACGGGTCCTTCTCGCTCGGCTTGAGGATGAAGGTGTTGCCGGTGGCGATCGCATTGGCGAACATCCACATCGGCACCATGGCGGGGAAGTTGAACGGCGTGATGCCGGCGACCACACCGAGGGGCTGGCGCAGGGAGTACACGTCGACACCGGAGGACACCTGCTCGCTGTAAGAGCCCTTGAGTCCCTGCGGGATACCGCAGGCGAACTCGATGTTCTCCAGGCCACGAGCAAGCTCGCCTGCGGCGTCGGAGGGCACCTTGCCGTGCTCCTGCGAGACGAGATTGGCGATCTCATCGCGTCGGGAGTGCACGATCTGGCGGAAGGCGAAGAGGATGTCCGCGCGCTTGGAGAGAGATGACGACCGCCACGTCGCGAAGGTTTCCTTCGCTACGGCGACGGCCTTGTCGACCTCTGCGACGCTCGCCAGGGCGACCTCGCCCTGCTGCTGTCCGGTCGCGGGATTGAAGACCGGTCCGGTGTTGCCGGACGCCCCGGCCACGCGCTGTCCGTTGATCCAGTGGTCGATCGTGTACACGTGTTGCTCCGCTCGTCTTCGGTGTGGATGAACAGGTTCAGATGAGGTACTGCGAGAGCCCGCGCTTGAGGAAGCGGCCGTGGCCCTTGGTGCCATGGAAGCCCTGCTCGTCGACGAGGATCTCGCCGCGCGACATGACGACGTCCACGTGACCGTCGATCTCGTAGCCCTCCCACGCACTGTGGTCCATGTTCATGTGGTGGGTCTTCTCGTAGCCGATGCTCGTGTGGCCGTTCGGGTCATAGATGACGATGTCGGCGTCCGAACCGGGGGCGATGGCGCCCTTCTTGGGGTAGAGCCCGAACATCCGCGCGGGCGTGGCGGAGGTGATCTCGACCCAGCGCTCGACGGTGAGCTGCCCCTCGACGACGCCCTGGTAGATCAGGTCCATGCGGTGCTCGACGGACCCGATGCCGTTAGGGATCTTGGAGAAGTCGTTGATGCCGAGTTCCTTCTGCTCCTTGAAGCAGAAGGGGCAGTGATCGGTGCTCACGATCGACAGGTCATTGGTGCGCAGGTACCGCCACAACTCGTCCTGGTGGCCCTCGGCCCGGGAGCGCAGCGGAGTCGAGCACACGTACTTGGCGCCCTCGAAACCCGATGCGCCGAGGTGCTCCTCGAGCGACATGTAGAGGTACTGCGGGCACGTCTCACCGAAGACGTTGAGTCCGAGGTCACGTGCCTCCTGCACCGTCTGCACCGCCTGCTTGGCTGACATGTGCACGATGTAGAGAGGCGCGCCGGTGATGCGCGCCAGCATGATCGCGCGGTGGGTCGCCTCCTGCTCGGTCTCCCACGGCCGGGTGAGCCCATGATTGATGGGGGCGGTCTCGCCGCGAGAGAGAGCCTGGGCCACCAGCACGTCGATCGCGATGCCGTTCTCCGCGTGCATCATGATCATCGAGCCGTTGCTCCGAGCCTGCTGCATGGCTCGCAGGATCTGGCCGTCGTCGCTATAGAAGACGCCCGGATAGGCCATGAAGAGCTTGAAGCTCGTCACGCCCTCGTCAATGAGCTCATCCATGGCCTTGAGCGAGTCGTCGTCGACCCCGCCGATGATCTGGTGGAAGCCGTAGTCGATGAAGCAGTTGCCACCCGCCTTGGCATGCCACATGGCAAGGCCGTCCTGGACGCGCTCGCCGTAGCGCTGCACCGCGAAGTCGATGATGGTCGTCGTGCCGCCCCAGGCGGCCGCGCGCGTGCCTGTCTCGAAGGTGTCGGACGCGAAGGTGCCACCGAAGGGCAACTCCATGTGCGTGTGGGCGTCGATGCCGCCGGGGATGACGTATCTGCCCTTGGCGTCGATCACTCGATCGACGGTGCCGGCGAGTTCATCCGAGGTGGCACCGGATGACAGCAGAGCGGAGATGGTCTCGCCGTCGACGAGCACGTCCATCGTGCTGACGCCCTGGGGCGTGACGACGGAGCCGTTGCGGATAAGGGTCCTCATGTCAGCCTCCTGTCGGGTGCGGATTAAGGCCGGGTGAGGTCGCCGTAGGCATCGGGGCGACGGTCGCGGTAGAAGGGCCAGCGATTGCGCACAGTGGTGATGAGGTCCATGTCGAGATCGCGCACGACGAGTTCGGGCTGGTACGGATCGGCGGGCTCACCCACGAACTTGCCCTCGGGATCGACGAAGTAGCTCGTGCCGTAGAAGTCGTCGTCGCCGAGATCCTCGATACCGACCCGGTTGATGGCGCCAACGAAGTACTCATTGGCGACCGCCGAGGCAGGCTGCTCGAGCTTCCACAGGTAGCCCGAGAGCCCGCGCGAGGTCGCGGAGGGGTTGAAGACGATCTGCGCGCCGTTGAGGCCGAGCGCACGCCAGCCCTCCGGGAAGTGGCGGTCGAAGCAGATGTAGACGCCGACCTTGCCGACCGCGGTGTTGAAGACGGGGTAGCCGAGGTTGCCGGGGCGGAAGTAGAACTTCTCCCAGAAGCCCGGCACGTGGGGGATGTGCGTCTTGCGGTACTTGCCGAGGTAGCTGCCGTCCGCATCGACGACCGCCGCGGTGTTGTAGAGAACGCCGGGCTGCTCCTCCTCGTACATCGGGAGCACCATCACCATGCCGAGCTCAGCCGCGAGGGCCTGGAAGCGCTCGGTGGTCGGCCCGGGGATGCTCTCGGCGTACTCGTAGAACTTGGTGTCCTGCACCTGGCAGAAATACGGCCCGTAGAACAGTTCCTGGAAGCACATGACCTTGGCCCCCTGGGCCGCTGCCTGGCGCGCGTACTCCTCGTGCGCGACGATCATGGACTCCTTGTCGCCCGTCCAGTTGGTCTGGACAAGGGCTGCCCGAACCACGGACATGACACCTCCACCGGCTGCTCGGATCTCTCCGAGGTCCCGGAATCCCCGGGACGAGGTTTCACCCTAGACCGGCATAGCGCTCCGGGGGTAGGGACCGGGCGAATCGGTCCTCGCCTACTTTCCTAACCCATCTCCGGCAGGACCGACTCGCACATCCAAGCCGAGCGGCTAATGTGACGGGATCCAATGACGGGGGATCCGGGAGGTGTCGATGAGCGCGGGCTTCGTAGATGGCGTGTCCCTCAAGGCAGGGTCAGCGGGGACCTTCGACGTGATCGATCCGGCTGATGGCACGGTGGTGGAGACCGTGGGCCTGGCTGGGGCACCCGAGGTCGGCCAGGCTGTCGCCGCCGCCCAGCGCGCGCTCCCGGAGTGGGCCGCCACGACCCCCGGAGAGCGTGGTGCAGCGCTCCTGAGACTGGCCGAGAGGCTCACCGCTCGTGCGGGCGAGTACGCCGAGGTGGAGTCGCGCCAGACCGGCAAGACGCTGCGTCTGGCCACCGAGTTCGACGTACCGGGGAGCATCGACAACGTCGTGTTCTTCGCCGGCGCCGCCCGTCAGATGGAGGGCCTGGCGTCGGGGGAGTACGACGCCACCCACACATCCGTCATCCGCCGTGAGCCCGTCGGCGTCGTCGGGTCCATCGCCCCATGGAACTACCCCCTCCAGATGGCCATGTGGAAGATCCTCCCGGCCATCGCCGCAGGCAACACCATCGTCTTGAAGCCGGCGGAGATCACCCCCCTCACCACGCTCATGCTCGCCGAGGACGCCGCAGCGGCAGGCATCCCGGCTGGCGTCGTCAACGTCATCGTGGGGCGGGGCCCCGAGGCCGGTGAGGCCCTCGTGAGCCATCCCGATGTCGCCATGGTGTCCTTCACAGGGTCGACCCCCGTGGGGCGTCGCGTCATGGAGATCGCCGCGGGCCGGGCGGCTCGGGTCCACCTCGAGTTGGGCGGCAAGGCCCCCTTCGTGGTCTACGACGACGCCGACCTCGAGGCAGCCATCCAGGGGGCTGTGGCGGGAGCGCTCATCAACGCCGGGCAGGACTGCACTGCGGCCACCCGCATCTATGCCCAGCGGCCTGTCTTCGATGCCCTCGTTGCGGGAGTCGCAGAGGTCCTCGGGCGCATCCGCGTGGGGGACCCGCGCGATTCGGACACCGACCTCGGGCCGCTCGTGACCTTTGCCCAGCGTGACCGGGTGGCCGGGTTCGTCGATCGTGCCCGGGGCGCCGGAGCGAGCATCCTGGCGGGCGGCCAGGTGCCCGGTGGAGAGTTGAGCAAGGGCGCCTACTACGCCCCCACGCTCGTCACGGGTGCCCCACAGGAGTCCGAGATCGTCCAGGAGGAGATCTTCGGCCCGGTCCTCGTGGCCCTGCCCTTCGATTCCGACGACGAGGGCCTGGCGCTCGCCAACGACACGCGCTACGGCCTAGCGGCCTCTGTCTGGACTCGTGACGTCTACCGCGCTCAGACTGCCCAGCGGACGATTCGGGCGGGGACGGTCTGGGTCAACGACCACATCCCCATCGTGAGCGAGATGCCGCACGGGGGGATGAAGCAGTCCGGCTTCGGCAAGGACATGTCCAAGTACTCCCTCGAGGAGTACACCGTCGTCAAGCACGTCTCCTGGGACATCTCGGGCGACGCGCGCAAGGAATGGCACCGCACGATCTTTGCTGACCGCACGCCCTGAACCCGTTAGCATCGAACCACCCGTCGAGGACCACACACGAGGAGATTGAGGAGTCACCATGACGAAGCGCCCGCTCTCACCCCAGGCCGCCGCCATCGTGCGGATGTCGCAGGCCGGGCTGTCCCGTCGTCGGCTCCTCCAGGTCGCGGGTATCACCGGCGTGGCGGCCACAGCCGCAGCCTGTGGCGCCGGCGGCGGTGGCTCGAGTGACTCCTCCAGCGGGACCCCCTCGCCCACTCAGGCCACGGACCTCTCCGACACCGAGAAGTTCATCAACTGGGCCAACTGGCCGCTCTACATCGACGTCAACGACGAGACGGGCGAGTACCCCACCCTCAAGGCCTTCACGGAGGCCACGGGCATCACGGTCAACTACACCGAGGACGTCAACGACAACAACGAGTTCTTCGCCAAGGTGCGTGCGCAGTTGGAGTCGGGGCAGTCGATCGATCGCGACATCGTCGTGCTCACCGACTGGATGGCCGCACTGTGGATCCAGAGCGGGTTCGCCGCACCTCTCGACAAGGCGCTGATCCCCAACTCCGCCAACCTCGATCCGGCGTACCTCGGCGTTTCCTTCGACCCCGATCGCAAGTACACCCTCCCGTGGTTCTCCGGCTTCGGTGCGTTCGGTTGGAACAAGGCGCTGCTGCAGGAGACGCTGGGCACCGACACGCTCACGTCACTCGACCAGCTCTGGGATCCCAAGCTCAAGGGCCGCATCACGGTGCTTTCGGAGATGCGCGACACGATGGGCATCATCATGGCGTGGCAGGGCGCGGATCCCTCCAACTTCACCGACGAGCAGTTCCAGGCGGGCATTGCCGAGTTCCAGTCCCAGATCGACAGCGGCCAGATCCGCCAGGTGGCAGGCAATGACTACATCGCCGCCCTGGAGACCGGCGACGTCATCGCGGTCATCGGCTGGTCCGGCGACATGTTCCAGCTCGGCGAGGACTTCGGTGTGGGCCTTCCCGAGTCGGGCGGCATGCTCTGGACCGACAACATGCTCGTGCCCTCGGTCGCCCAGCACAAGAAGAACGCCGAGGCGGTCATGAACTACTACTACGACCCGGTCGTCGCCGCCGAGGTTGCCGCCTATGTCCAGTACATCTCCCCGGTCGCGGGCGCCAAGGAGGCTATGGCCGACATCGATCCGTCCCTGGTCGACAACCAGTGGATCTTCCCCGACGCCGCGACGCTGGATAACTCCTACGTCTTCATGACGCTCACCCCCGAGCAGGATGTCGCCTACCAGCGGGAGTTCCAGAAGGCCATCGGGATGTAGCCCTGACGGCGTAGGCTGCCGACCCGTTCGAGAGGAGTCCGCGTGGCGGCAACCGACAGCGTGCAGGATCTGCACCTCGTCAACCTGGTCAAGTCCTTCGGCGACTTCGTCGCCGTCGACGACCTCACCCTCACGATCCCCGCGGGATCGTTCTTCGCCCTGCTCGGGCCCTCGGGCTGCGGCAAGACGACGACCCTGCGCATGGTCGCGGGCCTTGAGGATCCGACGAGTGGGCAGATCATGCTGGGCTCGACCGACATCACGAACGAGAAGCCCTACAAGCGTCAGGTCAACACGGTCTTCCAGTCCTATGCGCTCTTCCCGCACCTGGACATCTTCGAGAACGTCGCCTTCGGGCTTCGCCGTCGCGGAATCAAGGACGTCACAGGGCCTGTCAACGACATGCTCGAACTTGTCGAGCTCGGGCCGATGGCGCGGCGCAAGCCCGCGCAGCTCTCCGGCGGGCAGCAGCAGCGCGTCGCTGTCGCGCGCGCTCTGATCAATCAGCCGGGGGTGCTCCTTCTCGATGAGCCGCTCGGCGCACTGGACCTCAAGCTGCGTCGCCAGATGCAGATCGAGCTCAAGCGAATCCAGACCGAGGTGGGCACCACCTTCGTGCATGTCACGCACGACCAGGAAGAGGCCATGACTATGGCCGACACCGTGGCTGTGATGAACAAGGGCCGCATCGAGCAGATGGGCCCACCCGTGGAGATCTACGAGTTGCCCCGCACGGCCTTTGTCGCCAACTTCCTCGGTCAGTCCAACACGGTGGAAGGGACGGTCTCCGGCAGGTCGGGTGATGACCTTGTCGTGTCGGCTTACGGGGCTTCCTTCACCGTGCCGGCCGCACGCGCCACCCGCACCGACGGTGCCGTGCTCGTCGGGGTTCGCCCGGAGAAGCTCGCTGTTGCGACGGCAGGCACCGCGGTGCCCGATCGCCACAATCGTGTGTCCGGCAAGGTCACGGATGCGTCGTTCACGGGCGTCTCGACCCAGTACCTCGTGATGACGAGCTGGGGAGAGGAGTGGATGGTCTTCGAGCAGAATCGGTCGGCCGACATCCTGCGCCCGGGTGACGAGGTGGTCACCCACTGGGCGCCCGAGCACACCTTCGGTCTCGACGTCCCGCCGGCGGCCTGACGTGCCGGCTCTCGCACCTACCGCGGGCGGATCGGGGGCGGTCGTCTCCGGTGCGGCGGCACAGCGCCGGCCGCGCACGGCGTACCTCCTCCTCATTCCGGGCATCGCGTGGCTGGCGATCTTCTTCGTCGTCCC
>CAZLZC010000015.1:20660-21879 GCA_964563825.1 uncultured Actinomyces sp.
GTGCTCGTGGTGGCGCCGTTCTTCGCGTCTTTCCTTCTGCGGACCTACGCGTGGCGCACGATCCTGGCCGATGAGGGCTTCATCACCAGCTTCCTCAACGCCTTGCACCTGCTGCCGGAGAACCGCATCCTCAACACCCCGATCGCGGTGGTGCTGGGGCTGACCTACAACTTCCTTCCCTTCATGATCCTGCCGCTCTACGCAGCGCTCGAGCGCATCGATCCTCGCCTCATCGAGGCGGCGAGCGACCTCTATGCCTCTCCCTTCACGGGCTTCCGGAAGGTCGTGTGGCCGCTGAGCCTGCCGGGTGTCGTGGCAGGCACCCTGCTCACCTTCATCCCCGCGTCGGGCGACTACATCAATGCCACGCTGCTGGGCGCGCCGAGTGATCGCATGGTGGGCAACGCGATCCAGACCAACTTCCTGCAATTCCGTGACTATCCGACCGCGAGCGCCCTGTCCTTCATCCTGATGGCGATCATCCTCGCCGTGGTGTTCATCTACATCCGGCGCGCAGGCACGGAGGATCTCGTCTGATGCGTTGGCTGCGGAAGAACCTCATTCCCATCATCGGGATCCTGGTCCTGATCTATCTCTTCGTCCCCATCGCGGTGGTGGCGATCCTCAGTTTCAACAAGCCGGCCGGCAAGTTCAATGTGTCCTGGAACGAGTTCTCGCTCGAGGCCTGGCAGAACATCTGCGGGGTGCCCGGGGTCTGCGGATCATTCGTCACGAGCATCCAGATCGGCCTGATCGCGACCCTCTTCGGCACGATCCTCGGCACGATGATCGCTTTCGCGCTCGTCCGCTATCGCTTCCGTGGGCGATCGACGACCAACCTGCTCATCTTCCTGCCCATGGCGACGCCCGAGGTCGTGCTCGGGTCCAGCCTGCTCGCACTCTTCCTCAACCTGGCATTCCCGCTCGGCTTCTGGACCGTCACCATCGCGCACATCATGTTCATCATCAGTTTCGTTGTCGTCACGGTGAAGGCGCGGCTCCAGGGGATGGACCCCCGATTGGAGGAGGCGGCGCGCGACCTTTACGCCGATCCGAAGGCGACGTTCCGCTACGTCACCTTCCCGCTCGTGCTCCCGGGCATCCTCGGTGCTGCGCTGCTGGGCTTCAGTCTCTCCTTCGATGACTACATCATCAGTGCATTCAACTCCGGGACACTTGTCACCTTCCCGATCTACATCTGGGGCGCGGCCCAGCGCGG
>CAZLZC010000015.1:21979-25501 GCA_964563825.1 uncultured Actinomyces sp.
GCGCTCACCGGTGACATCCACGCCGACCTCGTGGTGGTCGGCGGAGGACTGAGCGGCCTGTGGGCGGCATACGAGGCACGTCGTCGATTCCCGGACTGGTCCGTGGTGCTCCTCGAAGGGCAGCGGATTGCCGAGGGTGCCTCCGGGCGTAACGGCGGGTTCGTCGCTGCCTCCCTCACTCACGGCCTGGGCAATGGACTTGCCCGCTGGCCCGACGACATGCCCGAGCTCGTGCGTCAGGGGCAGTCCAATCTCGAAGACATCGTCGGTGTGATCGAGAGCGAGCGCATCGACTGCGATCTCGTGCGCTCCGGCGAACTCGATGTCGCCGTCGAGGACTACCAGGTGGCCGATCTGCGCGATGTCGTCGCCGAGGCTGCCCGCCTCGGCCTGAACTGGCAGTTCCTCGACTGCGATGCGGTGCGGGCCCGAGTCGACTCACCCACCTATCGCGCCGGCGTTCTCGACCGCGACGGAGTCGTCATGGTCGACCCCGCCCGCCTGACCTGGGGGCTCGCCGCCGCTGCCGAGCGTGCAGAGGTGGCGATCCACGAGCACACACGCGTCACAGGCATCGAGCGCTCGGGATCGGGCCTGCGTGTGACGACAGACTTCGGATCGGTGCGCGCCGGTCGCGTGGCCCTCGCGACGAGCGCCTTCCCGCCACTGCTCAAGCGCCTGGGGCATTACGTCGTGCCCGTCTATGACTCCGTGCTCATGACCGAGCCGCTCTCTCGCGATCAGCGAGACGCCATCGGTTGGGAGGATCGAGTCGGCATCGGCGACGCGGGCAACCAGTTCCACTACTACCGCATGAGCGAGGACGGCCGGATCCTGTGGGGCGGTTACGACGCGAGCTACTACGGCGGGTTCAACCCCATGCAC
Organism: uncultured Actinomyces sp.; assembly: GCA_964563825.1. Taxonomy (GTDB): domain Bacteria; phylum Actinomycetota; class Actinomycetes; order S36-B12; family S36-B12; genus Mxb001. The sequence goes on from CAZLZC010000015.1 coordinate 22,865, forward strand.
GAGCGCCAGGGAGCGCCTTTCGCGCGGCTGTCCGAGCACTTCCGCTACACCTTCCCGCAGCTCGACGGTCTGCGCTTCACGCACGCGTGGGCGGGCGCCATCGACACCTGCTCGCGCTTCAGCGCCTTCTGGGGCACGGCGTACGACGGACGCCTCTCCTACAGCCTGGGCTTCACGGGTCTCGGCGTCGGAGCGAGCCGCTTCGGGGCGCAGGTGATGCTGGACCTGCTCTCGGGAGAGCAGACGGAGCGCACCGGGCTCGAGATGGTGCGCACCAAGCCGATCCCGTTCCCGCCCGAGCCCATCCGCGGCTTCGGCATCCGGGTGACCCGCCGGGCCATCGACAAGGCCGATCGCAATGAGGGGCGGCGCAATCTGTGGCTGCGCACACTCGACCGCGTCGGTCTCGGCTTCGATAGCTGACCTCTAGGGTGGAGTCATGACGCGTTACGGCGGCCAGTTCGGCCCGGATCTCACCTTCCTCGGCGTACCCCGATGCGACCTCGACGACCCGGCGACCTACGCCGACGCCGACGTGGTGATCCTGGGTGCCCCCTTCGACGGCGGGACGTCCTACCGCAGTGGCGCTCGCTTCGGCCCCCAGGCGCTGCGCATGGCCTGCTACCTCGCCCACGATGGTTCGCGCCCCTCCCTCGCCCTGCACACCGACGGGCTGAAGGATCTGCGCGTCGTGGACGGCGGCGATGTAGAGATGTTCAGCGGTGACGCCGCGCGCTCGTGTGCCGACCTCGAGGTCGTCGTGCAGCGGGTCGCCGAGACCGGGGCCATGCCGCTCATCCTCGGTGGGGATCACACGGTTACCTGGCCCGACGTCACCGGGGTGGCGCGCGCTCGCGGCTGGGGGCGAGTCGCCGTGATTCACTTCGATGCGCACGCCGACACGGGTGACATCGAGTTCGGTTCCCTCATTGGCCACGGTCAGCCGATGCGCAGGCTCATCGAGTCCGGTGCCGCGCGTGGCGACCGCTTCTTGCAGATCGGCCTGCGTGGCTACTGGCCACCGCCCGATGTCCTGGAGTGGATGGCGCAGCAGCGCATGCGCTCCTACGAGATGACCGAGATCGTGACTCGCGGCCTCGACGAGTGCCTCACCGAGTCCTTCGAAATCGCCATGGACGAATGCGACGGCATCTTCCTGTCGGTCGACATTGACGTCGCCGATCCCGGGCACGCCCCGGGCACGGGGACCCCCGAGCCGGGAGGCCTCAGCGCGCGCGAGTTGCTCGACGCCGTGCGTCGCATCTGCCTCGAACTGCCCGTGCTGGGGATGGATGTGGTCGAGGTGTCGCCGCCGTATGACCACGCCGACATCACCGCCATGCTGGGCAATCGCGTCGTGCTGGAGGCGCTGTCCGCGATTGCGCGGCGGCGCAAGGATGCGGCGGAAGGCACCCGCTGGGATCCGAGTCGTCCCCTGCTCGCTGACTGGGAGGTGCCCGAGTGACCAGCATGCGCGTGCTCGCTATCGGATCCGGGGGAGTGGGCACGTCCGCCGCGCTCATCGCTGCCCGCCGCGACTTCTTCGAGGCATGGATCTGCGCCGACTACGACGAGGCCCGTGCACGCGGCCTCGCCGATCGGGTTGCCGATGAGCGATTCAGGGGCATCGCACTCGATGCCTCGGACGAGTCTGCGGTGGCTGAAGCCTGTCGGGCCTACGGCATCACGCATGTCCTCAATGTCGTGGACCCACGCTTCAACATGCCGATCTTCGACGGCGCCTTCGCCGCCGACGCCCACTACCTCGACACGGCCATGAGTCTGTCGCGCCCGCATCCGCAGCGCCCCCACTCCGACACCTTCGTCAAGCTGGGCGACGAGCAGTTCGACAAGTCGGACGCCTGGGCCGAGCGCGGACTCCTCGCCCTGTGCGGCATCGGCGTCGAGCCGGGCCTGGCTGATGTCTTCGCGCGCTATGCGGCCGATCACCTCTTCGACCGGATCGAGGAAATAGGCATCCGCGACGGCGCCAACCTGCTCGTCGCGGGCTACGACTTCGCGCCGAGCTTCTCCATCTGGACCACCATCGAGGAGTGCCTCAACCCTCCCGTCATCTGGGAGCGCGATCGCGGCTGGTTCACCACAGCTCCCTTCTCCGAGCCCGAGGTCTTCGACTTCCCCGAGGGGATCGGACCCGTCGAGTGCGTCAACGTCGAGCACGAGGAGGTGCTCCTCGTGCCGCGCTGGATCGAGTGCGATCGGGTCACCTTCAAGTATGGGATCGGCGACGAATTCATTGAGGTGCTCAAGACCCTGCACAAGCTGGGTCTGGACAGCACCGACCCTGTCGATGTCCGCGGCGGTCGGGTGAGCCCGCGCGATGTGGTCGCTGCTTGCCTGCCCGATCCGGCTGGCCTCGGCGACAAGATGTCGGGCAAGACGTGCGCGGGCGCGTGGGTGACGGGCACCGGCAAGGACGGTCAGCGACGCGAGGTGTACCTCTACCACGTCGCCGACAACGAGTGGACGATGCGCGAGTACGGCACCCAGGCGGTGACGTGGCAGACGGCGATGAACCCCGTCATCGCGCTCGAGTTGCTCGCCGCCGGGACCTGGTCAGGCGCCGGCGTGCTCGGCCCCGAGGCTTTCGACGCCGTGCCCTACCTCGACCTCATG
>CAZLZC010000016.1:0-7895 GCA_964563825.1 uncultured Actinomyces sp.
AGAACTCCATCTCCATCTGCTCGAACTCGCGGGTGCGGAAGATGAAGTTGCCGGGCGTGATCTCGTTGCGGAAGCTCTTGCCCGTCTGGCCGATGCCGAAGGGGGGCTTCTTGCGAGCGGCATTCATCACATTGAGGTAGTTGACGAAGATGCCCTGCGCGGTCTCCGGGCGCAGGTAGTGCACCGAGCCCGCATCCTCCACCGGGCCCACGGCGGTGCGGAGCATGCCATTGAAGTCGCGCGGCTCGGTGAAGTCACCCTTCGTCCCGCAATTGGTGCAGACGATCTCGAGCAGGCCACCCTCGGGAGCTCGGCCGTGCTTCTCCTCGAACGCCTCGATGAGTTGATCGGCGCGCCAGCGCTTGTGGCACTTCTTGCACTCCGTGAGCGGATCGACGAAGGCCGAGACGTGCCCGGACGCCTCCCAGACCTGCGGGGCGAGGATGACCGAGGAGTCCAGGCCGACGACGTCATCGCGGCCGCGCACGACGGCCTGCCACCACTGGCGCTTGATGTTCTCCTTGAGTTCGACGCCGAGCGGGCCGTAGTCCCAGGCGGAGCGGGTGCCGCCATAGATCTCGGATGAGGGGAAGACGAATCCCCTGCGCTTGCTCAGATTGACGACGGCATCAACGCGATCGGCCATGAATCCACTCCGGCTGGTTGTCGGCGGACAAGCCCGGCACGGACTGCCGGACGGGAGCCTTCACCCTAGCGAGCGTCGAGTTGTCGCTGCGCTTCGGCCTCATCAATGGAGTCGAAGTCGACGTAATGCCAGCGCAGATCTCGGCGGGCGAGCGGGCGCTGGATCGCCACGATCGCGTCGTAGAGAGACTGCAGGCCCGCTTCGGCCTGGCGCGGGCAGACCGGGACCGCGAGAGCGAGTCGCGAGGCACCCGCCTCACGGAGCACAGCACCCACGAGGAGGGCTGCCGTGCCCGTCTCGACGCCGTCGTCTACGACGATGACCTCTCGACCCATCACATCCGGCAACTGCGTGACGCGCGGGTCACCCTCGCGATCGAGCGAGACGCCCGTCAGGGGAAGCCCGAAGGCGTCGGCCAGAGGCAATGCGACCAAGACACCGTGCGGCATGATCGCCACGAGCAGCGGGTCGTGCATCGAAGCCACGGTGTCGCTCAGCACAGCAGCGAGTTGGCGACCGGCATCTGCGCGATCGGCAAAGCCGGTCATGACGGCGCGGGCGGCACGACGTCTGCAGAAGCCTGGCCGAGGCGCACCGTGCCAGCGTCGGCAGCGAGCGCACCGGGGGCGTCGGCGGCGCCGCGGGCGTCACGGACGTGCAGTGCCTCGAAGGCCGTCGGCTCATCGATGGCCTGGGAGATCACCGGCACGACGGCGACCTTCACGTCGTACGCAGAAAGTGCCCGCCGATACGAGCCCACGGTGTCCCACCCCATATGCAGCACCACGAGTTCGGGATCATCGACAGCCCGGCACACCTCCGCTGAGCGAAACCCCTCCTTGGTGGCCAGCACAGCCACCGACTCGCGCAGGGTCACCATCAGACCGGCGACATCTGGCGAACGAAAGCGCAGCAGCGCCATGAACCCGGGGGTCGGGCCCGCCGGGTCGGCCAAGCCGCCCCTGTCGGGCTGTCCCGCCTCGTCTGCTGGCAGCATGCCTCTCACCGTAGTTAAGGTGTGAAGCGGACGAGAGCGAGGGATCACCATGGCGGCACGTGACAAGCGCCCCGGCGTGCGCGGGCCGCGTGGCCCTCAGGGCTCCGGGCAGCCGTCATCGCCCTCCCCAGCCCCCCGGCCTTCCCAGGACCTCTCCCCGCTTCAGCGCGTGAGCTTGCCGCTCCTCACCAGGCTCAGCCGGGTCCCCAAGTGGGCCGTCGTCGTGGGGCTCGCCGTCCTGCTGGTCTTCGGCATGATCCAGACCGGACCCCTCGCGTGGCTCGGGGCCCTCATCCTCGGGCTGCTCACCCTCTTCTTCCTCTGGCTCCTCGTGCTCTCCTGGCCCGCGATCCCGGCAAGCGGGCGCCTGCTGAGGGGGGTCGTGGTCGTGGCCCTGGCCGGCGTCACCGTGCTCAAGGCCATGGGGCGGATCTAGCCCACTCCGGTTCTTCAGTTTGAATTGACAATCATGTTCATCTAGACCACGATGAAGGGCATGCGCTTCTCCATCGCCACCCCGGCCCTCATCGCCACCCTCGCCCTCGGCCTCTCCGCATGCGGAGGCTCAGGCTCCGCGGACAGCTCTCCCACCCCGGGAACACCGCTGCGCGTGGTCGCCGGCTTCTACCCCCTGGCATACGCCGCTGAGCAGGTCGGTGGGGACGCCGTCGAGGTCATCAACCTCACCCCGCCCGGTGGCGAAGCGCACGACCTCGAACTCGGCCCCCAGCAGGTGGCCGAGATCGGCGAGGCCGACCTCGTGCTCTACATCCCCGGCTTCCAGCCCGCCCTCGACCAGGCCATCGAGCAGGTCGCTGCCGATCGCGCACTCAACGTCACGGAGGCGCTGTCGCTTCTTCCTGCCGAGGACCACGCCCACGAAGGCGAGACGGGCGCTACTGATGACCATGCCGACGAGCACGCCGACGAGCACAGTGCGCTCGACGGCGATCCGCACGTCTGGCTCAATCCACTCAACATGGCAGCGATCGGCGATGAGATCGCCGCGCGCCTCAGTGCGTTGAACGCCGACGGCCCCTTCTCGGCGGGAGCCCAGGCACTCACGGGATCGATGAACTCACTCAATGATGAGTGGGCAACCGGCACGGCCGAATGCCGCAGTCGGGACCTCGTCGTGAGCCATGAGGCATTCGGCTACCTCGCCGAGCAGTACAACTTCGCTCAGATCGGCATCGCCGGCTTGTCACCCGACGCCGAGCCGTCACCCGCGCGCATCGCCGAGGTGGCCGATCTCGTCCGCGAGCGTGGCGTGACGACCATCTACTACGAGACGCTGGTGGACCCCGGTGTCGCGCAGACGCTGGCAGCCGAGACCGGCGCGACCACGGCTATCCTCGATCCCCTCGAGGGCCTCCTCGAGGGCTCCACTGGCAACTACGTCACCGTCATGCAGGCAAACCTCGAGCAGGTGCGGTCGGGCCAGGGGTGCGCCTGACCTACCGAGGGGAGACGTGCCCGTGAGCACCGCCCTCGCCTGCCGCGATGTCTGCATCGACATCGAGGCCTCGTGCATCCTCAGCAACGTCAACCTCGATGTCGAGTCAGGTGAGTTCGTCGCCGTGCTCGGCGCCAACGGCTCCGGCAAGACCACGCTCATGCGGGCGATCCTCGGCCTCCTGCCGATCACGAGCGGACAGATCGATGTCTTCGGCACCCCGATCGGACGCTTCCGCGAGTGGGGCCGCCTGGCCTACGTCCCCCAGCGCCTGCATTCGGCTGGAGCGGTGCCGGTGTCCGTCCATGAAGTGGTGGGCGCCGGCTTGATCTCGCCGCAGCAGCGACTCCCCCGCCGTGGCGACCGGCAGCGCATCGTCGATGCACTCGCGCAGGTGGGTCTGGCCGACCGGCGACGCGACCGATTCGACGCCCTCTCCGGCGGTCAGCAACGGCGCGTCATGATCGCGGCTGCAATAGCCAAGGATGCGGACCTCTACGTCCTCGATGAGCCGACGGCCGGCGTCGACGCCGAGAGCCAGGAGCGGATCTCGGAGACCTTCGGATCCCTCCGCGAGCAGGGGCGCACGATCCTTCTTGTCACGCATGAGCTCGGGCCCTTCGCGGCGCTCGCCTCCCGCATCGTCGTACTCGGCTCACCGCGGGGTGAGACATCCACCGTTCTCTACGACGGGCCACCGCCCGTCCCCGACCACCTCCGCGAGCGTGTCTGGCATCACAGCGAGGACGTCGTCATGCGCGCGCCGGAGCCTGGAGTCCTCGAGCCGGGAGCCGGCTGATGGGACTCCTCGGGTACGACTTCATGCAGCGGGCGCTCATCGCCGCGGCACTTATCGGGCTCATCGCCCCGCTCATCGGTGTCTTCCTCGTCCAGCGCCGACTCGCCCTGCTCGGCGACGGCATGGGGCACGTGGCCCTCACCGGCGTCGGACTCGCCTTCCTCACCGGGATCGCCCCCGTGCCCACCGCGCTCGTTGTCGCTGCACTGGGCGCACTGGTGCTCGAGCTCGTGCGCGCCAAGAGCCGCACCGCAGGCGACCTCGCACTGGCCCTCGTCTTCTACGGCGGTATCGCCGGCGGCGTCATGCTGACCTCGCTGGCTTCGGGCAAGGCATCCACCGCTCTGAATCAGTACCTCTTCGGATCGCTCTCGACCGTTGCGACAGAGGACATCGCCTGGCTCATCGGGGCGGGGGCTCTCGTCGTGATCGTCCTGGTGATCTTCGGCCGCGAGATGTTCGCGATGACGCTCGATCCCGATGTCGCGCACGTGCAGGGAATCCGCACGACCCGTCTGGGCATCCTGCTCACCGTGCTCGCCGCGGTGACCGTGGTCATCGGCATGCGCACCGTGGGCCTGCTGCTCGTGAGCGCGATCATGATCGTCCCGGTGGCCGCCGCACAGCAGTTCACCGGGTCGTTTCGCACGACGGCCATGGTCGCCGTGGGACTCGGGCTCGTCTGCTCCCTTGCGGGACTGACGACGTCCTTCTCCTTGGACGTCCCGCCCGGCCCGACCATCGTCCTCATCGCCCTGGCGGTCTTCCTCGTCTCCGCGATCGCCGCCTACCCCGTGCGACGGCGTCGTCAGCGACACCCGCACCCCGCCGAGGAGCACCACCATGGCTGACGCACCCGTGAGGCGGCAGACGAAGCAGCGCGCCGCGGTCGCCGAAGCACTTGAGTCCCAGGGAGAGTTCCGCTCGGCCCAAGAGATCTACGACATCGTGCGCAAGCGTGGCGACAGCATCGGTCTCACGACCGTCTATCGCTCACTGCAGTCCATGGCCGACGACGGCCAGGTCGATGTCATCGTGCGCGGCGACGGTGAATCCGTATACCGCCAGTGCAGTCCCTCGCACCACCATCACCTCGTGTGCCGCTCATGCAGGTCCACGGTCGAGATCGACGCGCCTGATGTCGAGCGATGGGCCACCGACGTGGCAGCTCAGCACGGGTTCCGCGATGTGACGCACACCGTGGAGGTCTTCGGTGTGTGCTCGCGCTGCGCCGACTGACGCCTACTCGTAGGGATTCTTGGGCTGGGGGACTTCCTCCAGCGAGAGCACCTCGATCAGCGGGATCGCCGTGTCGGTCTTGGTGCCTCCGCCGGGGACCCAGCGGCCGGTGATCGTGACCCAGGTGTCTGCGGGGAGGTCGGGCACCTCGAGGACCTTCACCTTGGACGCAATGGCATCGGCCGCGCAGCAGGCGACGGCCATGCGCGAGATCCACCAGCCACCAGCCGGGTCCGGCGTGACGAATCCCGTCATCTCGACGGTGCGGTCCACGAGCGTGAGCCCGTCATCCCAAACGGCACGACCGACGTACTCGGCCACGGTGACCGGCGCCGGATCTCCCGGGGGCAAGGGTGGTGCCTTGGCCTCGCCTGTCGGTGCGGAGTTGTTCACATCGCGGGCCGCGGCGTAAGCGCCCAGGGCAGGGGGTGCAATGAGGAAGATCGCAAGCACCGGCAGGAGGAGCAACCACGCAGCGCGCGGTCCCCCATGGCCGTGACCGTGGCCGTCATCGTGCTCGTGCGGCTCATCATGCGGTGTCTGCTCGTCGTCAGCGGCACGCCCCTGACGGATCGAGTCGATGAGAGCGAGGACGCCGAGGACTACGAGGATGCCGCCGGAGAGGAGGAGCCAGGGGCGCATGGCCTCTTGGACGTAGTTGAGGAAGGTGTCACCGATGGTGATCCTCAGCACGGCACCACCGACGAGGATGAGGATGATCGCCTGAACGTCGCGCCTCATGTCAGCAACCACCACCCGACCAGGATGCTGAAGAGCACAGCGAGGATGAAGGTCGCCGGTGCGAAGCGAGTCGCGAACTTGCTACTGAAGGTCCCCACCTGAAGTGAGATGAGCTTGAGATCGACCATCGGACCCACGACGAGGAAAGCCAGCTTCGCGGTGAGGGAAAACTCCGTGAGGCTTGCCGCGACAAAGGCATCGGCTTCGGAGCAAATCGACAGGAGCACAGCCAGGCCCGCAAGGACGAGGACCGAGAGGATGGGCTGGTCCGCAACGGCGAGCAGCCACTCCTGCGGCACGAGCACGTTGAGTGCCGCGGCCGCCAGGCCGCCGATGACGAGGAAGCCTCCCGCGTGAAGGAAGTCGTGCGTGGCCGTGAGCCGGAAAGTGTGCCAGGAGCTGGATCCGACGAGGTGGTCGCGTGGGCCGATGCGCAGCCACTTCGCCTTGCCGAAGCGAAGCCACAGCCAGCCCATGATCACCGCGGTCGCCAAGGACGCGATGAAACGTGCCACGACCATCATCGGCTCACCCGGGAAGGCGACGAAGGTGGAGGCAAGCACGATGGGATTGATGGCAGGGGCTGAGAGCAGGAAGGCCAGAGCCGCGGCCGGTGCCACGCCACGCGACATCAGGCCGTTGGCCACCGGCACCGAGGCGCACTCGCAGCCAGGCAGCACCGCGCCCGCTGCACCGGCGACGGGGACGGCCAGCGCCGGATTTTTCGGCAGGGCCTTCTTCCAGAACGAGGCTGGCACGAAGGCGGCAATCGCGCCGGAGAGCACAACGCCGAGCACGAGGAAGGGCATCGCCTGGACGACGATTGAGATGAAGATCGTCGCACCCGTCTGGAGCGCGGGATCATCGAAGAGGCCGACGAACCAGCGCTGACCGATGATGAGGATCACCAGTCCGATGGCAAGGATCTCCAAACTCCCCGGGCGGTAGCCCTTGGACTCCTTGGTGGGCGGTGTGCTCATGACTCCTCGACTGGATTGGGGACAGCTCCACCGTAACGCCGATCCCTGGCCGCGTAGGTCTCACACGCCTGCCACAGGTGACGCCTGTCGAAATCCGGCCAGAGGGTGTCGAGGAAGACCATCTCGGCGTAGGCCGACTCCCACAGCAGGAAGTTGCTCGTGCGCTGCTCGCCGGAGGAGCGCACGAAGAGATCGACGTCGGGCATGTCGGGCTCGTAGAGATGGCGGGCGATCATGCGCTCATCCACCTTGCCCGGATCGATGCGCCCTGCGGCTACTCCTCGGGCGATGGCGGCGGCCGCATCCGCGATCTCGGCGCGACCGCCGTAATTGACGCACATGGTGAGGGTGAGCACGTCATTGTCCTTGGTGAGCTGCTCGGCGTACTCGAGCTCGGAGATCACCGACTTCCACAGTCGCCTCGGCCGGCCGGCCCAGCGCACGCGCACGCCCATGGCGTGCATTTCATCGCGCCTGCGATGGACGACATCGCGATTGAAGCCCATGAGGAACTTCACCTCGTCCGGCGAGCGCTTCCAGTTCTCGGTCGAGAATGCGTAGGCCGAAAGCCAGCGGACGCCCATCTCGATCGCCCCGTGGACGCAGTCGAGGAGGGCGAATTCACCGGCCTCGTGCCCGGCTGTGCGCGGCAGACCGCGCTCCTTGGCCCATCGGCCGTTGCCGTCCATGACGAGCGCGACGTGCCGGGGCACTAGATCAGCGGGGATCGCCGGCGGGCGCGCGCCGCTGGGATGCGGGGTCGGGGCGGCGTACGTCGGCACCCCCCCATCTTGGCACTCCCGATTTCGCCCGCTGAGCAGGACAAGCGGGCAGATGGTCTAGCCGCGGTCGACAAGAGGCAGCGAGCGCAGGCCACGCTCGATATGCCAGGTGATCAGTGCGGCAGCAAGGCCGCTCGCCTCGCGGCGATGACGCGGATCACTGGCATCGGCCGTGGCCCAATCCCCGGAGAGCAGCGCACCGAGAAGCTCAAGGGTTTCGGCAGCGGGGCGCGCACTGCCGGGAGTGCGGCAGTC
>CAZLZC010000016.1:7995-23205 GCA_964563825.1 uncultured Actinomyces sp.
CGCGTGAGGAGCGTGACGATGCGATCGGCCTCACCCAGGCGCTGGGTGCGCAGCACGATGGCCTCGTCACGGTAGGTCGGCACTCGAGCATCCTCGCAGGACTAGAAGCCCAGGCGTCGCAACTGGCGCGGGTCGCGCTGCCAGTCCTTGGCCACCTTGACGCGCAGGTCGAGGTAGACCGGCGTGCCGAGCAGAGCCTCAATGCCGCGGCGCGACTTCGTGCCGACATCCTTGAGCCGCGAGCCGCCCTTGCCGATGACGATGGCCTTTTGACTGTCGCGCTCGACGTAGACGATCGCGTGGATATCCAGCAGGGGGCGATCCTCGGGTCGGTCCTCACGCAACTCCATCTCCTCGACCACCACCGCCAGCGAGTGCGGCAACTCATCGGAGAGTCCCTCGAGCGCGGCCTCGCGGATGAGCTCGGCCACGAGCGTCTCCTCGGGCTCATCGGTCGCTTCGCCGTCGGGGTAGAGCGCAGGACCCTCCGGAAGGCGCGAGATCAGAAGATCGGCGAGAAGGCCGACGTTGTCCCCGGTGACAGCAGACACGGGGACGATCTCAGCCCAGTCCAGTTGTGTCCGCTCGCCAAGAGCTGCTGCCTCGGCGAGCCGTTCAGCGACCTGGGCCGGCGATGCCGCGTCGGTCTTGGTGATGATGGCGAAGGTCGTGCGGCCCCCTCCCCTGCGCGCCTTGGCGAGCTCCGACGCGATGTAGGCGTCACCGGGCCCGACCTTCTCGGTCGCGGGAAGGCACAGGGCCGCGACATCGACGCTCGACCACGCTTCGCGCACGAGGTCGTTGAGGCGCTCGCCGAGCAGGGTCTTGGGCTTGTGCAGGCCCGGGGTGTCGAGGACAACCAACTGCGCGTCCGGGCGCGTGACGATGCCGCGCACGACGTGCCGCGTCGTCTGCGGGCGCTTCGACGTGATGGCGACCTTGGTGCCCACCAGGGCATTGGTGAGCGTCGACTTACCCGCATTGGGGCGCCCGACCAGGCAGGCAAGCCCCGAACGATGCACGGTCATGATGCGCTCCTGCCCTCAGCGAGGCCGAGCACTCCCAGGCCCACGATGACGAGGGCACAGCCAACCACGCCCAGCGGTCCCAGCACCTCACCGAGCACGAAGACTCCGAGGAGGGTCGCGAAGACCGGCTCGGCGAGGTTGAGGGTGGCGATATGGCCGGGCTGCAAGGCACGAAAGCCCATGCCAAAGAGGACGTAGGCCACCGTCGTCGTCGCCAGGCCGAGCCACAGGATGAGCAGCAGCGAAGACCACGACATCCACCACGTGCCCGACATGAGGAAGACCGGCACGAGCAGCACACCTGAGACAGCGAAGGACGCGGCGAGCACATGCGTCGGCTGCTCTCCCTGGCGCGCGAACCGCACACCGAAGACCGTGTAGAAGGCGTACGACGCTCCGGCTGCCAGCCCGAAGACAATGCCGAGGATGTCGCGGCCATCGCCCGCACCGACGGTGAGCAGGGTGACACCGACGATCGCGAGGACCGTCGAGGCGAGCCAGACATAGCCCGGAGCCCCCTCGCGCATGATCCAGCCGAGGATTCCGGCCATGAAGGGAGTGAGTGCCAGGCTCGCGAGCGTGCCAACGGCTACGCCCGTGCGACTCATCGAGAGAAAGAAGAAGATCTGGTACGCCGCGACCGTGACGCCCATGATCCAGATGATCGGTTGACGCCAAAGGCGCAGCAGGGCCTCGCGTCCCTCCGGAGTGCGCGAAGCCCAGGCGACCAAGCCGGCAGCGCCGACGATGAGCCGTGCCGCCGCGGCACCTGCCGCCGGAGCGGTGGGCTGCAGGAGGACGCGAGCGGTGCCTGAGGTGCCGAAGAGTGCCGCTGAGCCGAGTACGGCGCCGGCGGCCACACGGCGCTCGGACGCCGTGGCGACCGTCGCACTCATGCGCCTGCGGCCAGGGTGGCCACGACCGTGCCGTCGGACGCGCACAGATGCACGATCACATCACTGCCGCCGAGCTCCGCGAGGGCCTTGCGTCCGGCATCGTCGGCGGGATCATCGCCGATGACCACGGCGGCTTCCGCGCCGCGCGCACCCGCGGCGACAGCCTGGGCCACCGCAAGTTGCAGCGCACTGATCGATAGCGAAGGCAGGGCGACGTCGGCGGCGGAGTACGTGCGACCGGTCTCGTCGCGTACCGCCGCTCCCTGCGGAGCACCGACTCGACCGCGTGCACCCCGCGCCAGGGTGACGAGCTTGGCATCCTCGTCGGACAGAGGCTCAGTCGCCATCGCTTGCCTCATGCTCGTGCGCGGAGGACGAGGAAGCCTCCGCGGGCTCCACCCGCACGGCCAGGACACTGCCGATGCGATTGCGACGACCCATCCCCTGCTCGGCGGTGAGGCGCCAGCCGTCGACGTCGATCGTGGCCCCCGGAATCGGCACGCGCCCGAGCCGCTTGCCCATGAGGCCGAGGACGGTGTCGACGCCCTCGTCTTCAGACTCCACGTCGACATCGATGAGATCGGCGAAGTCATCGACGTGCATGCGGGCGCTCACTCGCACGGACCCATTCTCCAGCTTGGCCACCTCAGGAGCCGCGGTGTCGTACTCGTCGTCGATCTCTCCCACGATCTCCTCGAGGACGTCCTCGATGGTGACGATTCCCGCGGTGCCGCCGTACTCGTCTACGACGATGGCCATGTGCGTGCGGGCGGCCTGCATGTCCTTAAGGAGCTCGTCGACCTGCTTGCTGTCGGGCACCATGAACGCCGGACGCATGAGGGATTCGACCGTCTCAGTCTGCTCAGCGTCACGGCGGTCGAAGACACGGCGCACGATGTCCTTGAGAAAGACAATGCCGATCACATCGTCTGAGTTCTCGCCGATCACCGGGATACGCGAAAAGCCCGACCGCAGTCCCAGGGAGAGTGCCTGACGCAGTGTCTTGTGGCGCTCGATGTAGATCATCTCCGTGCGCGGCACCATCACCTCTCGCGCGAAGGTGTCACCGAGCTCGAACACGGAGTGGATCATCTGACGCTCGTCGTCCTCGATGAGGTCTTCGGCCTCCGCGAAGTCCACGAGCTCGCGCAGTTCCGCCTGGGTCGCGAAGGGACCCTCGCGGTAGCCACGGCCGGGGGTGAGGGCATTGCCCAGGACGATGAGGAGCGTGGCCAGCGGGCCGAGGATGCCCGCGAGCAGGCCGGCCGCACCCGCCGAGCGCAGTGCGATGCGATCCGCATGCTGGCGCCCCAGGGTGCGAGCGGCGACGCCGAGGACGACGTAGTTGACGATCACCATCAGCGCGACAACGACGAGCAGGGCGAGCCACACGGGCCACCCGCGAACCTCTTGGAGGGTGGCGATACCGACGTAGGACACCAGTGCGATCGCGGTGACCGAAGCAACGGTCGACAGGAAAAGCAGGACGTTCACGTAGCGGGGCCTGTCGGCGACGATGTCGAGCAGTCGCGCGCTCCCCCGCACGCCCTCGCGCTCGAGGTCCTCGACTCGCCCGCGCGAGACACGACCGATAGCCGTCTCGGCCATGACGAGAAGCGCGGCGACCACGACGAGGACGACCGCGATGATCACGAGCAGGAGATCGGTCGTCATCCCGACACCTCCAGCCAGCCCTGGAGCAACTCGGCCTGCAGCGCGAACATGCGCTCATGCTCCTCGGGCTCGGCATGATCGTGGCCGAGCAGGTGGAGCACCCCGTGCGTGAGCAGGAGCGAGAGCTCGACGTCAGCCGCGTGGCCCGCGGCCTCGCCCTGACGGGCAGCCACGGTCGGGCAGAGCACGATGTCCCCGAGGATCCCCTCGACTCGGGGGCCGGAGGGGTCGCCGGCGCGCAGGTCATCCATGGGGAAGGACAGCACATCGGTGGGGCCGGCCTCGTCCATCCACTCGACGTGCAGACGCGCCATCTCCTCCTCGTCGACCAGCAGGATGGACAGGTCGGCATCAGGCGAGAGGTGGAGCCGATCGAGCAGGTACGCCGCCTGCGCCTCGATGCGCGAGTTGTCGACCCAGGCAACGCCAGAGGAATCGTCGATATCGATGGCCACGGCTCACGCCCTGCGCGGGCCGCGATGCGGCGCAGCGGGGCGCAGGCCCACGGTGGCGTCGTAGCGTCCGTACGCCTCGACGATCTGCCCCACGAGGCGATGACGGACGACGTCGGCTGATGTCAGGGTGCAGAACGCCACATCGTCGAGGTCGCCGATGATCTCCTGCACCACCATGAGGCCCGATGTCGTCGACGACGGCAGGTCGACCTGCGTCACGTCACCCGTCACCACCATGGTCGAGCCGAATCCGAGGCGGGTAAGAAACATCTTCATCTGCTCGGCGGTGGTGTTCTGGGCTTCGTCAAGGATGATGAACGCGTCATTGAGCGTGCGCCCCCGCATGTAGGCCAGCGGAGCGATCTCGATGGTGCCCCCGGTGATGAGGCGCGGAATGGAATCGGGATCGAGCATGTCGTGCAGGGCGTCGTACAGCGGACGCAGATAGGGATCGATCTTCTCCGACAAGGTGCCGGGGAGGAAGCCCAGACGCTCCCCCGCCTCGACCGCGGGCCGGGTGAGGATGATGCGCGAGACCTTCTTGGCCTGCAGCGCTTGCACAGCCTTGGCAACCGCCAGGTAGGTCTTGCCGGTGCCCGCAGGGCCAATCCCGAACGTGACGGTGTGCGTGTCGATCGCCTCGACGTAGCGCTTCTGGTTGAGCGACTTGGCGCGGATGGTGCGGCCACGCGAACTGAGGATGTTGGTAGAGAGGACCTCGGCGGGCCTGGTGCCTGCGCGCAGCAGCGCGATGCTGCGCTCCACGGACTCCGTGGTGAGTGCCTGGCCGGTGCGAAGGACCGCGAGCATCTCTGCCACGAGGGTGTCGATCAGGCCGACGTCCTCGGCTGAGCCCGCGATGCGGACCTCATTGCCACGCACGTGGATGTCGGCGTCGGGGAAGGCCGCTTCCATCACGCGCAACAACTCGTCGCCCGGACCGAGGAGGGCGACCATCGGCTGGGATGCCGGGATGGTGATGGTGGCCTGAGAGGAGGTGCTCATGTGGGGAGAATCCTACCGTCAGCCGGGAGGCCAGCCCAGCGGACGACCGCCCAGCACGTGGATGTGGGCATGCCCCACGGATTGGCCGCCCTCAAGACCGGTGTTGGCCACGAGTCGGTGCCCTGACTCCGCAACCCCCTCCTGCCGAGCGACCTGCGCCGCCAAGGCGAGCATCTCGGACGCAAGGGACGGATCGGCCTCGACCACGGAGGGGACATCGGCGTGGTGATCCACGGGGATCACCAGGACATGCACGGGCGCCTGCGGCTGGATGTCGCGGAAGGCCAGCGCGCGGTCACTGCGCGCGACGACGTCGGCCGGGATCTCGCCCGCGGAGATGCGGCAGAAGAGGCAGTCGGTCACGCGGTCATCCTGGCATGCACTCACGTGTCATGGGGTCGCTCCCCAGCGCGGGCTCCGCGCGAGGACCACCGCGGCGCCGACGGGTCCGGCTGTCGAGGTGCGCAGAACGGTCGGACCCAGTCGTGCGAGCCGGGCACCGAGTCCGACCAGGTGCGCGCGCTCGGCATCGGAGAGACCACCCTCCGGTCCGACGACCAGCACGATGTCGCCACTGTCGGGGATATCGATCCCGGCGAGCGACTCCTCGGCGGATTCGTCCAGGCAGAGGACAAGGGCGGCCTGCGCGGTCCACGCATCAAGCTCCGACAGGGTGTGCACATCGTGTACGGCGGGCACGCGCGATCGACGTGACTGCTTGGCTGACGCACGCGCCGTCGCGCGCCACTTGCTCACCCCGCGCTGAGCACGGTCGCCGGTCCAGCGCGTGATGCAGTGCTCGGCCGACCAGGGCACGATCTCGTCTACTCCCACCTCGGTCATGGCGGCCACCGCCTGCTCGCCGCGATCACCCTTGGCCAGTGCCTGGATGACGATGATGCGTGGTGCGGGGGCGGGATCCTCCGTGATGCGCGCGATCTCGACGTCGAGCTGATCCCGTGAGACGGAGCGGACCGTGCCTTCGAGTCGGCGGCCCTCGCCATCGACGAGGTCGACGCGCTCCCCCACACGCAGGCGCATGACCTGCGTGGCGTGGCGTGCTTCCTCACCCGTCACGCAGACGATGCCCTCAGAGTCAGGGGCACTTCCCGGATCGATGAAGAAGACCGGCGCCGCCATGTCTTAGCGTCCGCTGAAGGCGCCGCGCAGGCGCGAGAAGAACCCACCCGTCTCATCGGCGACCTGCTCGGTGGCACGCAGAGTGACACCCTCCTCACCACGAGAGCGCGCCAGACTGCGCAGGAAACCCTCCTGCTCGGCGTCGAGGCGAGTGGGGGTGCGCACGTCGAGCTGGATGTGCAGGTCACCACGCCCTGAGCCGCGCAGGTGGGGTACGCCGCGCGCGCGCAGTGTGAGCACTGCGCCGGGCTGCGTGCCTGGCCGCACCTCGACCTGCTCGACGCCGTCGAGTGTCTCGAGTTCGATGCCGGTGCCCAGTGCCGCGGCTGTCATCGGCACCTCGACGGTGCACACGAGGTCATCGCCGCGGCGCTCGAAGACAGGATGCTCCGTCTGGACGATCTCCACGAAGAGATCCCCGGGCTCACCGCCACCCGGGCCCACCTCGCCCTGCCCCGCGAGTTGGATTCGCGTGCCCGTGTCGACGCCGGGCGGGATGCGCACACCGATCGTCGTGCGCGTGCGCACGCGGCCGTCTCCGGCGCACTCCACGCAGGGGTGCGGGATCGTCGTACCGAAGCCCTGGCACTGCGGGCAGGGACGAGCGGTCATCACCTGCCCGAGGAACGAGCGCTGGACGTTTTGGATTTCACCATTGCCCTTGCACATGGGGCATGTTGCTGGCTGGGTGTCGGGGGCGGTGCCCGCGCCCTGGCATGCCTCGCAGCACACGGCGGTGTCGACCTGCACCTCGCGCGTCGCCCCGGTCATCGCCTCCGCGAGGTCAACCTGAAGGCGGATGAGGGCGTCTTGCCCACGGCGCATGCGCGGACGTGGGCCGCGGCGCTGTCCGCCGCCGAAGAAGGCGTCCATGAGATCGCCGAAGTCGAAGGGAGCGCCGAATCCACCGCCCCCGGCCCGCAGGGGGTCCCCGCCGAGGTCGTACATCTGACGCTTCTCGGGATCACTGAGCACCTCGTAGGCGGCGGTGACCTCCTTGAAGCGATCCACGCTCTCCGGGTCGGGATTAACGTCGGGATGCAACTCGCGGGCAAGCTGGCGATAAGCGCGCTTGATCTCATCGGGGCTCGCATCACGCGAGACGCCCAGAAGGGCGTAGTAGTCGGTAGCCACGTTGTCGGGTCTCGTCTGCTCTCGTCGCTAGTTCTCGTCAAGGATCTGGCTGAGGTACTGCGCCACGGCGTGGACCGAGGCCATCGTGCCGGGGTAGTCCATGTGAGTGGGTCCCACGACGCCCACGCCCGCGACCACGGAGTCACCGCGGCCGTAGCCCGTCGCCACAAGGCTCGTCCCCTGCAAGTCCTCGACGGGATTCTCATGGCCGATGCGCACGGTGACTTCACCTGAGACCTCGCCGAGGAGTCGCAGCAGCACGACCTGCTCCTCGAGTGCTTCGAGCACGGGCTCGAGGCTGATCGAGAAGGAGTCGCGATAGCGGGCGAGGTTGGCCGTGCCTCCCAGGACGATGCGCTGCTCCACGGTGTCGGCGGTGGCCTCGATGAGGCTGGCCACCACCGCGGCGACGGCCGGTCGCAGCTCGGGAGTGGCGGCATCGACCAGCGGCGTGAGCTGATCCCCAAGGTCGGAGCAGCGCTCACCGATCGCACTGGCCACGAGCCGGGCGCGCAGAGAGGTCACTTCATCCTCGGTCATTGCCGCGGGAAGATCGATGGAGCGCTGCTCCACGCGACCGGTATCGGCGATGAGCACGAGGAGCAGACGTGACTCGCTTAGCCGCACGAGTTCGATGTGCAGGACAGTCGACTGGACGAGCGACGGATATTGCACGAGCGCGACCTGGCGCGTGAGCTGTGCGAGGAGTCGCACGCTCCGCGCCATGACGTCATCCAGGTCGACAGCTCCCGCGAGGAAATCGGAGATCGCCCGCCGTTCAGCTGAGGAGAGTGGCTTCACTCCGGAGAGCCGGTCGACGAACGCGCGATATCCGAAGTCTGTGGGGATGCGCCCGGCACTCGTGTGCGGCTGAGCGATGTAGCCCTCTTCCTCGAGGAAGGCCATGTCATTGCGGATCGTCGCCGAGGACACGCCGAGCGCGTGGCGCTCCACGATGGCTTTACTGCCCACCGGCTCGCGCGTGGAGACGTAGTCCTCGACGATGGCGCGGAGCACGGCGAGGCGTCGATCCTCGAGCATCGCCACCTCCTCGCACCCGAGCGCCGTCATTGGCACTCCCCTTGCCCGAGTGCCAATCCTACGCCCTCGGGCAGCATGGGGCCTGTTGATAAGGAGGTTCGCGTGACGCAGCCCACGCCGGAGGAGCCGCAGGGTCCCCCCATGAGCGGCCCCCTGCCTACCGGCCCGGCGTACCCCGGGCCCCCTCCGCCCGGATACCCGCTCCTGCCGCCGGGCCAGCCCGACAGGGACGGCTTGGCCTTCCCGCCGGGCCAGCCCGACAGGGACGGCTTGGCCGTCCCGCCGGGCCTCATCGAGTGGGCTGCCTACGTCGATACGCCAGCCAAGTCGCGTCTCACCGCAGGAATGCTCGGCATCTTCCTCGGGGCATTCGGTGTGCATCGGTTCTACCTGGGCTTCACAAGCATCGGCGTACTGCAGATCCTGGTGACCATCGCGACGTGCGGTGTCGGCGGCCTCTGGGGAATCATCGAAGGCGGCCTCATCCTCAGCGGCAGCGGCATCAAGACCGACGCTGACGGCCGGCCCCTGCGTCCCTGATCGCCACCTGCGTGCGCCTCAGGGTGCGAGTCGACGCACCACCGCGTCCGCGAGAAGTCGTCCGCTCGACGTGAGTACGACGTGCTCACCCAGGACCTCGACCAGCCCCTCGTCCGTCAACTCCGTGACGACCTCAGCCGGCAGACCCTCGCGCGCGATCCCCTGCCGCGTGCGCAAGCGGAGCATGATCCGCTCAAGCGCACGCCCTTGGGCATCGACCGTCTCCTCGCCCGCGATCGGGGCTTCCCCCTGGGCCACCGCACGTGCATAGGTCGCCGGATGCTTGAGATTCCACCAGCGCCGCCCATCCAGGTGCCCGTGCGCGCCGGGGCCGGCCCCCCACCAGTCGGCGTCGCTCCAGTAGCCCAGGTTGTGCCGGCACTCCGAACCCGGGAGGGCCCAGTTGGACACCTCGTACCACTGCAGCCCCGCGGCGGTGGCCATCCTGTCGATGAGTCGATAGCGATCGGCCGCGACGTCATCGTCCGGCGCCGGCAACTCGTCCCTGCGCACGCGCGCGGCCAGTCGTGTGCCGTCCTCGACGATGAGCGAATACGCGGACAGGTGGTCCACTCCGGCATCGAGCACCGCCTGCAGCGAGCCCACCAGATCGGCATCCGTCTCCCCAGGAGTCGCGTAGATGAGATCCGCGCTCACCCGGGTGAAGCCGGCCGCGCGGGCCTCCGCGATCGCCTCGAGGGATCGACCCGGAGTGTGCGTGCGCTCGAGGACAGCAAGGACATGCGGCGCAAGGCTTTGCACTCCGAAGGACACGCGCGTGAACCCGCCCGCACGCAATTCCCCCAGCATCGCGGGCGACACGGAATCCGGGTTGGCCTCGGTCGTCACCTCCGCCCCCGCCTCGAGCCCGAACTCCGCGCGGATCACCTCGAGGATGCGCACGAGGTCGCGGGCGCCCAGAAGAGTGGGTGTGCCGCCCCCCACGAAGACCGTCGACACGGGTCGGTCGTCCGTCACCTGCCCCCGGGCCCATCGGATCTCCTCGATCACGGTGTCGGCGTACGTCGCCCGGCTCACCCCCGCACCCAGCTCCTCGGCCGTGTAGGTGTTGAAGTCGCAGTAGCCGCAGCGCGACGCGCAGAAGGGCACGTGCACATAGAAGCCAAGTGGCGGATGCGACACGGACGAGGGCAACACTCGGTCATTGTGCTCTGCATGACCGGGCTTCGTTGCCGCGGGCGGCGTACCCTGAGCCCAGGAACACCTGAAGCCCGGCCAAGGAGGCACCATGTCGACGACTCCACCGCCCCAACCCCCCACACCCCCTGTGGGCCAGCAGCCGATGTCGGACTCCGACGCGCGCCTATGGGCCATGCTGGGCCAACTCTCGGGCATCATCCTGGGCTTCATCGGGCCGCTCATCGTCATGCTGGTCTTTGGTCCGCGCAATGAGTTCGTCAAGAAGGAATCTACCGAGGCACTGAACTTCCAGATCACGGTGCTCATCGGCTACGTGGTGAGTTTCGTGCTCATGCTCGTCGTCATCGGTATCTTTCTCTTCCTGGCCGTGTGGATCCTTTCGATCGTCTTCTGCGTGATTGCTGCCATCAAGAACAACCAGGGTGTCGCGTACCGCTACCCCATCAACATCAGGTTCGTGAAGTGATGCGGCGCGCGCTCGCTGCGGCTGCCCTTGCCGCGTTGCTTGTGCCGCTTGCGGCCTGCAGTTCGCAGCAGGCTGCCGAAAACATGGTCAACGACGCCCTAGGGGGCAGCGCCTCGGTCGACATGGGTGAGGACGGCGAAGTGCGCGTCGACACCAGCGACGGCAGTTACGAGATCGGCACGGGCGAGTTCCCCGAGGGCTGGCCCGCCGACCTCTCGCTCATCCCCGGCTTCACGCTCGCCTCCGCAGCATCCACGCCCGAAGGGCTCACCGCGCAGATGATCGCCGAAGGCGACCAGGCCGCTGCGGTCGATGCCTACGCCAAGGATCTGCAGGCCAATCAGGGGTGGTCCGTCGACCCGAGCGTGCCACCGGGGGGCGTCAACGGCATGTGGGCACTGACCAAGGAGGGCAAGGTCGTCACGATGTTCTCCGCGGCCAGCGGAGGACAGACGATCGTGATCTTCAGCGTCACCGACCGCTGACGGTCACTTCTTGGCGGCGGTCTCCTCGCCCGTGGAGAGTGCGGCGATGAAGGCCTCCTGAGGCACCTCGACGCGCCCCACCATCTTCATCCGCTTCTTGCCTTCCTTCTGCTTCTCCAGCAGTTTCCGCTTGCGCGTGATGTCGCCGCCGTAGCACTTAGCCAGCACGTCCTTGCGGATCGCGCGCACCGTCTCGCGCGCGATGACGCGTGAGCCGATGGCCGCCTGGATCGGCACTTCAAACTGCTGCCGCGGGATGAGCTCGCGGAGTTTGGCCGTCATGGCGACGCCGTATGCGTAGGCCTTGTCCTTGTGGACGATCGCACTGAACGCATCGACGGTGTCGCCGTGCAGCAGGATGTCGACCTTGACGAGGTCGGCCGCCTCCTCTCCACTGGTCTCGTAGTCCAGGGAGGCATAGCCCTTGGTGCGCGACTTCAACTGATCGAAGAAGTCGAAGACGATCTCAGCGAGCGGCAGGGTGTAGCGCAGCTCGACTCGATCCTGGCTGAGGTAGTCCATCCCAAGTAGCACACCTCGGCGCGCCTGGCACAGCTCCATGATCGTGCCGACGAAGTCCGACGGCGCGAGGATCGTCGAACGCACGACCGGCTCATGCACCTCCGCCACCTTGCCCACCGGGAACTCCGACGGGTTGGTGACGACCACCTCCGCCCCGTCGTCCTTGATGACGCGGTAGACGACGTTGGGCGCCGTCGAGATGAGGTCGAGGTTGAACTCACGCTCAAGGCGCTCGCGCACGATCTCGAGATGGAGCAGTCCGAGGAATCCGCACCGGAAGCCGAAGCCCAGCGCGACCGAGGTCTCCGGCTCGTAGACGAGCGCCGCGTCATTGAGCTTGAGCTTGTCGAGCGCGTCGCGCAGCGCCGGGTAGTCCGAGCCGTCGATCGGATATAGGCCCGAGAAGACCATGGGCTTGGGGTCGCGGTAACCGCCAAGGGCTTCGACGGCTCCCTTGTGCGACAGGGTCACGGTGTCGCCCACGCGGGATTGGCGCACGTCCTTGACCCCGGTGATGAGGTAGCCGACCTCACCCACGCCGAGACCATCGGCGGGCACCGGCTCAGGTGAGATGACGCCGATCTCCAGCAGGTCATGGGTCGCACGCGTGGACATCATCTGGATGCGCTCACGCGTGGAGACGTGGCCATCGATGACACGGACGTAGGTGACGACGCCGCGATAGGTGTCGTAGACCGAATCGAAGATGAGTGCGCGCACAGGAGCGGAAGGGTCACCGATGGGCGGAGGCACCAAGCGCACGACCTCCTCGAGGAGCTCGGCGACACCTTCGCCCGTCTTGGCCGACACCTTGAGGACATCGTCGGGCGAGCATCCGATGATGTGAGCCAGCTCCGCGGCGTACTTCTCCGGCTGGGCAGCGGGAAGGTCGATCTTGTTGAGCACCGGGATGATCTGGAGATCGTTCTCGAGCGCGAGGTAGAGGTTGGCGAGCGTCTGGGCTTCGATGCCCTGAGCGGCATCGACCAGGAGCACAGCGCCCTCGCATGCCGCGAGGCTGCGAGAGACCTCGTAGGTGAAGTCGACGTGTCCGGGAGTGTCGATGAGGTTGAGGACGTAGTCCCGGCCATCCTGGGCGCGATAGGGCAGGCGCACCGCCTGGGACTTGATGGTGATGCCGCGCTCACGCTCGATGTCCATGCGGTCGAGGTACTGGGCCCGCATCTGGCGGGCATCGACCACGCCCGTGAGCTGCAGCATCCGGTCGGCGAGGGTCGACTTGCCGTGGTCGATATGGGCGATGATGCAGAAATTGCGGATCACCGCCGGATCGGTCCGGCCGGGCTGGGGAGCGGGCACCCCAGCATCCTGTCACGGGTCCCCCGAGGGGGCAGTCCGCCGCCCAGGGGTCGCTCCCAGGGCGATTTGAGCCTCGGGGGGCCGCCGGGTACCCTTGGTCCTCGGTCCAGCCGGGGATGGCGGGGCCAACGGCATTCGAGAGGCAGAGGCTCACACGTGGCGAACATCAAGTCGCAGATCAAGCGCAACCGCACCAATGAGAAGGCGCGGCTGCGCAACAAGTCTGTGAAGTCCTCCCTCAGGACCCACGTGCGCAAGTTCCGCGATGCTGCGGACGCCGGTGACGCCGCCAAGGCCCAGGAGCTCGCCCGCGAGGCGTGCCGCCAGCTGGACAAGGCTGTGAGCAAGGGCGTCATCCACGCCAAGCAGGCCGCCAACCGCAAGTCCTCGATCGCCAAGCGCGCCGCAACCGTCTAACTCGCCGCTTCCCCATCCGCCGGGCCTGTAGGCCGGGCTCTCCTTACGTGTCCGAGCGCGATGCCGTGGTGACGACGTAGGACTCCATGTCGTGGAGCTTTTGATCGACGTCGCGAAACTCTCCCTCGCGCAGCCCACCCTTCACGGCCACGTCGAGGTCGGCCAGTCCCACCACGGCCACAGCAAGGCGGTCCGCACGCCAGCGCTTCGCCCGCGTGCGTGCGTTGCGCAACTGCCAGTCGAAGCGGATCCCGGTCTCCTGCATCGCCTCGGCGTCGCTCATCGTCGGCGGCAGGCCCTGTACGCGCACGAGCGACCTCAGCCCGCTGCCGAGCATGGCCGTGACCGCGGGCCCCACTCCTGCACGCCCCGAGACCTCAGCCATCCAGCGCAGGTCACGTAGGGCGTCGACAGGGCGCCGGTCCCATACCGAGTCCGATACGCGATAGCCCTGCATCTCGGCGACGCCGACGAAGTACCTCGCCACCGCCTCCTCGTCGATCGGTCCGCTCTCGACATCGCTACAGAGCTGGGCGATGGCCCCGATCAGGAGGGCAACGTCATGGCCAATCGCCTCGTAGAGCGCGTGGATCGCACCCGATGTCGCCTTGCGCCCGCGACGCCGCACTTCGGCCGCGAGGAAGTCCTCGGTCTGGCGCCCCTTCTTGAGCGCAGCGCAGGAGACCTCCCGGGCTCCAGCAGCGCGCACGGCGGTGAGGTACTTCTTGCCCTTCACTCCCCCCGGGTGGGCGATGACGAGGGAAACCCCCGGCGGCGGGTCGGCGATCGCCGTCTCGATGACGCGCCACAGGGCGTCGTCGATCTGATCGGCGTCGCTCACGATGATGAGTGCCGGCTCGTCGAAGAGTGTGGGGCCTAGCGCCTCTGCAAGCGCCGAGACGGCCGTCTCATCCGCTGCGGACACATTGCGGCGATCGGGATCAGCTCCGTCACGCTCGCGCGCCTCGCTGCGCGCCTCTTCCAACGCCTGCTTCACGAGGACCTCTTCGGATCCCGTGATCAAGGTGATGGGCAGGCTCACGCGGGTCAGCATGCCACGCACCCCATCAGCCGGACGACGTACGCCGGGTCACCACGCCCAGGGGAGCCCCCACGATGGCCACATCGCCCGCCAGGTCCGTGCGCGCGATGAGGGCGCCCTGTGTCTCCCAGGCCCGGAGCGTCTCTGGTGCGGGGTGGCCGTAGCGGTTGTCCTGGCCGACGCTCACGAGGGCCACGCGCCCGGCCGTCCAGGAAGCCAGGGCCGGATCCTGGAATCGGCTCCCGTGATGCGGGATCTTGACTATGTCCACTCCGGGGCCCGCGAGCGATGTGCGCAGTGCTACCTGAGCGGCGATCTCGACATCTCCGAGCAGGAGCAGGCGGACGCCGCGCACCTCAGCGAGGAGCACGACGCTGGCGTTGTTGGGCGCCGACTCTGGGCCGCGGATGATGCGCTGCGGCCACAGCACGGTCAGGGCGATGCCATCGACCTGCAGGCGCTGACCCGTGCGGGCAACGCTGACAGGGATGCCGGCCAGCCACTGCTCCACCTTGGCCGCCTGCTCGAGCGGCTCTCGCAGCGGTGAGATCAGCGCGCCAGCCACCACTCGATCCTCAAGGACACCGGGCACTCCATCGACATGATCCGCGTGATGGTGGGTGAGCACCAGGAGGTCGACGCGGGTGACCCCCGCATCCCCGAGACAGCGATCGATGGCCCGAGGGTCAGGCCCCGTGTCCACCACGACGCTTCCCCCACTGTCCCCCCGAAGCACGAGGGCATCACCCTGGCCCACATCGCAGGCCAGGGCCAGCCAGTCGGGTGGTGGCCAGCCCGCTCGCTCGGGCAATCGGAGCGCGAGCACCGCGATGGCTGCGAGGAGCACCGCCCCGAGCACCACGGTGCGCGGACGTCCCGTCCGC
>CAZLZC010000016.1:23305-24968 GCA_964563825.1 uncultured Actinomyces sp.
GATGGCTGCGAGGAGCACCGCCCCGAGCACCACGGTGCGCGGACGTCCCGTCCGCTCGTGGCGGCCACGGTGCCGGCGGATCGCGTGGACGAGCGCCAGGGCGACGATGCCGGCGAGCGCTGCGCCCGCGAGACCACCGGGCCACGGCAGAGTCGCGGCTGGCCAGGCGGATGTCGTCTCCGCAACCCAAGCAATCCAGGCAGCGAAGGGCTCGGCGCATCGCGCAAGCAGGACGGCGAGCGCCGGTGCGAAGGTGCCGGCGATCGCGGCAAGCAGGCCGAGCACGGTGACGGGTGCCACCGCGGGCGCTGCCAGGAGATTGGCGGGCAGCGAGACGAGGCTGAGTCCATCGCCGAAGGCGGCGATCAGCGGCAGCGTCGCCACCTGCGCACCGATGGTCAGCGCAAGCGCCGCGACTGCCGCCCGTCGTACACGCCCTCCTCTCCCCCACCGCGACACGATCGGCGCGGCAAGCAGGATGAGGCCGCCCGTCGCAGCAACCGAGAGGGCGAAGCCCCACGACGAGGCCAGGGGTGGCGACGCCACGATGAGCACGACCACGGCGAAGGCCAGTGCGTGGACTCCCGCACGCCGCGTGCCCGTGATCACAGCCAGCAGTGCGACGACCGCCATCACCGAGGCGCGCAGCACGCTCGGCTGCGGACCCACGATGACGACGAAGGCACCGAGTGCCACCCCCGCCGATGCGATGCGGGCGATGAGGCCGAGCCCCGCGAGAGTGGCGACGAGCAGGACGGCGCCGACCACGATGGAGGTGTTGCCCCCGGACACGGCAGTGAGGTGCGATAGACCCGCGACGCGCATCTGCTCAGCGAGTTCGGGTGGCTGCGCGGTCTCGTCGCCGACGGCAAGTCCTTCGACGAGCGCCGCAGCGGGAGCGGGGGCGCCATCGAGCGAGGTGCGCAGCGATCCGCGCACGATGTTGGCCAGGGAGCCGAGCAGACCGGGTGGCGAGAGGACTGTCACGCGTTCGGCGTCGATGACCGCGGCGACCCCGCGCAGGGGATCGCCCTCGCGCAGCGAGCCCGAGACGCTCACCCGCGCTCCGATCGGCGGGGCATCCTCGGGCGACATCCGGATCATGACGGGCGCACCGAGCTCCCAGTCCCCTCGCGCGGACGACACCGTCTCCGCATGGGCTCGCACATCGAGCGCGGGCTCTCCGATCCCCGTGCGCAGCCGCATGTCGCCGATGACCGTGGCTTCCACAGACACGCGGGAACCCACGGAGTCGAGCGGCTCAGAGGTGACCGTGGCGGCGTACGACGCCGACGAGAGCAGGGCCGCGGTCGCGATAGCCGCGATCGCAACCCCGGCGTACCACCGGCGGAGCAGCGCCCCGACCACGAGGAGACAGCACCCCAGCGCGAGCCCGAGCTCGGCGCGGATCACCGTGGTGGGATCGACTCCCCGGGCGAGAAGCAGGCTGCCCGCGAAGGTGAGAGCCCACGCCACCACGGCACCGGGCAGGAGACCGGTCATCCGATCCGCACCCGCGGGCGGATCTGGGCCATGAGCGCATCACCGATTCCGCTCACCTCGCCGAGCACCTCGACGTCGGTGAAGGGCCCGTTGTCCTCGCGCCACTGCACGATGCGCTCGGCGATCACGGGGCCGATCCCCGGCAGTTCTTCTAGCTCGG
>CAZLZC010000017.1:0-6682 GCA_964563825.1 uncultured Actinomyces sp.
CTGGACTTCCTTGCCGGCTACGTCAAGGACAAGGGCTACGACATCCGTTTCGCCATCGAGCCCAAGCCCAATGAGCCACGCGGCGACACCTTCCTGCCGACCGTGGGCCACGCGCTGGCCTTCATCCAGACCCTGGATAACGCCGAGATGGTCGGGCTCAACCCCGAGGTTGCCCACGAGACGATGGCGGGGCTGAGCTTCTATCAGGGCGTTGCCCAGACGCTCTGGCAGGGCAAGCTCTTCCACATTGATCTCAATGACCAGAAGATCGGTCGCTACGACCAGGACCTGCGCTTCGGCTCCGAGGGCATCAAGGACAACTTCTTCCTCGTCCGCCTACTGGAGAACTCCGGCTACGCCGGTCCCAAGCACTTCGACTCCCGCCCCTACCGCAATGAGGGGGGCGACGGCATCTGGGACTTCGCTCGCGGAAGCATGCGCACCTACCTCATCCTGCGCGAGAAGGCACGACAGTTCGACGCCAATCCCAAGGTGAAGCAGGCATTCGCCGATGCCGGCGTACCTGAGCTCGCCCAACCCACGGTGGGGCCGTATTCCGCGGCTGCCGCCAACGCACTGCTCGCGGAGCAGTTCGACCCCGAGTCCCTGGCCAGCCGCGGCTACCGCAATGAGCAGCTGGACCAGTTGGTGATCGACACGATCCTCGGCGCCTAGCCGGATCGGTTGCAGCACCACCGCACCACCGCATGACTGCACGACAGCACAACCGCACGGCACTATCCGACACATGCAGGGTCGCCCTGCTGAGAAAGGACCCAGATGTCCAAGCGCACCTTCGGAGCCATCGCCGGCCTTGCCGCCGCTGGTCTCCTTCTTGCCGCCTGTGGCGGCAGCGGTGGCGACGCCGCATCGTCCAGCGCCGCCCCCGCGAGCAGCTCCGCCGCTCCGGAGAGCAGCTCCGCGGAGCCCGCTCCCGAGCCCGTAGCCGCCAAGGTCGGCGTGATCCTTCCCGACGCTGCCTCCTCGGCACGCTGGGAGACCGCGGATCGTCCGTTCCTCGAGCAGGCCTTCCAGGCGGCCGGCGTCGAGTACGACATCCAGAACGCCAACGGCGACAAGGCGAAGTTCGCCACCATCGCCGACCAGATGCTCGCATCGGGCATCAACGTCCTGATGATCGTCAACCTCGACAGCCCCTCCGCGGCCGCTGTCATCGCGAAGGCTGACGCGCAGGGCGTCCCGACGATCGACTACGACCGTCTCACCCTCGGTGGCGGCGCTCAGTACTACGTCTCCTTCGACAACGTCGCCGTCGGCACCAAGATCGGCGAGGGCCTCGTGACCTGCATGCAGAACAACGGCAATGACGCCGGCCCGGTGGTGCTCCTCAACGGCTCCCCGACCGACAACAACGCCACCCTCTTCAAGGAGGGCTACCAGGCCGTCATCGAGGGCGCTGGCTACACCATCGCTGCTGACCAGAGCGTTCCGGACTGGGATAACACCAAGGCCGGCACGATCTTCGAGCAGATCTACACCGAGGTCGGCGGCGACCTCATCGGCGTTGCCTCGGCGAACGACGGTCTCGGTGGCGCAGCCATCGCCGTCCTCGAGCGCAACGGTGTTGCAGGCGAGATCCCCGTCACCGGCCAGGACGCCACCGACGAGGGTCTGCAGCGCGTGCTGCTCGGCACCCAGTGCATGACCGTCTACAAGGCCATCAAGGCCGAGGCTGACGCCGCCGCCGCCCTGGCCGTGGCGCTCGCCAAGGGCGAGATCCCCACCGCTGACGGCCTGGCGACCGCCTCCGTGACTGACACGGAGACGGGCGGCACCGTCAAGGCCGTCCTCCTGGAGCCGATCTCGGTCTTCCCGGAGAACGTCAAGGACGTCATCGCTGACGGCTTCACCACCTACGATCGCGTCTGCACCACGCCCGCGATCCAGGAGAAGTGCGCGGAGTACGGCATCACGCCGTAACCCTCGAGCACTTCATCTCGCACACCATGAAGAAGCGCGGGGGCGGGTCGGAATCCGGCCCGCCCCCGTCGCTCTCCTGACAGACTTTGTGGCAGCCCACCGCCGACCCTGCGAGGAGCGATGACCGACACCAGTGCACCCCTGCTATCGCTCAGGGGCATCAACAAGAGCTTCGGCCCCGTCCACGTGCTCCGCGACGTCGATCTCGACGTCCGCGCCGGTCGCGTGACGGCGCTTGTCGGTGACAATGGCGCCGGCAAGTCCACGCTCATCAAGGGCATCGCGGGGATCTACCCGTTCGACAGCGGTCAGGTGAGCTTCGAGGGCAAGCCCGTGTCCATCGGCGGCCCCAAGCAGGCCAACGACCTCGGCATCGAGGTCGTCTACCAGGACCTCGCGCTCTGCGACAACCTCGACGTCGTCCACAACATGTTCCTCGGCCGCGAGGTGAAGTCCGGCGTCACGCTCGACGAGACCGCCATGGAGAAGCGTGCGGCGGAGACTCTCGCGGGTCTGTCCGTGCGGACCCTGAAGTCCCTTCGCCAGCAGGTGTCGAGTCTCTCGGGTGGGCAGCGGCAAACCGTCGCAATCGCCCGCGCCGTGCTGTGGAACTCCAAGCTGGTCATCCTCGATGAGCCCACAGCCGCCCTGGGCGTGGCCCAGACCGAGCAGGTCCTCAACCTCGTACGCCGACTCGCCGACAACGGCCTCGGCGTCATCCTCATCTCGCACAACATGAACGACGTCCAGGCGGTGGCGGATGACGTCGCGTGCCTCTACCTCGGCCGGATGGCCGCGCAGGTGGAGAAGGCGAGTGTGTCGTCGCAGCAGGTCGTCGAACTCATCACCACCGGCCGGTCTGGCGATATCGGCCTGCAGCCCGAGACCGTTATGGGAGGTGCCGCATGAGCGCGCAGACCACCGACGTCGACATCGCGGCTGCCGGCGACACCGGGGGCATCGGCCAGTCTGTCCGCGACTACTGGGCGCGCGTGCGAGGGGGCGATATCGGCTCGCTCCCCGCGGTGCTGGGCCTGATCGCGCTCGTCATCCTCTTCGGTGCCCTCGAGGGATCGACCTTCCTCTCCATCTTCAATTTTGCCAACCTCATCAACCAGAGCGCGGCGATCATCGTGCTCGCGATGGGACTGGTCTTCGTCCTCCTCCTGGGCGAGATCGACCTCTCGGCGGGCTTCGCTGCCGGCACCTGCGCCGCGATCCTGGCGGTCGCCCTCAACAACTGGGGACTTGCCTGGCCCGTCGCGCTGCTCGCGGCACTGCTCACGGGTGTCGTCATCGGCCTGGTGATCGGCATGCTCGTGGCCCGGCTCGGGATCCCCAGCTTCGTCGTCACCCTCGCGATGTTCCTGGCACTCCAGGGCGCCATGCTGCTCATCATCGGCGAGGGTGGGACCATCCCGATCCGCAGCGACGCGATCCTCGTCGTCATGAACGGCAACATGTCCGTGGTCGCCGGCTGGGTCCTGGCCGTCATCATCGTCGGGGGCTTCGCGCTGTCGACACTCCTTGCCATCCGCCGTCGCCGCAAGGCCGGGCTGCCCGCCGAGGCCATGAGTGTGTGGGCCATCAAGGTCATCGCCCTGGCCGCGCTCATCTTCGTTGCGACGTACCTGCTCAATCAGGAGCGCCAACTGCCCTCGGCCAAGGTCACCATCCAGGGCGTGCCCTGGGTCGTGGTTGTCATCCTGGTGCTGCTCGTCGGACTCACGTTCATCCTGCAGCGCACCGGTTTCGGCCGGCACGTCTACGCCGTGGGCGGCAACCGTGAGGCCGCTCGTCGTGCAGGCATCAACGTCAAGGGCCTCATGATCACGTGCTTCGTCTTCTGTTCGACCCTTGCCGCTATCGCCGGTGTCCTCCTCGCCTCCCGTGACAACTCCGTGTCACCCACCACGGGCGGTGCGCAGACGCTGCTGTTCGCGGTCGGTGCCGCCGTCATCGGCGGCACGAGCCTCTTCGGCGGGCGCGGCAAGATCCGTGACGCAGTCATTGGCGGACTCGTCATCGCCGTGATCGCCAATGGCCTGCCGCTCATCACCCAGCAGTCGGGCATTCAATTCATTGTGACCGGCCTGGTGCTGCTCGTCGCAGCCAGCGTTGATGCGATCTCGCGTCGACGCACGGCCGCAACCGGCAGTTAGGACTCCCGTGCCCTCCCTTGCCGGGGCGACCCAGGACGAGGTACGTCGATCCAACCTGTCCACGGTGCTGCGCCTGCTGCACCTCGGAGGGGCCCAGTCGCGCTCGCATCTCACCGCGGTCACCGGGCTCAATCGCAGCACGGTGGGTGACCTCGTGAGCACGCTCGCCGCGCTCGGCCTCGTGCGCGAGCGTGCAGGAGACGTCCGCGGTGTGGGTCGGCCTTCGCTTGTCGTGGAGCCGGTCTCCACTTCGGTTGCGGTCCTCGCCCTGGATCTGCGAGTCGAGCGCACCGTTGCTGCGCTCGTCGGTCTGGGCGGCGAGGTCTTCGCACGCGAGGAGCGACGACACCGCGGCGGGGATCGCGAGGCTCTCTTGGATGAGGTTGTCGAGGTGAGCCGTGGGGTCATGGAGGCGCTCCCGCCCGGCGCATCGCTTGTCGGCGTATGCGCCGGCGTGCCTGGCGTCGTACGCGCGACCGATGGTCTTGTGCGCTTCGCGCCCAACCTCGGCTGGACCGATGTGCCCCTCGGCGAATTCCTGGGTGATCGACTCGGCGGCGGACGCGGTGACGTGTCCGTCCGCAATGACGCGGATCTCGGCGTGCTCGCCGAGCAAGTGCGCGGCAGTGCGCGCGATAGCAGCACTGTGGTCTACCTCGCCGGTGACATCGGTGTCGGCGGCGGTGTCTTCGTCGACGGGCGCCCGCTGGTGGGCGCGGGCGGCTACGGCGGCGAGTTCGGCCATATGCGCATCAACCCGCAGGGCCACACGTGCCGCTGCGGTGCACGCGGATGCTGGGAGACGGAGATCGGATTCGCTGCACTCGCTCGCGCAGCCGGTGTGTCCCCCTCCGAGGGCCTGGGCGCGATCATCGACGGTGCGGAACGTGGCGATCCCGAGGTGCTCGCCGCGTTCGCCAGCGTTGCCGACTGGCTGGGCATGGGTCTGGTCAACCTCGTCAACACGCTGAATCCGCAGTCGATCGTGCTGGGTGGTCACCTGGGTGTCGTGTACGCCGTATCCGGGGATCGGGTGCTCGCGCAATTGGCGACCGCGCTGCCAGCGGCGCGCGACCTCGTGCGCATCACCTCGTCTGAGCTCGGTGGGGATGCGCCGCTCATCGGCGCCTCCGAGCTCGCCTTCAGCGCCCTTCTCGAGGACCCTGTGGGCATGCTGCGCGATAGCGCCGCGAGTTAGTCCCGCGTCACGTGACGTGACCGGAGGGGGGATCGAGCACGACGGCGGCACCGCTACGCCCTGACTCGTGCGCAGCCTCGATGACTCGCAGGTTCTCGACGACGTCGCGCGGGTTCACCGACGGTGCGCCCTCCCCGCGGAGTGAAGCAGCGACCCCCCGGTAGTAGGCGGGCCAGTCCCCGCGCTCGCGTGCGAGCGATCGGGGCGCTGCGGTATCGGTGACCACCCACGCATCGTCGGCTTCCACTCCCCAGTCGGAGTCACCGGGCACGCGCCCTGAGCGCAGGGCATCCTCCTGGGTGTCGAGGGTGTCGATCCAGAGGCCGCCTCCGGTGCCCAGGAGGCGCAGCCGAGGTCCGGTGAAGGCCGACGCCGCGCTCACGCTGAGGATGCTCACTGCTCCCGAGACGTGCTGGAGGAATACCTGCGTGTCGTCGTCGGCGGTGGAACCCGGTCGCACCCGGCGTACGCTCGCGAAGACACGATCCACCGGCCCGAGCAGGTGCAGAGCCTGGTCGACAAGATGTGCGCCCAGGTCGTAGAGCAGGCCGGGCAGGTCGTCGGCCGGTCCTTCTTCGCGCCAGCCGCCTTTCGGCGTAGGACGCCACCGCTCGAAACGTGACTCGAGCCGGTGCGGCGTGCCGACGAGCCCGTCGCGGATAGCCCGCTGAGCGGTGAGGATCTCGGAGTCCCACCGCCGATTCTGGAAGACATGGAGTTGGCGATCCTGAGCCTGCGCGAGATCGAGTAGCACCTGTGCCTCGCGGGCAGTGCCAGCGAGGGGCTTGTCGACGACGACGTGCATGCCGGCATTGAGGGCAGCGGTCGCCTGAGGCACGTGGGCCGAGTTGGCCGTGGCCACGACGGCAAGATCCGCGCCGCTCGCCCAGGCATCCTCGGCTGACAGCAGCACCTCGACCCCGGGTAGATCGGCCCGCACCTGCGCTTGGCGCTCAGGGTCGGAGGTCACGACCGCGATGAGATCGAGATCGGGCTCAGCGCCGATGAGCGGCGCGTGGAAGACACGCCCGGCCAGGCCATAGCCCAGGAGTACGACGCGAGCGCTCACGCGCCACTAGCTCCAGTAGACGTGCACGAGGGTGCCGACAGGAATCTGGTCGAAGAGCCAGGACACACCCTGGAGGTCGGCGACATTGACGCAGCCGTGCGAGCCGCCACCGGGGTAGTAGCCGCTGGCCGCGAAGGTCGGCGAGTAGTGGACCGCGATGTCGCCGTTGAAGAACAAGGCGTAGGGCATCGGCGCGCGCGGCTGGTCCGGTCCGTTGATGCCCGAGGTGGCGTAGCGATCCCTGTAGTAGACGCGATAACTCCCGGTCGGCGTTTCGAGGCCGGGCACACCGAAGCGCACATCCAGTGTCTG
>CAZLZC010000017.1:6782-12797 GCA_964563825.1 uncultured Actinomyces sp.
AATCCTGCAGGTCGGTGGCCCACGGTACCCCGGATCAGGGCAGGATCGGGGGGTGACCGGTGAGCAAGGACGCATGGCTGACTGCGGTGACTACCGCTTTGGACCAGAGGAGGCCGGGCCCTGGTACCTCTGGGGTCCCTACCTCGCCGAGAGGGCCTGGGGCACCGTCCGCGAGGACTATTCCGATGACGGCGACGCCTGGCGCTATCTCCCCTACGACGAGGCTCGATCGCGGACCTTCCGCTGGAGCGAGGACGGCATCCTCGGCTTTTGTGACCTGCACCAGGACCTCGCCTTCTCCCTCGCCATGTGGAACGGCCGCGATAGCCATGTGAAGGACAGATTCTTCGGCCTTGATGGCTGGCAGGGCAATCATGGCGAGGACGCCAAGGAGTACTGGTGGTACGACGATGCCACCCCGTCGCACGCCTGGCTGCGTGCGCACTACCACTACCCGCAGTCGGCGTTCCCCTATGAGCAGTTGGTGTCCGTCAATGGTTCGCGCACGCGCCAGGATCCGGAGTTCGAGCTACTCGACACCGGGGCCTTCGACGACGACCGCTACTGGATCGTCGATGTTGCCTACGCGAAGAACGATCCGACCGACACGGCCATCCGCATCCGGGTCACGAATGCCGGACCCGACACCGACACCCTGCACCTGCTGCCCACAGCAATCTTCCGCGACACGTGGTCCTGGGGGAAGGCTCGACCCGCGCCGCAGTTCTCCCTGGACGCGGGCAGCATCGTCGCCGATCACTGGCGGCTGGGCACCTATCACCTCGATGCAGCATCGGCCTCGGATGGCACCGCGCCCGAGGCGCTCTTCTGCGACAACCGCACCAACACCGAGCGCGTCTTCGGCACGCCCCTCGACCGGCCCTATCCCAAGGACGGCATCAACGACTACGTCGTCCATGGGGCAGCCACCGTCAATCCCGATCATCAGGGCACGAAGTGCTCCTGGCATTACGCGCTCACGGTGCCGGCCGGGGAGACCGTGGAGGTGCGGCTGCGCCTGTGGTCGCCAAGCGAGGGTGATCACCCGGATCCCGGTTGGGCCGAGAGCCGCTTCGACGCCCTCATGGAGACGCGCGAGCGCGAAGCCGATGACTTCTACGCCGGGCTCACGCCGCCGCACGCCTCGGCCGATCAGGCAGACATCATGCGTCGCGCCTTCGCCGGCATGATCTGGTGCAAGCAGTTCTTCCGGTACGACGTGTCGCGATGGCTGGACGGCGATCCCACCGAACCACCGCCTCCGCCGGGGCATGCACACTCCCGCAACATGCGGTGGCGTCACCTCGACGCCTATGACGTCATGTCGATGCCCGACTCGTGGGAGTACCCCTGGTTCGCCGCGTGGGACCTCGCCTTCCACACCGTCGTCTTCTCGCATATCGATGCGGAGTACGCGAAGTACCAACTGCTGCTCATGCTCCGCGAGTGGTACATGCACCCCAACGGCGCGCTCCCGGCGTACGAATGGAACTTCGACGACGTCAACCCACCGGTGCACGCCTGGGCCGCGATCCGAGTCTTCGAGATCGATGGCGCACGTGACATCGATTTCCTTGCGCGCGTCTTCCAGAAGCTGCTCATCAACTTCACCTGGTGGGTCAACAAGGTCGACCGCGAGGGCAACAACGTCTTCGAGGGTGGCTTCCTCGGCCTGGACAACATCGGGCCCATCGACCGGTCACACCTTCCCGAGGGCTACGTCATCGAGCAGGCGGATGGCACGTCGTGGATGGCCTTCTACGCGCTCATGATGCTGCGCATGGCCATCCGGCTAGCGCCGCATGACGACGCCTACGCCCCCATGGCACTGAAGTTCCTCGAGCACTTCGCGACCATCACCGACGGTATGGCGGCCGTAGGCCTCTTCGATGCCGAGGACGGCTTTTTCTACGACCAGCTCGTGCGACCCGATGGCAGCCGCGAGCCGATCCGGGTGCGCTCGCTCGTCGGCGTAATTCCCGTACTCGCGGGCGCCTTCATCGACCAGGGCTCGCGTTTCGCGGCATCGCCGCGCTATCAGCAGCGCATCGCTGACTTCCTACGCCGACGAGGGGTCGGGCAGGAGGCCAACGACAACCAGCACAGCACCGGGTTCCTCCAAGTGCGCCACGACGAGACGGGCAACAAGGCCCTGCTCACGGTGGTCGACCCCGATCGCCTACGTCGAGTGCTCCTGGAGGTGCTGAGCGAGGACTCCATGCTCTCGCCGCACGGCCTGAGGTCCGTGTCGAAGCGGCTCGAAGGAGCGCCGTACCAGATCAATGTCGACGGGCAGGAGTACGGAATCGACTACGAGCCCGCGGAGTCCACGACGCCGATCTACGGCGGCAACTCCAATTGGCGGGGCCCCGTCTGGTTCCCCATCAATCACCTCGTCATCGAGGCCCTGGAACGCTATTACCTCTACCTCGGCGACGACTTCACCGTGGAGTGCCCGACGGGAAGTGGCGTGATGATGAACCTCCAGGAGGTGGCGGCTGAGATTCGGAGGCGCCTTATCTCCGTCTTCGAGGAGGCACCTGACGGCACGCGACCGGTGTTTGGAGGATCGGAGCGTTTCCAGAAGGACCCGCGCTGGCACGATCCCCTGTTTTACGAGTACTTCCACGGCGACAACGGCGCCGGTCTCGGCGCTTCGCACCAGACCGGGTGGACCGGCCTCGTCGCGGACCTCATCATCGGCCGCAAAGGCTAGGCGTTGCCGATTGTGCGGCTGAGAGCGAGTCATATCGATACTCAGCCGCACAATCCGCGTGTGCGCGCCCGTCAGGAAGCTCGAGCGGAGGTCGCCGCGATCACTTCCGCCATGACACCGGCAGGGTCGGAGACGATTCGCTCCCATGTGAATCGCAGCACGGTCCAGCCGCGCAGGGTGAGCATGTTCTGGCGCTTGCGGTCACGCTCGAAGGAGCGACGATCAGAGTGAAACGCACGACCGTCGACCTCGACGGCGATCATGAGATGGGGGTCGGCAAAGTCGATCTCGGCCAGCACCCGACCGTGCTCATCGCGCACGGCGTAGTTGGCGATCCAGTTGCCGCGAGTGCGTTTCAGGAGTGCTCCCATGCGCTGCTCTGCCTCTGACCGTGACCCACTGGCCGCACGATTGCGCAATCGCAGCAATCTCCGTTGACCGCGACGACCGGGTCCGGAGCGCCCATCGATGAGGAGGTCTACGTCCGCTGTCTCGATCCATCGCCGTTGGAGAGCCCCATCCAACAGGTCTCGAGCGCCCTGCTCCGACCGGTGGATGAGGGTGTCGGCAAGGGCGTCCAACTTGGGAACAAGGGGAGGTAGGCCGGAGAGACGCACGCATGGCGACGCTGTCCGCCGTAGCACTCGCAGCTCTAGGTCGATAGAGGACCGGCAATCCGAGGGATTCACGATGAGGTGGTCTGAGCCAGGCGTTTCCCAGCCTTGGAGGCGCATCGCAAGAGGACCGCTCACCCGAGATTTCGGGCCCGTGTGCAGGTGGATGATCCACGCGGTAGCGGCGTCTCCGGCTCGATGAAGGTCCCGGATGATGATCGCCCGACCGCACGGGGCCCACATTCCACTCTCAATGCGATGGCGAATGGCGTAGTGGGAGAACCCCGCCTGAATTGCCTCGTCCCTCGACACGACCCCGTGCCGCAGGCGCGCAAGGGCGCGCAACGAGTCGGAGTCGCCGGGCACCTGGAGAGCATGGACCAAGTTGAGGAGCGGGCATTGCGATCATCCACAGGCAAGAGCCCGCTCCGCCGGCGGATTGTGCGGCTGCGAGCGAGTCACATCGATACTCAGCCGCACAATTGCCTGGTCGGACGGGTGGTCGGGGCCGCCCTACGCCGTTTCGGTGTTGCCAGGCACTGACTCGAACCAGCGGGGGCTCGTCGAGGCGGGCGGGAAGAACTCGGCACGCTGCACGATCATCGACGGGCCGTCGTGCCGGGCGGACTCGGCCAGCGCGGCCCGCAGCGTGGCGCCATCGGTCACCTCGGTGAAGGGGATCCCGAACGACTGCGCGAGCAGCGCCCAGTCAGGAGTCACCAGGTCGACACCGCGGTGCTCGTGGCCGAAGACCTTTTGGTCGAAGCGCAGCATTCCGTAGCCGCCGTCATCGACGATGATGAGCGTGACGGGCAGGCGCTCCTGCACGTAGGTTGCGAGCTCACCCAGGGCAAACATCGGGCCGCCATCACCACACACGGCGAGCGTGCGCATCCCCGCGGAAGCCGGGCCCATCGCCGCGGGCAACGCGAAGCCGAGCGTGCCCCACCCCACGGGGTTGATTAGCCGCCGCGAGCGCGGCTGCACTGCGTGACTGCTCGTCCAGTAGCCCGGGATGCACATGTCAGTGACGATGACGCCGTCGGCGGGCCAGAGCTCGACAGCATCGACGAACTCCACTGCGTCTGCCGTGCGCTCGTCAGCGGCGACGCGGGTGCGGATCACCTCACGGAGTGGTACGTCGTTCCAGGGATTGCGGTGCACGTCGCCGAGGGAGGCCTCGAGCGTGCCGAGTGCTTCGACGAGATCGGCCTGGAGGAGCACGTCCCAGGCAATGGTGCGTGGTAGCTCACTGCCGAGGCCGATCGCCGCGCGACGCCGAGGCATCGGCATCTTCCAGTTCTTGGTGTTCATCGCGTCGAAGCCGGACCCGACGACCAGAAGGAGGTCAGCACTCGCGATGAGTGAGCCGACCTCCGGCTCATGCACCGATGCTTCGACAGCGAGCGGGTGACCTGCCATCACCCCGCGTCCGGCGTACGTCGTGACCACGGGCGCGCCGAGTCGCTCGGCCAGCGCCACGATCGCCTGCTCGCCCTCGGTGCCCGCTTGCGTGACGCCGCCACCAGCCCACACGATGACGCGTGAGCAGGTGCGGATGAGTTCGGCGAGAGCCTCCACGCCCTCGGGTGCTGGTGCCGTGTGTGCGGGAGGCGGCGGCACTACCGGCAGCGGCGCGGTCCATGGAGAGCTGAGGATGTCCGACGGCACGCCGAGATACGTCGGCTGCGCTGGTGAGGCCTGCGCGCGGGACAGCGCGTCGGCAACTTCAGCAAGTGCTTCCTCGGCCGTGGATGCGGTGATGGCGCGCACGCCGAAGGCCGCGAAAGGTGCGGCCTGATCGGCCATCTCGTGGAGGATCCCGCGCGGGCCGTCCGGATGGCGTAGCGCGGTGGACACGTCGCTGGAGATGAGCAGCAAGGGGGAGCCGCTGACGCAGGCCTCACCGAAGGCGGCGATGCCGTTGACCGCCCCGGGGCCGGTCGTGGAGAAGGCGACACCAAGACGACCGGTCGCCCGCGCGTAGCCGTCGGCGGCGTAGACGGCGGCCTGCTCATGGCGCACCCCGATAACCCGCACGGGTGAGTCGCTCGACCAGAACGCGAGGTTGTGCACCCCGGGCAGCCCGAAGACGACGGGAATGCCCTGGGATGCCACCAAATGGAGCATTGCCGTGCCGACGGTGTGGTCAGCGCTCACGCCGTAAGCCTGTCAGAGGTCACCCGACCTCTCGGGAAGTGGGGCTCGCGCGGGGATCGCGTCCCACGGTGGGAGGATCGGGCCCATGTCCACCTATGTCTCACGCAACCCCGCCCGATTCGATGATGTCGTCACCGAGGTGCCGCTCGCGACGAGTGCCGATGTCCTCGCCGCATGCGAGGCCGCCCATGCCGCACAGCCGGGCTGGGCCGCGGTGCCGGCCCCCGCGCGCGGGCGCGTCATCGCGCAGGTGGGGCGTCTCTTCGAAGCCAACAAGGAGGCGCTGTCCCGCCTGGTCACGCGCGAGATGGGCAAGGTGTACGCCGAGGCGCTGGGAGACGTGCAGGAGGTCATCGACACCTGCGACTTCTTCCTCGGTGAAGGCAGGCGGCTCTACGGCCAGACCGTCCCGAGTGAGATGCCGGACAAGCAGCTCTTCACCTTCCGCGTGCCGGTTGGCACGGCGATGATCATCACCGCGGGTAACTTCCCGGCCGCGGTGCCCTCCTGGTACATCATCCCCGC
>CAZLZC010000017.1:12897-14677 GCA_964563825.1 uncultured Actinomyces sp.
CTCGCGGGTCGCCACCTGCAGTCCCCGTGCCTCGAGCTGGGTGGCAAGAACCCCATGGTGGTCATGCCGGATGCGGATATCGACCTCGTCGTCGAGGGCGCACTCTTTGCCGGATTCGGCACGGCCGGTCAGCGCTGCACCTCCCTCGGCACCCTGTGGGTGCACCGCGATGTCTACGACGCTGTGCGCGAGCGCTACGTGCACGCGGTCGAGAACGCCGTCATCGGCGATCCCTTCGAGGCAGTGCTCTACGGCCCGATGATCGACGAGAAGTACCTCCTCACGCATGAGAAGCACCTCGGTCTCATCCAGGACCATCAGACCGTCTACGGGTCCACCGGAGTCGGTCGGATCACGTCGCACAATCCGCGCGCGGGCTTCATCGGCGATCCCGATGCCGGTTGGTTCGCCCACCCGACGATCGTCGACGGTGTGCGCCCGGGCGACACCCTCTACGACACCGAGACCTTCGGCCCCCTCGTCACCATGGGCGTCTTCGACACACTCGATGAGGCGATCGAGCTCGCCAACGGCCACGGCTACGGCCTGTCGAGTGCCATCTACACCTCGGACCCGAAGTCGGTCTGGCGCTTCCGGCAGGGGATCTCCGCGGGCATGATGTCGGTCAACAACTCGACCTCCGGCGCCGAGGCGCACCTGCCCTTCGGCGGCAACGGCCTCAGTGGCAACGGCTCGCGTCAGAGCGGCATCTGGGTCCTCGACCAGTTCACCCGCTGGCAGTCCATGAACTGGGATTACAGCGGCAAACTGCAGAAGGCTCAGATGGACGTCGCCGAGCTGCCCTTCGATCCCGACTTCCGACTGTGACCCTTCCTACGGCATCAGATGTCGTCATCGTGGGCGGTGGCGTCATGGGCGCGTCGGCGGCATTTCACCTCGCCGAGGCAGGCGTCGACGTCGTGCTCCTCG
This sequence comes from uncultured Actinomyces sp., assembly GCA_964563825.1. Lineage (GTDB taxonomy): Bacteria > Actinomycetota > Actinomycetes > S36-B12 > S36-B12 > Mxb001. The sequence continues at coordinate 13,828 of CAZLZC010000017.1, forward strand.
AGCGCGGTGAGCTGTCCGGCGGATCGACCTCCAAGGCGGCTGGTGGCGTGCGCGCCAACTTCTCCGACGAGCTCAACATCATGCTGGGCAAGCGCTCACTCGATCTCTTCGCCGACTTCCCGCAGCGCCCCGGGCAGGAGATCGACCTGCATCGCAGCGGTTACCTCTTCGTGCTCACGCGTCCTGAGGATGTCGAGCTCTTCACCGCATCCGTCGCGCTGCAGAACTCCCTCGGCGTGGAGTCACGCATGGTCGATGTCGAGGAGGCCTGCCGACTCTCTCCGCTGCTTGATCCCGAAGGCGTGCTCGCTGCGGCGTGGTCGCCCCAGGATGGCCACTGCACGCCGGAGTCCGTCGTCCTCGGCTATGCCACGGGTGCGCGTCGCCTCGGTGCCACCGTCCGCACGGGGATTGCCGTGACCGGTATTTCGTCATCGGGTGGTGAGATCACCTCCGTGCAGACGTCCGACGTTGACGTAGCGACCGGCTGCGTCATCGACTGCGCGGGTGCCTGGTCCCCGGAGATCGCGGCGTACGTCGGAGTCGATCTCCCCGTAACGCCGTACAAGCGCGAACTGCTCATCACCGAACCTCTCGCCGAACCCTTCGACACGGCCTTCACCATTGACTACGCGACGAGCCTCTACTGGCACCGCGAGGGGCCCGGAATCCTCACCGGCTTCTCGCGTAAGGACGCCGAGCCCGGCTTCGATATCGGGCGCGATGCGGACTTCCCCGAGCGGCTAGCCGAACTCGCCGAGCACCGGGCACCTGGCCTTCTCGACCTAGGCGTGCGCAGCGGCTGGGCGGGTCTCTACGAGGTGACGCCCGACCACAACGCGCTCCTGGG
>CAZLZC010000017.1:14777-17720 GCA_964563825.1 uncultured Actinomyces sp.
CCAGTCGCCTGTGACCTCGAATCGTGCGGATCCACGCGAGCCACGCTCGCTCGTAGCCGCACAATTGCTCCGCCGCTAGCCGAAGAGTCGGCCGTAGAGCAGCACCCACGGATAGAAGAGGTGCTGCCCTCCGTCCCACAGTACGGCGAACACGGTCAATCCCGTCCCGGAGACGATCGCCACGACCGGCCACCACGACCAGCGACTGCTGCTTGTCGTGCGCGTGCGCCGCGCGCGCCAAATGGCGTAGGCAAGCGCGCCCACCCCCGCACTCGATACCTGCGCGCCGATGGCGCCGATGACGATCGGATTCGTGGTGTAGTAGGCGGCCTCCAGCGGCGGGAAGAATGCCGCGGCGCGCCAGCCGCTCACGATCGCGAATGCCACGGGAGTCGCGAGGATGCCGATCGTCGCCTGAGTGCGTGTCGCACCCCGGGCACGCATGGAGGGCCACACGATCAGCCCGGAGAAGAAGAGCGGCCCCATGCGCAGCAGCACGAGGGCGTCCATCGTCACGGGGTACGCCGGACCCCAGGGCCTGCCCACCACGGCCGCGAGGACGAGATCGATGACGAGGAGGGTCACCACCGAGATGGCCGCGGGCACTGCCAGGTGCCAGGCGCGGCCGAGTGCGTGCGCGCCGTCCGGGGCAGGCACCGGCTGGGCAGTCGCAGTCACGTGTACTCCCGGCGTAAGTCGGCAAGGCGCTGGCTGAGTTCCTGGCGCGTCACGGCGTACGCCGGGTCCTCGGCAAGGTTGACGCTCTGTTCGGGATCGGCGAGCGTGTCATAGAGCTCGGGCGAGAGACCGCGGTCGTACTCGACGTACAGCCACCTGTCCGTGCGCACCGCTTGCGAGGGCGGCACCTGATAGGGGAAGTCCGCGAAGTACTCGTAGAAGACATCATCACGCCATTCGACCGGCTCGCCCCGCAGGAGCGGAGCGACGCTGCGTCCCTGCATGGCCGCGGGGATGGAGACCCCTGAGATATCGAGCAGCGTGGGCGCGATGTCGGCGTTGAGCACGGGTTCGTCGATGACCGTGCCGGGAGATTTCACTCCATCGGGCCAGCGCACGATGAAGGGCACCTTGATGTTGTCGTCGTAGGCCCAGCGCTTGCCAGTGAGCACGTGCTCGCCCCAGGAATAGCCGTTGTCACTGGTGTAGACCACCACGGTGTTGTCGGCGACCGGCTCGATGGCGTCGAGCAGTCGCCCGATCTCGCGATCCATCCCGAGCAGCGTCTCGCAGTAGCGGCGGTAACTGGTCTGGAGTCGACCGGCCGTGCCTTCCCACACATTGCGATCCAGAAGCGTCTGATAGGTGAAGGCCTCGTCGGGCAGAGCGAGCGCGACGTCGTCATAAGTGCCGAGTAGGTCGTCGGGTGGTTCGAACTCGTGGTGCACGGCCTTGTGCGCCACGACGAGGCAGAAGGGGCGATCATCCGTGTCCGACTCGGCGAGCCACTGCAGGGCGAGGTCGGTGAGATCCGTGGTCACGTAGGTGCCCGGTCGCGGTGTCTCGACGCCGTCGATGATGAGGGGACAGTCGCGGTAGACGCCCTGACCCTCCTCGATGGTGAAGGTGATGAAGCGGTCGACCCCCGGCAGGTCGGGCAGGTCGCCCGGCATATGCCACTTGCCGATGTAGGCGCACCGGTAGCCGGCCGCCGCAAGGGAGTCGAAGAAGCTGGGCGTGCCGGGGATCCAGGACGAGAGGTTGTTCTGTACGCCGTGCCGCGAGGCGTACTGGCCGGTGAGCAGAGTGGCTCGCGAGGGGCTGCACAGTGCGGTGGTGACGTAGGCGTGATCGAAGCGCACCCCCTCGGCTGCGAGCGCATCGAGCGCGGGTGTCTTGAGGAAGGGGACCTCACCGGTGAGCCCGAGATGGTCGGCGCGGTGATCGTCACTGAAGATCACGAGCAGGTTGGGTGACCCCGGTGGTGCTGACGCGCCCGACACGGGGAGTGGTCGACCGCCGGCGGTGGGTGATGACGAGCAACCAGCCACGGCGAGGCCGGCGAGGCCCATGCCTGCGGTAAGCACGCCCCTGCGTGTGACCGCCATGGAGCGAGATTAGCCGAGCGACTCACACGTGTCAGCGTGTGAGTGCGCCCGCGCGATGGGCGCGCTGCGATGCGAGCTCAGCGACGATGACGCCCGCCAGCACGATGATCCCGCCGAGGCCCTGGACCGGCGTGATGATCTCTCCAAGCAGGACGAAGGCGATGAGCGCGGCCCAGATCGGCTCCGTGGTGCCGAGGATTCCGCCTCGCTGGGCTCCGATGCGCTGCAGTGACATGAGCACGAGCACGAAGGGCACGACGGAAATCACGATCATGAGCACGACGAGCGACCACACGGGGATGCCGGTGACGGCACCGTCGAACATCGACGTAGTAGAGCTGAGCAGATCCCAGGGGAAGGCCCACCACGGCGCGAGGATGCTCCAGGTGACCGTCGCGATCGCGAAGCCCCAGAAGGCAAGGCTCATCACATCGCGGCGGCGTGCACCCTCTTCACCGAGAAGGAGGTACGCCGCGAGCGCGGCCGCGGTGAGCAGGCCGTAGAAGACCCCCAGCGGACTGAGCGTCATCCCCGACCACACCTGAGAGACCAGGAGCAGCCCACCGACGACGAGCACGAGCGCCACCCAAATGCCCTTGCCTACCGGCTCCTTCTTGACGAAGCGAAGCCACAGGGCGACGAGGACGGGCGCGAGGAAGGCAAGCAGTGCGGCGATGGCGACAGGGAGCAACTCGACACTGAGGAAGAAGAGGAACGGTGTCATGGCATAGGCCAGCACGCCGAAGAGCAGGAGGAAGGGGATCTCGGACCTACGCACGCGAAGTGAAGCGGGTTTCGTGATGGCGAGGAAGATGAGGAGCAGCACCGCACAGCCCAGGGTGCGGATCTCTGTCACCTGCGCCGCGCTGAGGCCCGC
>CAZLZC010000017.1:17820-24796 GCA_964563825.1 uncultured Actinomyces sp.
ATGATGGAGGCGATGAGAGGCTCCGTCATGCCGATGGTCGAGGCTTGCGCCGCGGTGACGTAGGCGAGCGACTTCATCGCGAGCACGAAGGGCACGACCGTGCCCATCACCACCATCCAGAGCGTGAGTGCCCATAGCGGCACCTGTGGTCCGCGTCCGGCAAGCGGCTCGCTCATGCCGGCGTAGGCCCCCCACGCGGAGAGTGACCACGGGGGGACCACCACCCAGAAGAGGGCCGCACCTCCCATGCCCCACATCGTGAGCGACAGCGCGTCGCGGGCGTTGTCGCCGCGTCGTTGGTGCTCGCCGAGGATGTAGAAGAGCGCGAGGGCGAAGGCCGCACCGAAAGCCGCTGCCACGCCGAGGCCATCCAGGGTGAAGCCCTGCCAGACCTGCGCGATGAGGGTCAGTCCGATGACCGCGAGGAGCAGCCCGACCCAGACGGTGCCTTTCACGGGCTGGCGTCGACCGAAGCGCACCCACAGCACGACCCAGATGGGCGCGGTGAACTCGATGATGAGGGCGATCCCGATTGGCATGCGCTCGATCGCCACGAAGTAGAGGAACTGCGTCATGGAGACGCCGATGACGCCGTAGGCAAGCAGGAGCTTCCACTCGTCGCGGCGGATCCGCAGCGCGCGCGGCCGCGTGATGGCGACGATGATGAAGAGGATGGCGAAGGCGCCCATGGCGCGGGTCTCGGAGAGTGTCGTGGCCGAGACACCGCTCAGCAGGATTGACTTGACGACGGTGCCGTTGAGGGCGAAGAGCACGGTGGCGCTGAGAAGCAGGGCGTAGCCCACGGCGGTGCGCTGCCCGTCGTGCGTGGCCGGGGGTGCGGTCACGCCCGCATCGCCTCCTCGGCAGCGCGATAGACGTCGACGGTACGTCGTGCGATGGCATCCCAATCGAACTCCGCGATGGCGCGCGCGCGACCCGCGACACCCATCGCCTTGGCACGCGCCGGATCAGCCACGAGTGAGTTGATGGCCTCTGCCAGGCCGATCTCGAGCGCTCGGGGATCCTCGGCGTCGTAGGGCACGAGGAGTCCGGTCACGCCGTCGACGACGACCTCGGGAATCCCTCCGACTGCGCTCGCGACGACGGGCGCTTCGCAGGCCATGGCCTCCAGGTTGACGATGCCGAGTGGCTCGTAGACCGATGGGCAGGCGAAGACTCGGGCGTGGGTGAGGAGTTGCCGCACATCATCGAGCGAGGCCTGCTCCTCGATCCAGATGACCGAATCAGCGCCGCGCTCGGCGCGCAGCAACTCGACTGCATGCGCGATTTCCTCGCCGATCTCACGTGTGTCGGGCGAACTCGCGCACAGGACGAGCACGGTGCCCTGATCGAATGCGCGCGCGGCAGCGAGCAGGTGCGCGAGGCCCTTCTGTCGCGTGATGCGGCCGACGAAGAGGACATAGGGCCTATCGAGAGGCACGCCGTAGCGCTCGAGCGCCTCGACGGACGCATCCGGCCGGTAGGCCTCCGTGTCGATGCCGTTGTGCACCACGTGCACGCGGGAGGGGTCCACCTGCGGGTACGCCGCGAGGATGTCACGTCGCATCCCCTCGCTCACGGCGATGATCGCCTGAGCGTGGGAGTACGCCGTCGCCTCCACCCATGAGCTCACGCGGTAGCCGCCGCCCAACTGCTCGATCTTCCAGGGGCGCAGGGGCTCGAGCGAGTGCGCGGTGATGACATGCGGGACCCCGTGCAGCAGCCCCCCGACGTGGCCGGCGAGATTGGCGTACCAGGTGTGCGAGTGCAGCAGATCCACACCAGCGGTGTCGTGCACCATCTCGAGATCAACCCCGAGTGTCTGGAGGGCAGGGTTGGCCCCCGTGAGTTCCGCGGGGACGGCATGAGCCTCAGCGTCTGCTCGAGGCGCTCCGAAGCAGTGCACGTCGACATCGACAAGTGGGCGCAGGTGCGCCACCAGCTCGCGCACGTGGACGCCCGCTCCCCCGTAGATTTCGGGGGGCCATTCGCGGGTGAGGATGCCGACCTTCACGGGTGCAGCGTAGGGCCTGCGCCGAGCGACCCCGAGGTCTAGGCTGACGGACGTGGAAGCAGGCCCGCACGTCCTGGGAATCGTGCTCGCCGGAGGTGCGGGCAAGCGCCTCATGCCGCTCACGGCTGATCGCGCTAAGCCCGCCGTACCCTTCGGCGGCAGCTATCGGCTGATCGACTTCGCCCTGTCCAATTTGATCAACTCCGGTCTGCGTCGCGTGGCCGTCCTCACGCAGTACAAGTCTCACTCCCTCGATCGGCACATCACGACCACCTGGCGCCTTTCGCCACTCCTCGGGGACTACGTCACCGCGGTCCCTGCCCAGCAGCGGCTCGGACCCCGGTGGTTCACGGGCAGCGCGGACGCGATCTTCCAGAGTCTCAACCTCATCAACGACGAGCGGCCTGACTACGTCGCCGTATTCGGGGCCGACCACGTCTACCGCATGGACCCGATGCAGATGGTCCAGGCGCACATCGACTCAGGAGCGGCTGTGACGGTGGCGGGTATCCGTCAGCCGCGCGTGCTCGCCCACCAGTTCGGTGTCATCGACACGGCTGAAGATGGTGTGCGCATCCGGCGCTTCCTCGAGAAGCCTGCCGATCCACCCGGCATTCCGGGAGCGGAGGACGAGTCGTACGTCTCGATGGGCAACTACATCTTCACGACGGATGCCCTCATCGAGGCGCTGCGCGCGGATGCTGCCGAGGAGGGTTCCGTCCACGACATGGGTGGCAACATCATCCCGATGCTCGTCGATCAGGGCCGAGCCTGCGTCTACGACTTCGCGCTCAACGAGGTGCCGGGGGCGACCGATCGCGATCGCGGCTATTGGCGCGATGTGGGGACCCTGGACGCCTACCACGACGCACATATGGATCTGGTCTCCGTGCACCCGATCTTCAACCTCTACAACCGTCGCTGGCCGATCCTCACCAACCACCTCACGCTGCCGCCTGCGAAGTTCGTGGAGGGGGGCAATGCGCACGAGTCCATGGTGGGGACCGGCTCGATCATCTCGGGGGCGCATGTGCGGGGCTCGGTCGTCGCCTTCGACGTCCAGGTGCAGGCGGGTGCCTATATCGAGGGCTCGGTGATCCTGCCGGGGGTGCGCATCGGGCGCAATGCCGTCATCCGCAACGCCATCCTTGACAAGAACGTCATCGTCCCTGACGGCGCGCAGATCGGCGTCGACATTGAGCGCGACCGCGAGCTCTACACCGTGAGCGAGGGCGGCATCGTCGTGCTCGGCAAGGGTGTTACGGCGGCCGTCTGATGCCCGGTGATGTCAGGCCGCGTGCTGTCGTCACCGGCGCGGGCCGCGGTCTCGGAGCCGCTCTTGTCGAGCGGCTTCGTGTCGCTGGCTACGACGTCATCGCCACGGATGTCTCCGGCGCGGACGTGCACCTCGACGTGCGCGATGCCGACGCGTGCCGTGCCCTTGCCCGAGCGATGCAACCGGATGTCTGGATCAACAACGCCGGGATTCTTGGCGCGGGTGATGCAGCCACCCAGTCCGACGATGCGATCGAATCAGTGGTGGCCGTCAACCTGCTCGGTGTGATCCATGGCACGAGGGCCGCCGTCGAGGTCATGCGCGAGCGCGGGGGCGGCCGCGGTCACGGGCACGTCATCAACGTGGGATCGCTGGCCTCCTGGGTGCCGGTGCCGGGAGAGTGCGTCTACGCCGCCACGAAGGCCGGGGTGCTCTCCTTCACGCTCGGACTCGAAGGCGAATTGCGCGCCCAGGGGGTCACGGGGATTCGATTCACCGTGCTGTGCCCGGACGGCATGCTCACCCCGATGATCACCGAGGTCATCGACGATCCCGCGGTGGCGATGACCTTCACCGGCCTGCGCCCGGTGACCGCGGAGGAGGTCGCAGAGGCTGCGGTGCGGGCGCTGCGAAGGCCACGGCGCGTGGTGAGCGTGCCTCACTGGCGAGGCGCCCAGGTCCGTCTCATCAGCGCGGTGCCCGATCTTGTGCTGCGGGCCGCGCCCCTTTTCACTCGGCTGGGTCGGGCTCAGCAGGATCGGCTGAGGCGAGCACTCGGATCTGCTCCACGCTGATGTCGGAGTCTGCGTAGAGGAGCGCATGGTCGCGTGCCTCCTCTCGCGCGGCGGCTTCGGTCAGGCGTGCCGTCCCGATCCACCCGCAGGTGCACTCGGGCAGCATGTAGCGCCCATTGCGCGCCAGCGACACCTGGTGCGCAGGCGCCGGAGTGGGATCGAGCACGTCGCCACCGTAGGCGACCATGGTGACGCAGGCATGATGCGATGCTTAATGCCGGATGAACTACCTTGTCGTGTGTTGCGCACGGACGTGCCCGTCCGCACCTCGAACTTCGGGCAGAAAGTGCTCTGTCACTGCCGAATTTGCCCGAAGTTCGCCGGTCGGTATGGCCGGGGGTGTGCGGTCGCAGCGGCAGGGGAAAGCACGGTCACCCCGACCAGGGGTGCGTCGCGCTGCTGGCCGCTTCTGGCGTAGCGTGAAGGCCATGCCTCAGGTTGACTTCGTGGACTCCGGATCTCCCTGGATCATCTCCCGATCCATCGTCGTCGATGCACCGGCCGACCGAATCTTCGACGTCCTCGCCGACCCGCGGCGGCACCCCGATTTCGACGGCTCCGGCTCCGTCCGTGGCGCCGTCTCCGGCCCGCAGCGGCTCTCCCTCGGCGCAAAGTTCGGTATGGACATGCGTCTCGGGGTCCCCTATCGCGTGAGCAGCCGAGTCAAGGAGTTCGACGAGGGGCGACGGATTGCGTGGGCGCACATCGGGGGCCACCGGTGGCGCTACGAGCTCGAGCCGCTGAGCGAGTCGACGACTCGGGTGACCGAGACCTTCGACGCGACGACTGCGCGCTCGGCGCGCGCCCTCAAGCTCATGGACGCCTACAACCGCAATACACGCGCCATTGAGGAGACTCTGCCGCGCTTGGCGGCGCTGGTGGAGAGCGAGGGGCAGTGACAACCACGACGTATCGGGTGACCGGCATGACCTGCGATCACTGCGTCCGCGCGGTGACCACCGAGCTAGTGCTTCTCCCCGGGGTGCGCAGCGTCGACATCGACCTCGCCGAGGGCGCAGTGACCGTGACGAGCGATGGCCCCCTGGACCAAGAAGAGGTCCGGGAGGCCGTCGACGAAGCGGGCTACGCCCTGCAGGACTAGAGGATCAGCCGAAGCGGCCGGAGATGTAGTCCTCGGTGCGCGGGTCGTGCGGGGCGGTGAAGATCCGTCGTGTCGGGCCGTACTCCACCAGGCGGCCGTGGCGCACACCGTCGGCGTCGACATCGGCCGTGAAGAAGGCCGTGCGCTCTGACACGCGTGCCGCCTGCTGCATGTTGTGCGTCACGATGACGATGGTGTAGTCCTTCGCCAACTCCTTCATGAGGTCCTCGATCTTGGCCGTGGCGATGGGATCGAGGGAGGCGCAGGGCTCGTCCATGAGGATGACCTCGGGCTTGACCGCGATGCAGCGGGCGATGACGAGGCGCTGCTGCTGGCCTCCCGAGAGCGCGTAGGCGCTCTTCTTGAGGTCGTCCTTGACCTCATCCCAGAGAGCGGCCTTGGTGAGGCACTCCTCGACGAGGTCGTCCATGTTGACCTTCATGCCGTTGACCTTGGGGCCGTAGGCGACGTTCTCGTAGATCGACTTCGGGAAGACATTGGGCTTCTGGAAGACCATGCCGATGCGACGGCGTACCTCGATCGGATCCACCTCGGGCGCGTAGATGTCGAACCCGTGGTAAGCGAGCAGGCCCTCGACGCGTGCACCGGGGATGAGGTCATTCATGCGGTTGAAGCTGCGCAGGAGCGTCGACTTGCCACAACCGGACGGGCCGATGAAGGCGGTGATCTCGTTGCGGCCGATCTGCATCGTGACGTCACGCACGGCCTGGAAGTCGCCGTAGTAGACCTGCACGTTGGCCAGGTCGAAGACGATGTTGGACACGGCCTCGGGGATCTCGGCGCCCTCGAGCACGGCGGAGACGTCCATGCGACCGGTGTTGGTCAGGTCGCTGGTGGACTGAGGGGCGGCGGGATCGTGGATTTCACTCATGGTCCTACTCATCATGTCACCAGCGCTTCTGGGTTCGGTTGCGGATCAGGATGGCGACGGCATTCATCGCCAGGAGGATGACCAGGAGGAGCACGATCGTGGCCGAGGCCAGGATTTGGAACTCCTCACGCGATTCCTTGGTCCAGTTGAAGATCTGGATGGGCAGCGTCGTGTAAGCCGAGAAGGGGCCGGTGGGGTTGAACGAAATGAAGGAGACGGCCCCGAGGAGCAGCAGGGGCGCTGCCTCGCCGATGGCCCTGGAGAGGGCCAGGATCGTGCCGGTCGCCATGCCGGGGACGGCCGCCGGCATGGTCTGGCGCCATGTGGTCTGCCAGAGCGTCGCGCCCAGGGCCAGGGATCCGTGGCGGATGTTCTGCGGGACGGCGCGCAGGGCCTCGCGGGTGGACACGATGATGACCGGCAGTACGAGGAGCGCCAGGGTCAGGCCCGCCGTGATGACCGTCTGTCCGAGGGCGAGGGCCCTTGCGAAGATCGCGAGGCCGAGGATGCCGTAGACGATCGAGGGCACGGCGGCGAGATTCTGGATGTTGATCTCGACGAAGCGCGTGAATCGGCTCGTCGGGTTGGCGTACTCCTCCATGTAGACCGCACCGAGGAATCCGACGGGGAGCGCGAAGAGCGCGGTGAAGGCGATGACCCAGAGCGTGCCCGTGATCGCCGACTGCGCGCCCGCCTGCTCGGGGCGCCGGATGGACGGCATGTTCTCCCACAGCGTCGGGGTGAGGCGCGGCCAACCCTTGATCGTGACGTAGGTCAGCAGAACGATGAGGAAGATGACGCCTACGGCGAGGCAGAGGAAGAGGATCCAGCGAAAAGTCTTGTCAGCCAGCGGCTGGCCCTTGCCCTCAAGATCGATGGGGGCGGACGCGGCGGGGGA
>CAZLZC010000018.1:0-8885 GCA_964563825.1 uncultured Actinomyces sp.
GCGACGTCCATGTGTACGCCGCGAGCGAGATCACCAAGGGCGAGGGCGGACCGACATGCCTGACCCGCCCGATCTGGCGCTCCTAGAACTCCACGTGGAGTTGCCAGGCCCGGGCTCCTCCGACTAGGGCAGCGGCATTGGGCACGATGACGGTGTCGTCCCCGAGCTTGATGAGCTGGCTCGGCGTAATGTGCCGGGAGTTGCCGCCCCCGAGGTAGAGCCTGTCCCACATGAACATCGGCCGGAGCCCGTCGATGCACCGGACGATGCGGCGCGACCACAGGCTGTCGCCGAGTCTGCGTCGCTCGTGCTCCCCGATGTAGGTGTCATAGGAGAGCCCCCAACGCACGGGCGCCTGCGAGAGTTCCAGGTGCGGTGCGAGGCGACCGCCATCGAAGAGCGCGCAGCCGAGCCCGGTGCCGAGTGTGAGGACCAACTCCAGCCCCTTGCCCGCGATAACTCCGGCGCCGTGAACCTCCGCGTCGTTGAGCACGATGACAGGGATGCCCAGTGCCTCGCGTAGGGCTGTGCGCGCATCGAAGCCGTTCCACTGCTCCACCAGTTCCGGATCAATGCGCGTGCGGGGTCCGCGCACGGTGACGTAGTGGGGAGTGGCCACCACCACGCCGTGCCGGATCATCCCCGGCAGGCCCACGGTCGCATGCGTGGCTTGCGGGAGCTTCTTGGATAGATCGACGAGGGTCTTGATGAAGAGCTTCGTCGTCAGGGGATACGGCGTCGGCACCCGGACCGGCTGGGCACGCATGGTGCCCGCGTCGTCGAGGACGGTTGCCTTGATCCCGCCTCCCCCGCAGTCGATAGCGAGGGTCGAGGCCGTGGGGTCTTCTGCGCTCACGCGACAGCAGTGTGCCGTGTCCGACCGCGACCGGGTAACCTGACCCGGCAAGTTCTGGGAGGCGTCGCCTAGTCCGGTCTATGGCGCCCGCCTGCTAAGCGGGTTTGGGGCTAAAACCCCATCGAGGGTTCAAATCCCTCCGCCTCCGCCCAATGACACGGACCGCCCCTCGTGGGCGGTCCGCTGTCGTTTGGGACTAGCGCCCGGCGCTAGAGGGGCGATCAGTCAGGGTGAAGGGTTCGGCGGCCGCTTCCTGACCCCCGCGTACGGCAGCGACCGTGACCCGGGTCTCCTTGCGATCCGCAGGCACGTCGATGCGGCAGCGCAGGCCCCTTGTCAGGCGCACCGACTCCATCTCGCACACAGGACGACCCCTGGTCGTGGACCCGAGGTAGACGCGGTAGGCAGGCAGCTCGGCACCGACCCACGCGGGCGCTCGCCATGTGATGACAGCGCTCTCGCTGGTCTCCCAGGTGGCCTGGACGTTGGTCGGCGCGCGTAGTGGGACCTCGCGCTTATCCCAGGCAAAGCCGGGCGGTGTGGGTGAGCACGCCTCGCGCGTCTGGCGCTTGAGGGCTTGCTTTTCGACGGCGTACGCCGGATCGGCTGCGACGTTATCGAGCTCGAAGGGATCCCGCGAGTAGTCGTAGAGCTCCTCCTCGCCCGTGGAGTAGCGGACGTAGAGCCGGTCGTCGGTGCGGTAGCCGCAGTAGGCCGGGCGCCCGCGCTTGCCCACCCAGCGCATGGCCTCCATGACGAGGCCGTCGCGTTCCGAGGTGACGGCGCTGAGACCGTCGATACGTCCCGGCTTCACGCCGGCCAGGTCGAGGATGGTTGCGTGGACGTCGACGTTGGCGGCCACGATCCGCGTGTCCTCGACCCCAGCCTTCAGCGTGCCATCGAAGCGCATCACCAGCGGCACGCGCACGGACACGTCGTACGGCGTGTTCTTGCCTTGCAGTCGGTGCTCGCCCCACGCGTAGCCGTTGTCGGAGAGGAAGACGATGACAGTGTTGTCGAGGCGACCCGACTCGCGAAGTGAGTCGATCATGCGCCCAATCGCAGCATCGACGCCCATGAGTGTGTCGGCCTGGCGCTCGATGACGTCGGACAACGTCATCTCCTCGCTGTTGTTGCGTCCCTCGTTGTCCCACATGTCGGATGCCTCGAGCTTCTGCATCCATCGTGGGTAGCCCGCCATATCGGCCTGGTTGGTGGCAGGTGAGGGGAAGTTGGTGGCGGCTTCGATGTCGTCGAGCAGGCCGGCCTCGCGTGTAGCGCCTGCGTAGGGCCCCGCGTCGTAGGGGTAGTGCGGAGCGAACGGCGAGAAGTAAGCGAAGAACGGGGTGTCCGCGGGGGTGGAGTCGATGAAGTCCAGGGTGCGATCGGCGAGTGCGTCGGTGAGGTAGCGCCTGTCCTTGCGGACCGGCCGCTCATCGGAGGAGAGGCGATAGCGCGTGTAGTTGCCGCCGAGGAAGGCATCGAAGGCATCCCACCCGGGTGGGAGATAGGCCTCATCCTGGGCGGTGGTGTCGTTGAGGTACTTGCCGAAGAGGCCGGTCCGGTAACCCGCGTCATTCAGCCTCGTGGCGAGTGTGTCCGACTCCTCACCTCCGTTGGCGAAGGCGGACCACGAGCCCCACGCGGATGCTCGGGCGTTCTCCCACACGCCCGAGTTGTGCGCGAACTTGCCCGAGAGCAGGCTCGCGCGACTCGGGCAGCACCAGGAGGTCGGCACGAAGGCGTTGGGGTACGTCGTCCCCTGACCGACCAGCTCCTCCATGACGCGCGGCATCCCTACAAGCGTGTTGGCGCGCTGGTCATCGGTGAGGATCAGGAGGACGTTGGGTGGCGCGGCGTCGTCTCGCGCGCTCACGGCAGGCGCTGCGACCGCCAGGGTCGGCGCTTGTCCCGCGCCCACGGGGCCGGCGAGGCTCACCATGAGCCCGAGCGCCAGGGTGGGGCCGATCCAGCGCAGGCGCATCAGGACAGTCTGCCCGGTCCGTGACCGGTGTTGCCCAGTGGTTAGCCGCTGATCGTGAGGAAGCCGCCGCTGAGGCTGGACTTGAGCTTGCGCAGACCGGAGGGTGTGACACCGCTCACTTTGTCACCGTCGAGATCGAAACGAGAGCCGTGAAGTGGGCAGACCCATTCGCTTCCACTCTGCGTCACGATGCCGCCGGCATGGGGGCAGCGGCGGTCGAGGGCGACGTACTTGTTGCGACCCGTGCGGACGACCGCGACCTGCACCCCATGGAGCGACCCGACGACCGCTGCACCACCGACTCGCTTCAGAGCGGGGAACTTGGACAACTGCACCCGTAGGGTGCCCGATGCCTGGGCCACTGCCCCGCCGGAGAGGGCGACGGCACCGAAGCCGCACAGCGCGGCGGCAGCGGTCAGGGCCTGGCGGCGGGTGAGTCCGTTGGTGTCGATCGTCTGCTCGTCGGTCATGGAATGAGTGTGCTCGTTCCTCGGCGGGGTCGCACCTCGAGCGGGACGGACGCCGGGCTGGCCGGGGAGAGCTGGCATCGCGGGGAGCCCTGCGATGCCGGGGCGCCTAGGATGCGGCTAGACTCCTGCACCGCAAGGCGCCCGTAGCTCAACGGATAGAGCATTTGACTACGGATCAAAAGGTTGCACGTTCGAATCGTGCCGGGCGCGCCCCCACCACGCGCGTTGAGCGCGGGTCCCCCGGAGCGGCTCCGATCAGACTGCGCAGCTCATATCTGACCCGCAGCACATCGGTGACTTGATCTTGCCGTGGCCGTCGGGGCACTGGGAGATGCGCACCTCGGCGCCGGAGTCGAGGACCAGGACGTCATCGACGAGAGCGGCGTCGCAGTGGCCGCAGGTGGTGTTGACGGACATGTCGCAACTGGGGCAGGTGTAGGTAGCCATGGCCTGAGGGTAGCGGCTTGCGGGCCGCAGGGTCACCGGCTCGAGACCTGCCACGTGGCTTCGATCCAGATGTCCGCCTCGACGCCTAGCTGACCCCCACCACGCGCTGGGGCGAGATCTTGATGTTCTGCGAGTAGAGCGGCGGGAGCGGGTAGATCACGTCCTGGAGCTGCTTCTCGGTCACGCCGGGGGGCAGCTCGAAGTACTGGAAGGCACTGGGGATCGTGGGCAGCGCGGCTCCGCCCATGGTCGATCCGTAGGCACCGATATCGAACATGCCTGTCGCCGTCGCGGGATCGGGCGCCTCCAGAAAGACGAACGTGCCGAAGTTGGGGTTCGTCAGGGTTTGCTCGGCTATCGCGAGCGTGGATTCCGAATCCATGAGCGCATACCGGGTCTGTGCGTAGGCGCGCGTGCAGAGTGCAAAAGCGGTGCTGAGGCGATTGACCTGCTGCTGGTCGGCCTGCGCGGTGACGAGATTGCCGAAGGGATCCAGGTAGGCGACGGCGTTCGTCGCTCCGGGATTGCGCCGCACCACGTCGACCAGGACGTCGTAGACGCGTCGATCGGGCAGGCGGGCATCGCGGACCTTGACGGTGAAGGCCTCGGGGCAGGTGACCTGGAAGGCGCGGATGACGTCGATCGCTGCAGGATTGGTTGACGGGTCGCTCAACTCTGACGGGGCTACTCCGCTTTCCCGACGTGCACTGCGCACCGTGTCGGCCGAGGTGGAGTACAAACTCGCGCTTGCATCCAGGGTGTCCTGCGTGACTGACTCGTCGGCGTAGGCGATGGATTGGCTGCCCTGGAACGCGCGCCCGCCCTCGACCGCGTAGTAGCCGAAGGTGGCGAGTGCCTGGGAGCGGAGCGGTTCGGGCAGATCACCGAAGGACCCGCTCGAGTCGTAGTTAATCCCGGAGTAATCGTCGATCGCAACAACGCCCACGTTGACACCGGCGGTGAGGAGGGAACTCGCGCACATCAGGCACGGGTCCAGGGTGGTGACGACCGTCAGCGCTCCTGGGTCGAGCAAGCCGAGGGTCTCGCGCTGTGCGAGGTACCAGGACATCAGCTGACGCTCCCCGTGCGCGGTGGGGTCTTCCACGAAGGTGCCACCGCCAGACAGGGTGCGGAATACGCGGTTGGGCATGGTCTGGAGCACACGACCCGTTGCGGACTCCACAAGAGCACCGCCGATGCCGTACGACCCTGCGTCAGCCCCGCGTTGCGCGGTCCATAGCGCAAGGGTCGCGAGGCTCTCGGCATTGGAGACGCTGCCGGTATCCGAAGGCGAGGGCACCGGCTTGGCGCTCCCCGTCGAACAAGCAGTGAGTGCGAGTCCACCTGCCGCCCACGCACTCCAGGCCAGGACCTCACGCCGAGTAGGACTCATGCGCGCTCGCCGGAGCCGAAGTCACGGTCGAAGATCAGCATGATGCGCTCGATGGAGGTGGGATCCGTCAGCAGGACGCCGAGCTCGCGCTCGGTGTCGATCGATTCGTCCAGGAACGGATTGATGGATCCGACGTAGGCAATCGCATCGGGCTGCCCCGCGTCCACCACGATCGTCTTGGTGTGGATGTACATCACCTTGCCGTCACCGCCGGGATCCGTGGGGCTGGTCACGATCTCGGCGCCCGCGTCCTTGAGTTTGGTGAGTGCATCGGTGTTGATCCCGCCGTCATTGCCGATGATGCGCACCTTCACCCCGCGATTCGCGGCGTCGAGGAGCGGTGTGAGGAGTTGAGACGGCTCGGCGAGAGCCTGCGCGTAGATGTCGAGCGACTCCTGGGCGTTGCCGATCAGCGAGAGCATGACGTCGCGTGAGTTGCCGACTGGTTCCAGCGGGTAGGCCGATGCGCAACTCGTCGAGTCACACGTGCTGTCACTCGGCGACCACACGAGGTTGGGCCGGGCATTGGCGGGCCAGGGCTTGTAGGGCGGCCAATCGGCATCGAAGGTGCGAGCGATCATGTCGACGTCGGCGGGATCGGTGTTGAGCACGGCCATGCCGCGCGTGTCCCCCTCATTCGGGTACTGGGGATCGATCCCGAAGTAGCCGGCCTCGAGGTTGAAGTCGCAGATGAGTGCCTGTGCACCGGCTGTGCCTGCGTCGATGACGAGGACCTTCCAGTGCGAGAAGCTGAACTCAGGTCGGCTGAGAGCGGCCTCGAATCCCTGCTCGCGGAGGATCTCGACGTCGCGAGGATTGTCATTGGTGGAGCCTGGCGGGTAGATAGTGCCGGAGAGCAGAATCCGCACCCGGACACCGCGCTCCTTCGCCGCTGTCAGCGCTTCGATGAGCGGGCTGTAGCCCGGATCCATTTGGTAGACGGCAATGTCGACCGACGTCGTCGCCTCGTCAATGAAGCGTGTGACGGCATCGATGCCGTCTTCGGGCTGGATCGACTCCAGGGTGATCATCCCGGTCCGCTCGACCTGCAGGGGCGGAGGAGTCGGAAGGGTCGCCGCTGGTGAGCCCGAGCAGGCCACAAGGGCGAGGGCCGCGACAAGCAGGCCGAGGGCACGCATGCGTCAGTTCCCCGCCGGACTGGGTGAAGCCTGCGAGTCGGTCGCGGTGACCCAGTCAGCGTCGAAGAAGGAGTGGGCCTCTTCGATGGTGGCCGGATCCTTGACGATGACTCCGAGCTCGAGAATCGCTTCGGGGGATTCGTTGATGAAGGTGTTCTGCGACCCGATGAAGGCTGTCTGATCGGGCAGTCCCGGGTCGGCGAACATCGTCTTGGTGTGGATGAACATTGGCGTGGAGGTGATGCCGTCGTAGATGGGGTCGAATTTCACTTCGATTCCGGCACCCCGGAGCTTCGACACCATGTCGGGTGATTGGCCATCCGAGTTGGCGAGGATCCGTACTTTCACGCCAGCCTGAGCGCGCTCGATGATCATCGGCACGAGGAAGGCGTCGTCTTGGATGTACTCGGCGTAGATGTCGAGACTCTCCTTGGCTCCCTGGATGAAGGCGGTGAGCACCGCCACCGAGTTGCCCACGGGGGAGTACTCCACGCCGCTGGGGCTCCACACCAGGGATGCTCGACTCGAGACCGGGTAGGGGGCGTAGGGGGGCCAGTTGGCGTCGAAGTAGGCGGAGATCGTGGCCACATCCTGGGGGTCGGTATTGAGCACGGCCATGCCGCGCGCACCCACGGGCCCGTACTGATTGGGCCCGAAGTACGACGCCTGCAGATTCCAGTCGGCGATCATGGCTCGCGCATCAGGAGTGCCAGCGTCGACGATGATGCACTTCTCATGTCCGTAGTGGAACTCCGGTCGACTCAACTCGACCTGAATTCCCTTGGCCTGAAGTTGCTGCTGCACGACGATCTGCTGGGAGTTGCCCTGCGGGGGATTGGGCTGGCCCACGAGCTGACGCGAGATGGAGATGCGGACCGGCACCCCTCGCTCGACCGTCCGGGCAAGGGCGTCGATGAGTGGAGCGAAGTCGCTGTCGATCCGGTAGATGGAAATGTCGACGGATGTGCGCGCCGACTCGATGAAATCAATGACAGGCTGGATGCCGGCATTGGGCTGGACGTTGGCCAGCGTGATGCGCTCAGGCGGCGTGACCATGGCGTCCGGCGGTGGACTGTAGGAGGCCGTGGGCATCTCGACCGCGCTGGACGGGGTGGCCTGCCCACCTGAGGACGTGCAGCCGACAAGGCCGACGGCGACAAGGGCGATACCGGCGAGTGTGGCTCGGCCGCGTAGGTGCATGAGCGCCACCATAGGTGCAGTCCCACGGTGGCGGAAGCGCTCCTCAAGCACGGGTCAGGACGAGCCACGACTACAGTCACGCCATGACCGTCGTTGATGCCACTTCGGACGATGCGCTTGGCGCCGATGACGTCATGGAGTTGCAGCATCGGCTGCGGCGGGGCAAGGTCTCGGCGCGGGAGCTGCGCGATGCGGCGAGGGCGCGTCTGGATTCGGTGAACAGTGAACTCAACGCGGTCGTGTGCGACGTCCACGTCGCCCCTGCGGTGACCGGTCCCTTCGCGGGTATCCCTTCGGCGTTGAAGGACAACGAGGACCTGGCCGGACTCCCGACACTGCATGGCTCCTGGGCACCTGCCGACACCCCGGCGACGAAGACCAGCCCCTGGATAGCCCAGTACCTCGCCCTCGGCCTTGAACCCATCGCCAAGACGACCCTTCCGGAGTTCGGACTCACGGCGAGCACAGAGTCGTCGCGCTTCGGCGCCACGCGGAATCCGTGGGACACGGCTCGCTCCGTGGGTGGATCAAGCGGTGGCTCGGCGGCTCTCGTCGCGGCCGGCGTCGTGCCTATCGCCCACGCCAATGACGGTGGCGGATCGATCCGCATTCCTGCGGCTGCGTGCGGGCTGGTCGGCCTCAAGCCTTCGCGAGGGCGGATCATCGATGCACCTGAACTCGATCGGCTGCCGGTCAACCTCGTCGCGCAGGGCGTCGTCACGCGGACGGTGCGCGATACCGCCTACTACCTGGCTGAGGCCGAGCGGATGTATCGCTCTGAGGCGCTCCCTCCCATCGGAATGGTGGTGCGCCCCGAGAATCGACGTCTGCGCATCGGTGTCTTCGTGGATGCGGTGGGTGGGATGCCCGTGGATCCACGTGTGCGCGATGCCGTGCGTGAGGCCGGTCTCACGCTCCAGGCACTCGGCCATCAGGTCGATGAGATCGCCCCGCCCGTCGACGAGGACTTCGGCCGCGACTTCCTGCGCTACTGGGCACTCATCTCCTTCTTCTTGCAGAAAGCGGGCGGGCGCTTGCTCGGCACGGGCTTCGATTCTTCTCGCACCGAGCTGCTCACCCAGGAGCTCAGTCGGATGGCGCGTCAGCAGGCGGTGCGCATCCCGGGCAGCCTGCGTCGCCTCGTCCGCGTGTCCCGTGAGCCTGAGCCCATCTATGCGTCGTACGACGCCTTGCTCTCGCCCGTGCTGTCGACCCCGCCCCCGTTCATCGGCGAGCTCGGTCCGCAGGTGCCCCCGCACGAACACATCGTGAGACTGCTTCGCTTTGCATCCTTCACCGCGTGGCAGAACGTCACCGGCTCCCCGGCGATTTCCCTTCCCCTCGCACGCACGGTCGACGGGCTGCCGATAGGCGTGCAGATTGGAGCACCCCTCGG
>CAZLZC010000018.1:8985-22960 GCA_964563825.1 uncultured Actinomyces sp.
TGTCGGTGCCCCAGGCCATCGCGTGGGTTGAGAGTGGGTAAGGACTAGCGCAGAGCGCAGGCCTGGTCCTTGATGGCGGGCGGCACATCGGCACCGCCGCCGTCGGCGCAGATGGCATCCAGCTGGTTGAGTGCCCACACCGGACCCTCAGCCTGGAAGACGAACGCTGTCGTCTGCTCGATGTCACCGGTCTTGGTGATGCCAAAGACGATGGCGTAGCCGTCGACGCACTCGACGCTCTTGAAGGAGACCCACTCGGCACCGTCGGCCGTAGCTGCTCCCTGGGCGAGGCCTTCGAGCGTGGCCTGGTCGCACGAGGCGGAGCCGCCGCCGATGGGGCTCTCCGAAGGGGCCGCGGAAGTGGCGTCTGACGAGGAGGACCCTCCGCACGCGGCGAGGACGAGGGTGCCAGCGGCGAGGGCGGACAGGGCAAGGATGCGGATGTTCTTAGTCATGGACTCAGGCTAGGTCGAGAGTGGCCCTTGATCATGGAGCCGCGCCGAGCAGGCGTGTGACGAACGGGCTCCGGAAGCGCCCCCGCGGATCCACGGCATCGATGAGTGTCGCGAAGTCCCCCCAACGTGGGAAGGCAGCGCGCACCTGCTCGGGTGAGGCGACGGTCACCTTGCCCCAGTGCGGTCGCGCGCCGAGGGGAAGCAGCACGTCTTCAATGGCGGGAAGAATGTTGAAGATCCGTTCATCTCTATGCCATGTGAAGTGGATGCCTACGGTGTCGATGCCGGATGCGGGGCTCAGCCACAGGTCGTCTGCTCGCATTGTCCGGATCTCCGTGACATGCAGGAGGGGCGTGATCCGCGCGTGCAGCAGTCGCAGGGCAGCAATGGCTTCGACTGCTCTCGATCGAGGGAGGAGGTACTCCGCTTGGATCTCATCCCCGGCACTCGGAGTGAATTCGGCGCGGAAGTGCGGCAGGCGCTCATGCCAGGGGCCCGGTTGACCTGATTGCGGATTGCAGTGCACGGGATCGAGCTGCTCGAGCGGGTGCAGCGGCTCCTGACGCTCGGGGACGCCGAACGCCGGGCCGCCGGGCCACGCGCCTTCACGGCCGATGCGCCGCTTGAGCCACAGTTGCGCGTCGGGTTCGGGTCTCCACCGGGTGAAGACGCTCACCGAGGTGGCCGCGCTGAAGACGGCATCGAACTCCGCCTCGACGACATCAAGGTCGAGTCCCGCGAATACCGTCTGTGCCACGTCGTAGGTCGGCTCGACCTCGAGTTCCACTCGCGTGACCACGCCGAGCGCCCCCAGCGCCACAACCCAACCGGCAAAATCCGTATCGACGCCGCGGCGCACCCATCGGATCTCGCCATCGGCTGTGACGACCTCAAGCCCGGTGACTGCACTCGAGAGAGTTCCGATCGCGTCGCCTGATCCGTGAGTCCCGGTGGCGATGGCGCCGCCCACGGTGATGTGTGGCAGGGAGGCCATGGCAGCGAGCGCCACACCGCGAGCGTGCAGCTCGCGCCCGAGGACGGCGTACGTCGTGCCTGCCCCCACGGATGCTGTGGTGCCCTCGACGCGTACGTCGGCGGGCAGGCTCGCGGTGTCGATGTGGAGGCCGGGGGTCACGGCAACGGCACTGAAGGAGTGGGCGCTGCCCAGGGCCAGCACCGGTGCGTCCCTGCGAACGAGGTCGGCTACCTCGGCGGCGGAGCCCGGACGGGCCTCGCTGCCCCCGAGCTCGACGGTGCTGGACCAGTTGCTCCTCATGGCCCGACGTTAGCGACCCCAACAGGCCGTTCACGCGAGTGTGCAGTTGCGACTGCCTTGTCCCGTGATTCCCGAGTTACGGGGCCAACTCCAGTGGGAAGCGGGAGATCTTCCGGTGGAATCGCCTTCGGGTGGGAGATCATCCGGCATCGGATACCCTAGGGACGCCGCTTCGCCCCCACCTCAGGAGTTGCCATGCGTCCCCTCGCTCGCGTGCTCATCGACGAGAGCCACCGTCAGGCCTGGACCACCCGTCCGGACCTGGCTGCTCGCATGGCCCCGGCCAACCCGGCGGATGCCTCCTACGCGGAGGCCGCCGAGGTGCTGCGCCGAGCGGGCTTCGAGGTCGATGCGCACATCGCGGGTGCCATCGACGCCGAGACCCTGCGCACGGTCGATGTGCTCGTCCTGCCGCACTGCTCCACCGACGAGTGGGAGGCGACGACCGGCGAGGGCTCGCCCGTCTACTCGACCTCCGAGGTGAGCGCGATCGAAGCCTTCGTGCGCGCAGGCGGCGGTCTGCTCGTCCTGGCGGAGACCGAGCAGTCGAAGTACGGCAACAACCTCTCCGAGATCACCACACGCTTCGGCATCGATGTCGTCACGTGCACGGCTCAGGACCCGGTGCACCGCTTCAACGACGTGTCGACCTGGCTACTCCTTGCACCCTCGACGGCGCGTGGCACCGATGTCTTTGCTGGCGTCTCGAGTGCCTGTGTCTATCGAGCGGGGGTCCTTGACGTCGCCGACGACGCGTATGTCTTCGCGCGCACTGCTGATACCGCGATGCCAGCTGGCGCACCTGTGATTGCGGGGGCGGATGCTGGAGAAGGCCGCATCCTCGTCGTCGCCGACTCGGATTTCGCCGGCGATGACTCCATCGGTGATCTCGATCATCGTCTGCTCTGGCAGCGGCTCGTCACGTGGACGGCGGCTCGGCGCAGTGCCGGCGGGGTTGAGGAGCAGCGCAGTGCCATCGTCGAACACCCTGCGTGGGCCGATCTCGTCGATGCCGTCGAGACGCTGCGGCCGCTCCAGGAGTCGGATGGGTCCGTCAGTGGCGATGTCGCCCTGGCCCACGCGTGCATCGATCGGATCATCCTCGACCTGGAGGAGCTCGCCCCGCTCGTGCCGCATCAGGCTGACTATCTCGCTGCGTGCGTGACGGACTTCCGCTCCTGGCGCGAGGGTGGCCTGGGAGTGCCGGACTTCCTCGACTCGCTGCAGCTCTTCCACCCCGATGAGCATCGTCGTGACGGCGTCGAGCACCTGGTCGTCTTCCCGATGTACACGCAGAACGGCAACCCCAACCGCAACGTCGAGGCCGTGGTGGTGCGCACCGTCTGGCCCGAGTGGATCGCCGCACTCGAGGCGACGGCGTACGACAACGCGGCCTTCGTCCCGATCGAATTCGTCGACTTCACCTCCGGATACGACACGCACTCGGCCGTGCTCTTCCCGGAGACGGTGGCGACGCGCGAGGTCGTGAAGTTCACCTGGGGCGGCATCTTCTGCGACCGCGAAGCTGCGCGTTTCCGGCACGTGTCCCAGGCGGCCGCCGAGCAACTGCGCGTGGCACTGCCCCCCGAAGCCGAACTCCTGCTCGCCGACCAGCGCCTCGCGCAGGAGACCTTCGTGCTGTGGGATCTCGTGCATGACCGCACCCACAGTCACGGCGATCTGCCCTTCGACCCCTTCATGATCAAGCAGCGGATGCCCTACTGGATGTACGGCCTCGAAGAGCTGCGCTGCGATCTGTCGACCTTCCGCGAGACGCGCCACCTTGAGGAGAGTGGAGTCGTGCTCGCGCCGTATGTGCGCCTCGCCATCCTCTTCGACCGACTCTTCCGCTTTCCCACGACCGGAGATCGCGAGCGCAACTACGACGGCCTCGCGGGGCAGATCATCTTCGCTTGGCTGCACAAGGCCGGGGTGATTCGGTGGACCGACAACACGCTCGTTATCGACTGGTCGCGCGTGCAGGAGAGCATGGACGCGCTGTGCGATGAGGTCGAGACGCTCTACCGCGAAGGCATCGATCGCTCTCGCCTGGGGCACTGGCTGGCCGCCTACGAATTCGTGAGCTCACTCGTGCCTCCGCATCCGCAGTCGGTATGGGCCCGTGGTGCGCAGGCGCTGCCGAGTGAGCCGCGTGAGGCTGTCGATGCTGTCCTTCCGGACGAGTTCCCGCTCAATGTGTTCTACGAGTCCCTCCGCAAGGCCCTTGCGCCAGCCATCGACTCTGCCCGCGGCATCACGGGGATGGCGGCATGACCCGCCCCGTCGCCATCGTCTTGGGCGCGGGCATGGGCGGTCGCGCCGTCGCGCTTGCTCTCGGTGTGGATCACGACGTCATCGTGGTGGACCGTCGTGAAGACCTAGCCCAGGCCGCGGCAGCGCCCGTGTCTGGCGAGGCGGCTGTCGTCGACCTGCTCGATGTCCACGACGTCTCGCGATTCCGTGACGATGTCCTGGCGCGCCATGGTCGCATCGATGCGGTCGTTCATCTCGTCGGCGGCTGGCAGGGCTCGAAGACAGTCGACCTCGGTGCACTGGAGGCCTGGGATGCGATCGCACCCGGCGTCTTCGGCACGGTGCGCACGACCACCGTGGCCTTCCGTGATGCGCTCATCGCCTCGGGCGGTTGCTACGTCATCGTGTCGAGCACCGCCGCGGCGAAGCCCATGGCGGGAAATGTCGCCTATGCGACCGCCAAGTCTGCAGCCGAGACCTGGGTGGGGGGTCTCGCCCACTCATTCAAGGACACCTCGGCGCGCGCGGTCATCATCGCGGTCAAGGCGCTGGTCGATGCGTCGATGCGGGAGTCTCAGCCGGAGCAGTCCTTCCCCGGTTACACCGACACGGTGGATCTCGCCGCGGCGATCCATGGGATCGTCGGGGGTGATGCTCCCAACGGAGCGCGCCGCGACCTCACGGAGGCCTGACATGTCTGCACCCTGGCGGGGCTTCGCCAGCGACAACTACGCCGGCATCCACCCGGAGGTGCTGGAGGCAATCACTCGCGCCAACGCCGGACACGCGGTGGCTTACGGCGATGACGATGAGACCGAGCACCTGGGCGCGCTTGTGCGTGAGCACTTCGGCCCGCAGGCGGAGGTTTTCCCGGTCTTCAATGGGACCGGCGCCAATGTGGTGGCACTGCAGTCCATGTGCCGGCCCTGGGAGGCCGTGATCTGCGCTGAGTCCGCGCACGTGAATGTCGACGAGGGTGGCGCCCCCGAGAAGGTCGCCGGGCTCAAGCTGTGGACCGTTCCCACGGCCGATGGCCTGCTCACCCCTGAACTTGTCGACGTGCATGCCGTGCGCGCGGGTGACGTGCATCGCGCCCAGCAGGCGGTCGTGACAATCACGCAGTCGTCAGAGCTCGGCACGGCGTACACCGTCGACCAGCTTGGCCGGCTCGCCGACCACGTGCACTCGCGCGGACTGCGTCTGCATCTCGACGGCGCGCGACTGGCCAATGCGGCGGCCAGCCTCGGTGTCGCCCTGCGCGAGATCACCACCGATGTCGGAGTCGATGCCGTGTCCTTCGGCGGCACGAAGAATGGCGCCATGGGAGCTGAGGCGGTGATCGTGCTCGACCCTGACCTCGCGCGCGACGTGCCCTTCCTGCGCAAGTCCGCCATGCAGCTGGCCAGCAAGATGCGATTCGTGAGCGCGCAGCTGGCCGCGCTGCTCACGGATGACCTGTGGCTGCGCAATGCGAGCCATGCCAACGAGATGGCGCGTCGCCTCGAGGTTGCCGTGCGCGCCATCCCCGGCGTTGACGTCATGCGCCGAGTCGATGCCAACGCCGTCTTCGCGATCCTGCCGCCGGCTGTCACTGAGCGGCTCCAGCGCGACTACCGCTTCTACACCTGGGACGACCACACGGGTGAGGTGCGCTGGATGTGCTCCTGGGACACCACTGCTGAAGATGTCGACGCATTCGCGGCGGCCATCGCACGCGAGATGAGTGCGTAGGTCGTCACAGATCGTTCAGGACGGTGAGCGGCACATAGCGCCAGCGCTCCAGGTATGTGGAGGCGTAGACCGCTTCGTGCAGGGGAGAAAGCGTCTCCAGCGCTTCGAGCAGTCCGACGTCGAGTGAGGGCACTCCCTCCACACCGAGATAGGCATTCAGCGCCGCACTACGCGCCTGCCGCGCCCACTGGCGCCCGCGGACGACCGCATCGGGGTCGTCGACCCGACGCGCAGCGGCGATGGCGACGTGGTCGAAGCCACGCAAGATACCGGCGACGTCGTGGGCTGTCGGCCCGGGCAGGCCTCGGTCAGCGCTGGAAAGCAGCGGGTTGCCGTCGAAGTCCCCTATCGCCATGCCCTCGCGCCAGAGGAGGAACTGTCCGGGATGCAGGTCTCCGTGCAGGGGGATGACCTCCACATCCGTGGCTGACTCCACGACGGTGCAGGCGCGCTCCATTCGATCGCGCCAAGGCGCCAGAGCCTGCGTCATCTCTGGATCCAATTCGGTCTGGAGGAGGTGCCGGTAGTGCCGGCCCAGCGGGATCAGATCGGATCTGCCCACGGGTCGTGGAATCACTGAGGTTGCTCTCGCGGCCGCCGCGTGGAGACGCCCGGTGAGCTCACCGATGCTGGTGGGCCAGTCCGGCGGCCCCTGTGCACCCTCGAGCATGAGCCGTACGTCGTCGAGCATCCACTCCCAGCCGTCCTTTGCATCGGGCAGGTAGCGCGTCAGTGATGCAAGCAGGCGGTCATGCCACGACAGGCTTGCGATGGGATCCGGCATCTCGGTGAAGCCCGCCTCGGCAAGGTGCTCGACGACCCGTGAACCCGCCATTGAGCCGGCCTCGTCGAGCAACTGCCACTTCGCGACGAGGGTGTCGTCGATGACCCGTACGTCATTGGACATGTCGACGTCTATGGAGCGCTCGCGGTAGGCGCTGAGATCTGGAGCCGCATTCACCTGGCGAAGGACAAGCGGGGCTTGCGCGAGCAGGACGTCGAGGCTGATTGCATCCGAGGCCTCTGCGCGTCGCCAGCGACCGTCGTTGACCAGCGGCACGATGATCATGCGGTCATCGCTCATGCGGATGATTCCCACGGCGCTGCGGGGACCGAGCTCCGCAACGTCCTCCACGTCGACCCATGCCAGGAACGCGCCTGCACGAAGCGCAGGCACCAACGCGTCCACGGAGCTCCCAGCCAGGTCCCGGCTCACCTCGTCCCGGAGCACTACGGCACCTCGACGGGTGCTCTCCGCCACCATCTGAGGGCGAGTAGCTCAGCCACCAGCGGCTCCGCCAGCATGCGCGTGATCTGGCTGCCAGGCATGGGGAGATTGATTTCGCCCGGCACTCCCAACGGGTCACCCGCACTGACGACGAGCGAGCCTCGCTTGCGCAGCCAGTCTGCGGCCTGGTCGTCCCAGCGTGACCCCGTGAACATCACACAGCGGTAGTCGGTTGTCAGTGTCAGGTAGACGTCGACGTGACTCCAATCGCCCGTCTCGCAGGCCACTGCGCGTCGGCGCGGGATCTCGCGCACCATGAGCGCCGACTGGAGCGCTGACCCGATCCGGCTCTCAGGTGCGATCCAATAGGTCGTCTCTGCCGGCGAGAGCGCTTCATCGATGGCGTCTAGCCACGTGGTGCCATTGAGCAGCGTCCGGGTGAGACCTGCCGCGTGCCGGCACTCCTCGGCGACAAGGGAAGGCTCCATGCCGAGTGCGAGGAGCAGAGCAACCGTGTGCCTGTACGTGCGGCATGCCACGCCGCCGACCTCGTCTCCGGCCAGCATGGGGACGACGACATCAGCGTGGGAGGCAAGGGGTGACTCCTCGCGATTCACCAGTGCCACCTGCTGCGTGCCTGCCTGGAGCCGGTCGGCCCGCTCCAACGTTTCGGCGGATCCCCCGGACGCAGAGATGAGTACGGCGGATTGGCCGGGTCCACCAGGCCAGCCCGGATCGCTAGAGGCGAGTTCGTCGATCGCCTCGACGCCCTCAGCTCGCAGCCACCCCGCTGCGGTGCGTGCGGCGTAGGCGGACGAGCCCATGCCCGTGAGTAGCGGCCGACGAGAAGCCAGACCCGTCCAGGGTGTGTGGGATTCGACGTTGGCCGCGAGGAGCTCGAGACGATCGGGAATCGCGTAAAGGTCTTGCTCGAAGAGGTCCGGGTCCATCAGCGCATCGTGGCGACGCCGAGGTCGGCGATGATCTCAGCCTCACGACGCACGCCATCCTCTGCGCGAATCTGCTCGGAGATCTCGGCCATCCGCTGCCGGAGCGCCGTATCGGCGAGAAGGCCATCGATGGCTCCCTGCAACTGGTCTTTCTCCACTCGGTAGGTGTCGAGTCGCTTACCGAATCCCGTCTCATCGACGCGCTGGGCATTGTCGTACTGATCCCAGAACAGAGGCAGGAGCACCATGGGCTTGCCGAAGTGGAAGGACTCGCACGTGGTGTTGTTGCCACCGTGGGTGATGACGAGGTCCACCCTGTCCAAGAGGGTCGTCTGAGGCACCATGCTGGCACCCCACATGTTGTCCGGGAGATCCCACTCGTCTGCTCGGGGCCCCTTGCTCACGATGTAGCGATGCGGACTGTCCGCGAGAAATCCCGTGAGCCGCTTCATGAGGTCGACGTCCGCGCCCCCGAGTGACCCGAGGGAGAGGTAGATGAGCGCGCCATCGCCATCGGCGATGTGGGGAGGAAGGTCCACCGGTTGCTCGGTGCGTCGTACGGATGACTGAACTCGGTGCCACTTCGAATCGAGTGGACGCCGATCCAGGTAGTCGATAGCCGCCGGGTAGATGTAGATGTTGGCATCGCCCAAGTAGTTGAACTCTCCTGCGGGCAGGGCGGGGGCCCCAGCCGCGAGGGAGAAGTCGTTGTACTCCTGCCATACCTCCGCCGTGACCCGCGCGTACTCATCGCGAAAGGCCTGCCACTGGGATGGATCCCCCGCCGGGAGTCCGGCGAGAGCCGGAGGTATCCCGGGACCGGTCATCTCAAGCGGCTGGCAGGACACGAGTCGGACGAAGGGCCGGCCCGCTGCCTTCAAGGCGGGAAACGCAGAAACGTTGTCCTGCACGATGATGTCGGGGTTGATGTCATCGACGATGGCGGCGAACTGGGGATTCGCGTACTTGGCGCCATCCATGAGGCTTCGCCACACAGGCTCGATGAAGGTGGTGATCTGCTCGAAGGTGCTCTTGCGGAACTCGGGTGACGTATCTCGGATGAAGTCGATCCAGAACTGACCCGCAGCGGCCTCCTCCTCCGGAGGTGGGGCCATGGAGACCAGGCGCTCTTCGATGCCCAGGGGCTCGATCTTGCCCGCCCAGGATTCCTCAGCGGCGAAGACGACGCGATGTCCCATGCGGGTGAGTTCGGCGCCGATGCCGATGCAGTTGTTGGTGGGGCCGTATGCGCTCTCGGCGGCGAGCAGCACGGTCAGTGGTCGTTGGGACATGGTGCCTCCGCGGTCAGTCGTCGATCCGGTCTAGCGGGATCATGCCCCGCTGAGCCAACTCTGAGAAGAAGTCTTCCAGTGGCATGGTCAACTCTGGCCCGTGAACCCCGCTGCGCAGGGCCCGTCCACCGCCCATGATCTGGGCGGCGATCGACGGGGGGACACCGGTTACCCACGCGCCTCCGGGGAACTCTCCGGAGGGAGGGTCCACGACCTCGACATCACACGTGACCGTGACCGGGCGTCCGTCACGCGACCCTGAGCTGATGACGCGGAACCACTCGACGGCTTCCGGATCAGGCGTGGCAGCGTCGCGACGTGCCTGACGTGCGAGCACAGCCACGAGAACATCAATGGGCGCGACTTCTACGCCGTCGATCGTGACAGGCTCGTCACTCGCTAGGCCGGCGGCGACAAAAGAGAGCAGGCGCACGTGATCGGCGGGTGCGAGACCGAGGCGCCATTCCACGCGCTGGATCCCGCGTTCAGCGTAGGACCTCGGAAGCGTGGCTGGTTCGGAGTGGATGGTGTAGACGCACTCGACCTCTCCGCCCGGGAAGGAGTAGGACCGTGCCCCGGACCCCGCAGGATGGAACTCGATCTGCCCGTTGAGGAACTGCGGAGCGGGAGCGGTGTACTCCTCGATGAGGGTGGATGCGGCATAGGGCGGCCCGTATGGCTCCGAGGGATGGTAGGCCCGTCCCGGCACCACGGCGTCGGCGATCTCAATCGAGTCGACCTGATCCATGGCGCCCAGCGCGATTCCGCGCGCGGCCAGCAGATTCGTCAGACCCGGGGCCGATCCCATGGAGAGGGTCGCGGTCAGGCCTGCCGCCTCGAACCTGTCGTGCAGGGAGTACTGCTGCACGGCCACATGGAAGAGGCCGCCGAGGTCTGTGTAGTGGGCTCCCACCCGGAGGCATGCTTCCATCACCTCGATGTTGCGAGCATGGCCCGAGGCATTGACAACGGCGGAGCAATCGTGAAGAGCACTGGCCAGGTCACCACTCGTGCCGTGGACGTCGATGTCCGAGTGGGTCCGCAGCCGTTCAGCGAGATCCTGGGCGCGGGCCACGTCGGGGTCGATGATGACGACTTGCGTGACGCCGGGGGACCGTGCCAGGTCGGTGGAGGTCACCGAGCCCATGGCTCCCGCGCCCCCTACGACTGCGATCCGCACACTTAGCTCCTTTTCCGGATTTGCTCCCAACTGGACGTCCAGTCAGTACTCTCCCAAGGTATGGCCTTGGCTGATGCGTCAGTGGCGATTCCAGGGAATCTCGTGGCGGAAGATGCCCTCGACAGGCGCGAGCAGCTCATGGCTGCCGCTGCCCGGGTGCTCGTGCGAGACGGCTCCGCTGGGATGCGCGTGCGCGACGTCGCGGTGGAAGCGGGCGTGTCGACGGGAATCGTGCACTACTACTTCGGCAGCAGAGAAGAGATGCTCGTCCATGCGCTGCGGTGGGCAATCGGCAAACCGGCCGAGCGCTTCGCCGAACTGCGTCGACATGGTGACCATCTTCGCGTTCTGGCCGCACTCCTGGAGGTCAGCTTGCCGCACCCGGGGGTGCTCTTCGACGAGTACGTCCTGTGGCTCGAATTCTGGACAGTTGTCACACATGATTCCTCGTTGCAGCCGCTGTGCGAGGAATTAGCCGCTGAGTATCGCGAAGAAATGGTGCGTTTGGTTCGTGATGGCACGGCTTCGGGAGCATTCCGACCCGTCGCTGATGCTCACATCGTTGCCGAACGCATCAGTGCCATGGTCGACGGTCTGTGCTTCCGCAGTGTCGTCGGTTACTCATGGACGCCGCTTGACCACGTCCGCGACATGATCCGCATGTTCGCGTGCGAGCAGCTCGGCGTTGCCCCCGCCGACCTGCCAGAGATCCACCTGAGCCGCCGGGAGGCTCGATCGGGCCGGGGCATAACCATCGAGGAGGAATCCGAATGAGAGCACACCAGAAGCACCCGCGAAGGAGCGCCCTGATTGGGGCCGGCGGAGCCGTTATTGCCGTACTCCTGGCGGCGTGCGGCGGGGGGTCGACCGACAGCGAGGCTTCGGCTTCGCTGGATCCCAATGCAGATCTCAGCAAGCAGTCCATCGTCGTGAGCAACTGGGATGCCTACATGGATCCCGATGCTGCGCTGAAGTTCACGGACACGACCAAGGCGAGCATGACTGTCGCGAACCACGCCACCAACGAGGAGATCGTCGGCAAGCTCACCGCTGGCGGGGACCCCGGCATCGATGTCGCCTTCGTTTCGGGACAGTACGCCCAAGCGCTCAACGAGGCGGGACTCCTGGAGCCCATCGATCCGGCGCTCGTGCCGAATCTCGCCAATCTCTATCCCGAGTCCAAGAACCTGGCCTTCGACCCCGGCAGCACCTTCAGCGTCCCTTACGCCTGGGGAACGACGGGGATCTGCTACCGCGAGGACCTCATGGCTTCGCCCCCCACGTCGTGGAACGACCTGCTCAACCCGGCGCCGGAGTACGACAAGAAGACGCTGATGCTCGCCACCCAGCCGTGGATGAACCTTCCGGCAGCCCGTGCCCTGGGCTTCAGCGCTAACACGACGGACACAGCAGAGTTGGACCAGATCAAGCAGCAACTCCTCAAGACCAAGCCGACGCTCCTGGGCTTCGACGATGTCACGTTCTACGAGCGGCTCGCATCAGGCGAGGTTGTCATGGCGGTCGCCTGGGATGGCTGGTGCAACTACTCGGGTGATCCGAACGTGAAGTTCGTCGTCCCGAGCGAGGGCTCTGATCTCTGGGCCGACACGATGGTCGTCTTGAAGTCGAGCAAGAACAAGGAGGCCGCGATGGCCTACATCAACTTCATGATCGGCGATGAGATGCAGTCCTGGATGACCAACAACATCCTCTACAAGAGCCCCAACAAGGCGATTGCCGAGAAGGCCGCTGCTGAACTGGGCGCTGACTACCCGAATATCGCCATGACCCCGGCGGACCTTGCCAAGGGCGAGGGACTGATCGATCTTGGTGAAGCGTCCAAGATCTACCAGCAGATCGCCACGGAGGTTCAGGCGAGTTGAGTTCGGCCACGTCACGAGGGGTCCGTCGCCACGGCGACGGGCCCCTCGTGCGTGCCCTGGCCACGGTGCCGGCCATGACCTACCTCGTGGTTCTCATGGTCGTGCCCCTCGGCCTGGTGATCGCATACGCCTTCCTCACCGCAGGGCGCTTCGGCGGCGTCCAGGGACCCGTGACGCTCGACAACGTCACTCGGATGCTCGAACCGCTCTACCGGGAGGTCCTGGCGTCCAGCGTGCTCAACGCCGGTGCCGCGACGCTCTTCGCGTTCCTGCTGGGCTTCCCAGCCGCGCTTGCCATCACTCGGCTCCCGGCACACTGGCAGACGGCAGCACTCATCGCCGTGGTGCTTCCCTTCTGGACGAATTTCCTCATCCGCACGTACGCCTGGATCATCCTGCTGAATCGAGAGGGAATCCTCAATGATGGACTGGCCCTCGCCGGGCTAGGGCCCATTGACTTCCTCTACACGCGCCAGGCTGTGATCCTCGGCCTGACCTATGCCTACATTCCCTTGATGGTGCTGCCCATCTACGCCTCGCTCCAGCGCCTCGATCCGCAACTTCTCGAGGCGGCGCAAAACCTGGGGGCAGGAGCTTTTCGCCGGTTCCGCACGATCCTGCTTCCACTGACGCTCCCGGGAATCATCACCGGATGCCTCTTCGTCTTCATCCCGAGCTTGGGCAACTTCGTCATCCCCGAGCTCCTCGGCGGTGGCAACTCCCAGATGATCGGCAACCTCATCCGCGACCAGTTCCTCAAGTCCCGTGATTGGCCGTTCGGATCAGCCCTCTCTCTCATGGTCTTGGCCCTGCTCATCGTGATCGTGATGTTCCAGGCGAGCGCAGCCAGGCGGACCCGGAAATGGGGGGCCTGATGCGAGAGTCCCTGCGCGCTCTCCCGCTGTGGGTCCTGTACGGCTTTCTCTATCTCCCGATCCTCGTTGTGGTCGGCATGAGCTTCAATGCCAACGACAGCGCGTATCGGTGGACCGGGTTCTCCCTCCAGTGGTACCCCGAACTCCTGCGTGATGCCTCCATCCTGGGTGGACTGCGTACGACGCTCATCGTTGCTGTAGGCACGACCGCCATCTCGGTGGTTCTCGGGACCCTGCTCGCGATGGCCCTGGAGCGCTATGTGCCATCACGCGCCCTGGATGCGGCCGCGGCGGCTCCGGCCGTCATGCCCGACATCATGCTGGCGATTGGGCTCCTTGCGTTCTACACGCTCGTGGGCATCGCACTCAGTCCTGTCAGTGTCATGCTCGCCCACTCGGTCTTCGGGATCGCATTCGTCGCAGCCGTGGTTCGAGTCCGCCTCGCCGGCATGGACCCCAGCCTCGAGGAGGCGAGCCGGGACCTGGGCGCTGGCGCACTCAAGACCTTCTGGAGCGTGACCCTCCCTGGAATGCGTCCGGCGATCATCGCGGGGGCGCTCTTGGCTTTCACACTGAGCCTGGATGAATTCACCGTGGCGTTCTTCACCGCGTCGCCCGCGGAGCCGACGCTTCCGATCGTGATCTACTCCAGCGTCCGCTTTGGAGTCACCCCGCAGATCAACGCGCTTGCGACCCTGCTTCTGCTGGTCTCTTTCATCGCCGTGATCCTCGCCCAGCGAGCCTCTCGCCTGGGTGATTCGCTTCGTAGGAAGGGCAGTTAGCCATGGATACCAACCCGGCGCTCCTGGAGATCAGGGACGTGAGTAGGTCCTTCGGGGATGTGGTGGCCCT
>CAZLZC010000019.1:0-8661 GCA_964563825.1 uncultured Actinomyces sp.
CAGGAACTTGGCGATGCCGAAGTCGAGCACCTTCACGAAGTCGGGGTCGTTCGCCAAGTTCAGCAGGATGACGTTCTCTGGCTTGAGGTCGCGGTGCACCAGCCCTCGTTCGTGGGCTTCCACGAGCGACGACGCGATCTCCGCCACGATCTTCAACGTGCGCTGCAGGGGAAGCCTCTGGCCGTCGCGCAGCAGCTTGCCCAGCGAGCGCCCGTCGAGGAACTCCATGGCCATGTACAGCTCGCGCTGGGGCGTCTGCCCGAAGTCGAACACGCGGATGGTGTGTGGGTGCGAGAGCGAGCTCGCGGCCTTGGCCTCGCGGTGGAAGCGCTTGGCGGCTTCGGTGTTCGCCGCGAACTCGGGCTTCACTACCTTGACCGCGACCACCTTGTTCATGGTGATCTGCGTGGACTTGTAGACCGCGCCCATCCCCCCCCGGCCGATCAGCGACTCGATGCGATAGCGGCCCTCGAAGACGCGACCGAGCAAAGGATCAATCCCGGCGTCCGACGGCGCCTCGAGCAGCGTGCGCGTCCCGCAGGCCGGGCAAATCTCCTCGTTGCCTTGTCGGTCGCACTCGGGGCAGACGCGCACGTGGGATCCTACCGGGTTGTGGACTGGCCGAAATCCTACGCCAGCGCGCTGGACAAGACAATTCGGTTCGCGTGCTGGGAAATGGGAGACCGACACCCCGATCGGCTCGACTCGCCAGGGCCGCGAGGGTGCTCGATCGGCTAACCGATTTCACAATCACTACAGCAGCAACGCCTCTTGCTCGAGCTTTCGACCTGACGCCAGCATGGCCTGCGCGACGCCTTGCAGCGGCGCTTCCGTGTCCGCGACCCACCTCTCCAGGCGTATGCGATCTCGTGCCGTCAGGGGCACGGCCGCCGGGTGTTCAAGGGCTTCGGCATCCATCTGCCAGGGCGAAACGTTCACGTCGGGCGCCACCCTTGCTACGAGATCCGCGATGTCACGGTAGATAGCGAGGCCACCAGGGTCGATGTCGCCCCAGTGAACCACCCGCCGAACACGAGGCGCACGCACCAGAATTTCCAGCCACCGCCGCTCGGCCCGGCCAAGGAAGCCCGACGTGAAGAGTAGGACCCGTCCGGTGGCTTCGCCGCGGAAGGAAAGCGTCTCGAAGGGCGTGAGGTTCTCTACCGTCAGTATCTCGTCTGCCTCGACCGTGAGATCCACGAGGTCGCGCAGGACCGGCTCGGGGATCGCGGTCCAGGGATGGCTGATCCTTCCGTCAATCGCCGCACCCCGAAAGCTGAAGCGAAAGGGGCCACTGGTCAGCACTGCGGCCGTGTGGTCGCGGACGACCGTGTCGAGAGGTACCTCGAACGCCGCCTCGATCTCGGCCCGGTAGTCCGCCACCCTCACTATCTTCGTATTCCCAAGCGCACGCTGAACCAGGGTTCGAGCGGGGACGGGGAGCACCCCGGGTTGCCGGGCCATCTCTTCCAACGCGGCGATCAAGCGGCTAGCACGCTCGAAACGAACATCGGCCGCGCGGGCTTCTTCGCCTGCCAGGCGCCGCAGCGCCTCGTCTGCGTCTCCTGATTTGCGAATCTGATACGGATGGAAATCCCCCTTCGCGTCCCTCCGCTCCGCAATCTCGACCAGGCCCCCGTGGAAAAGGGCCTTCGCGGTTCGCTCTACGTCCAGACGATCCAAACCCGCTGGCGCCAGACGCGCCAACGAGTCCCAACGCATGATCTTCCCGTCCAGCAACCTGCGCGTGAGCCTTCGCGCGATATCGGTCTGCGCTACCGTGAGCAACACCTCGGCGGCGCCCTCCGGCGAGACCGATCGCCAGCGTCGCTCAGGCATTGGCACGCTCGACGTAGCTGCACTTGACCCGAGGAGCCCGAGCGTCTCCGCCGCCCAGCGTCTTGGTACAGGTGAGCACCGCCTGTAGCCACGATCCGCAGCGTGCAATATCCATGGTGGTGGGCATGCTGATCAGATATTGCGCGCCGGTTCGAGCCAGGAACGTACCGAGTTCCTGAATCTTGTGCGTGTCAGACGCCGAAAACGGTTCGTCGATGAGGAAGAACCCGGGGCCCCCGCCGTCTCCACGTTCGATCGCGCTCATTGCCATGAGGATCGATAATGCGGCTTTCTCTCCCCCCGACAGGGCCGCCGAGTCATACGGTACAGGGGCCTTGTCGCCGACCGAGACTTGTAGCCCGAGGTCAAAACGGCCACCTATGCGCTCCGTGAGGCTCCCCTCCACCTTGAATCGGATGCGCTCGGCCTCGCTACGCAATCGGTCGAAGTACAACCGGAACCGATTACGCGTGAATCGCCGATACTGGTCGTGGGCACGATCCACCTTCTCGCGATCCGCTTCCGCCTGCGTGGCGAGTCGACCCAATTCGTCGCGAACGTCCTCGACCTGACGCTCGAGGGTGCGGACATTGCCCGGGAGCGCTTCGTCCATGTCCTCCGGCTGAAACGACTGCAGTTCCTCTTCTTCGCGGCGAAGCAACGCCTCGACCGCCTCCGGGAGCTTCTCTCGGGCACAGGCTTCGGCCTCGTCCGCGAACTCGACGCCACGATCTCGAAGTGTGCTACGCGCCGCGTCAGCTCGCGCCTGCCCATCGACGACCTCGGCGGCCATGCGTTGAGCTTCGGCCCTCGCCTGCTCGGCCGCCGTCCGTTTCTCGTTCGCGAGATCGGTCTCTCTCGTGGCGGCGGCGTCCAAGTCCCGGAGATCCCGGTTGAGCTGATCCGCTTTTTGCCAGGCCAACCTGCCCTCGGTACCCAGACGATCCGCGTCGAGATCCAGTTGTGTCTTCTTATTCTCGAGCACTCGCAGTTCACCTACCAGCCTCGCGTGCTCGGCCCGGCGCTCCTCCCAGTCGCGACGAAGGCGTTCCTGCCGAGCTTCCGATTCGAGCACGCGGGCACTCGCGAGGTGCGCTTTTCGCGCCCGGCTGAGCACCTGCGCCTCCGCGTGGATGGCCTCACGCCGCGTCTCGACTTCCTTTTTGCGGACCTCGAGCGCTTCTCGGCCAAGAAAGAAACGGTCGGTGCCCTTATAGACCCCGCCCACGCGATCCAGGACGAACCCGCTCGCCGCGACGCGCGCGCCCGGCTCTCGGAACGTATCCGTAACCGCTGTGCCCACGTCGAGTCGCCGCACCCATCGGAGCAAGCGATTGACCAAGCCCTCGTAGCGCGGTTCCTTGACGCGAACCGCATCGAGGAACGGGTGCTCACCGTCGAGGGGGCGGCGCGCTTTGACATCAGGCGCCAGTACGTAGAAGGGAAACCGCTCCCGGCGGGCTACCGCGATCGCCCGCGCAAACGCGACAACGTCCGGCACGGCGATGGCAAACCGCAGGTCTCCGAGGAAGCTCTCCAACGCATGGCGGTCATCCTGGCTGAGCAGCTGCGGCTCCAACAAGTCGGCGAGCAGCATGTGCTCCGTTACCCCTTCACGCCTCAGCGCGTCGCGGAACAGCCGCACGGGTTCGGGAGGGGGCAGGATCCCGTCGGCAATGGAGCGAAGCTCAGCCTCCAGTTCATGGTCTTCCCGCTCCAGGGCGAGTCCTTCGGCCTCCTTCCTGCCGGCCTCGGTGCGCTCTTCCTCGGCTGCGGCCTCGAGCGCATCAAGGTCGCGTACGGGAAGGTGTTCCGTCTGCTCGCGGAGTTGATCGAGTGACCCCCACTGCGTTTGGGCGTTGGCCCATGCCTTCGCGATGACCTCGGCCTCGGCGCGCACTGCTTTGCAGTCCGCGTCGAGCCGATCCGTGGTTGCCCGTGCGTCTTCGTGCCGCGTCGCCGTCAGAGCACGCTGCTCACGAGCCTCAGCCGCTCTCCGCTCGGCGTCCTGCACTTCACGGTCGAGCGAACGGGCTCGGTCCATGCACGCCTGCTGCCTGGCTGTCAGTACGCGGCTACGTGCCAACGGTAGCGCCAGCCGATTCAGATCGAGCCTCCGGCGTACTCGAAGGAATCGCTCGTGGATCGCCAGTCGCGACCGCAGTTGATTATGGCGCTGTTCACGTTCCGCCAACTCTCCCAAGCGTGTCTCGTGCTGCTGGCGCGTCTGCTCGTAGTCCTTCTTCAGGCGCTCCCACTCCTCCAAAGCGTCCTTGCCACCGATGATGTCGTACAGCAGGTCGAACACGTCGGAGGGGTTGCGGCGGCAAAAAGACGCGACGTCGCCCTGGGGGGTGCAAATCAAAGCTCGAAAACTGCGCCCGAGGCCGAGTTTTTCAAGCCGATCCTGGTAGTCAGCCAATCGCTCGAAGGGGCGCGGGTTGATCCCGGGCGCGAGTGGCGACGTGTCGCCGTCGAGGATGAACCAACGCTTCTCGTAGCCGTCGTCGGCCGCTTTCGCGACCATCGCCAGGCTCACGCGATCGGACTCGAATCCGCCCCCGAGGACGTCAAAGGGCCGCCCGCGTGTGGCAGGATCCGCCGGGTTGGCCACGACGAGTCGTACCATGACGTAGGGAGCCTCGCGCGCGCGCAGATAGAAATCGATCGGTCGACCGCCACCGATGTGGCTGGCGCCGAGGGCGACCTTGATCGCATCAAGGACAGCGGTCTTGCCGGATCCATTTTCTCCGGTGAGAAGGTTTACGCCGTCTTGCAGGACCAGAATCTGATTGTCCTGTATGTCCCAGTTCAAGAGCTCAATCCGCTCGATGGTGAACATCAGCGGCTCCCTCCGGTGTCGTGCTCACGCGCGGCGTCCAATGATCCGGCGCCACGGCGCGCCATTCCGACGACGTGTTCCTCCATGCGCAGCGGATCGACCAATACGTACAGCGCCGGCCCCGCATGAACCGGTCCGTTGGCCCCGTCCTGGGTGACGAATCGGTGCTTGCGCAACACCGTGAGCATGGCCTTCACCTGCGTCTTTAAGTACTGCTGACTGAACTCCGCCAAGATCTCTTCGACCGGCACACTGGGTGCGTCCTCGGCGTGCGGTCCGTCGTTGGCAAGATCCAAGGCATGCTGCCGGCGGCCTGGGACGGGATCCGGTGTCTCCTCGCGCCGAGCGGCTTCGATCTGTCGGTACACGAGATGAATCCACAACCAGATGAGCAGACGCACGTGATGCGCTTGAATCTCACTTGCACGCGGCAAGCCCGTCGTCGCCGCTTCGACATCGCGATCGATCCTGACGCCCCAGTACCCAAGAAACTGCTCGAGGCTCCATCCGACTGCCGCCAGCCGTTCGCGAACGGCCGCAAGAAGCGCGGAATCCGCGATCAACTCCTGTCGAACCTGCTGGTGATCGGCGTTGTCCGGATCCAGTACGCCAATGCGGAGCAGGAGGTGCGCAATCGTGGCCGCCCGTTCATCCATCCGCGGGATCTCCTTCTGGCAA
Source organism: uncultured Actinomyces sp. (assembly GCA_964563825.1). Classification (GTDB taxonomy): domain Bacteria; phylum Actinomycetota; class Actinomycetes; order S36-B12; family S36-B12; genus Mxb001. Next base: position 5,360 of record CAZLZC010000019.1, read on the forward strand.
TCGGCGCAAGCGAACGTCGGAATGGACGCCCTTACCGGGGAAGCACGCCAGCACTCCCAACTCCATCAACCTCTCGATCGCCGCGTCCGGGGCGAGGTCGCGCCACTCGTCGTTGGCCGCCGTCGGCGTCTCGGCTTGGAGCCGCACGCCTCCCACGTCGATGGTACCGGCGGCCTGGCCCTCTATCCGGGCGAGTACATTCATGAGGAACACGGCATCGGCGAAGTCGTCGGCGTGAACCCCCAACCATTCGGCCGCCGGGAGCGTCGCTCCCTGGGGCAAGCCAGCACACAGGTCGCGCAAAGTCAGACGCAGGCGGGCAACTGGATCAACGTCTTCGAGCTTCAACGCAGCCACCGTCGGCTCGTCGGGCGGCTGGTACACGAAAGCCTCGCGGGTCGCCCGAGAAGCACTCCGGGACGCGATCGAGCGCGTAATCGCCTGATCGGTGGAGAACGCCACCACGTGCCCGGGCAGGCTCACGGCACCCGCGCGTACGGACTCCCACACCTCCTCGTCGGTCGCGCCGGCTACGGCATCACAGAGCGCCGTCAGGCTGTAGCCCGCACCCGCGGTTTCCAGGGTCTTCAGGTTCCACTCGGCCAAGCGGTCCCCGAGGCCTTTATGGGCACGGAGGATGCTCTGCATCGCCTCGTGGATGCGCACGATTCGGTCGAACGAGGCAGGCGATTGGCGAAAGCGCTCCTCGAGCGCCGTCAGGACGTCGTCGACATGCGCGAGTTGGTCGCGGACCTCTTCGCGCGAGAAGCGGATCAGATCGCGCGGCCGACCAACGCGTAGCGTCTCGCGAGCGCGGTCCGCGACGTCCTCGGTCTGCGCCAGGAGCAGTCCAAGCAAGCGCAGCTCGCTGCCCCCATCGACGGCGGCCCCGAACCGCACTGTCTCGGCCGCACGGACCAGGAGGTTCGCCGAGCCTTGGGATGCGAAGCCAGCAGCGCGGAGCACCGACAGAAAGTAGTGTCCCAAGGGGCTGACGCGGTACTGGTGGTCTATGTCCCTTAAATCCAGCCAACCCCCATCGTGGAGCGACGTAACGATCGCGTCGAGACGCTCGGCGCCGATCGAGCGATTCAACGACCGGATGCGTTCCCGATCGAAACGTCCGTCCGTCTGGGCCAGTCGAAAGAGGACCACCAACTTGACGGCGGTATTCGCGTGGCTCGTCGAAAACAGCGACCGAGCGAGACCGAAGACACCCAGGATGGCTTCCGCCTCGTCGAGGCCGTCGACATGGTCTGGCGACACTCCTGGAGCCAAGGCATCGCGCAGTTCCTGGTCGTAATCGAGATCGTCCACGCTTGCCACCCCGGGTAGGCCGGCATCTTATCGCGCGAGCGGGACAGGGTAAACGGCAGAGTACCCACTAAACGGGCGAGGTGGTTCCGGCGCCCAACGTGACGCCCCTTGGCAGCCAGTCCCCGCGGTGGCACTATCCGACCGCACGTGCGTCGGCGTGCTGGCGTTTTCGGCGTTGGTAGTGAAAGCGTGAGCACCCTCAGCGATTGGATTCGAAGCGGCCGCAGGCTCCTGGGTTTCTCTCAGGCCGACGTTGCCCTCAAGGTAGGCTCAAGCCAGACCTACGTGAGCCAGTGGGAGACGGGGAAACGCTCGCCTTCACCGCCGGAAATCGAACGCCTCCAGGCTCTCTTCGGGGGCGCGCCGCCGAGCGAGCCCGGGGCGTCTCCCGGCGCTCTGACGGCGGTCGCCACGCCCCCCAGTCGGGACGGCCAGCCGCAGGTGTTCGCGCTCACTCTTGAAGAATTCGAGGCTGCCGTACCGCCACGGGGGCGTCGTTCTGGCTCCCGGGGGGCCGCGACCCCGGGCGAACCGTATCTCTCGGCGCCCGTCCCCGTTCCGTCGCCAACTCGCCCCAACGAGAAGATCGATCGGGACGATCCCGCTACGGTCGTACGCGCACCCGGCGCCCTGCGACAGGCCGATGCCGCCCAAGGCACGCCTCCCGGCCAGGACCACCAGCCGCAGGTCTTCACGCTCTCTCTGGAGGAGTTCGAGGCTGCCAGGCCACGGAGGGGGCGTCGCTCTGACTCCCGGGATTCCGCTCCCCCGGTCGAGTCACCCGCCCTGACGCCGGTTCCCGTAGCCCCCGAACCGTCGGCACCCGTCCCCGTTCCGCCGCCACCCCGCCCCGAGGAGCGTCTCGATCCCGACGCGCGCGCCGAGATCGCAGAGGTACCAGTCGCCCCGCTCCGGGCCGACGCCGGATCGGATATGACAATGTCCGGCGCGGGCGTGCTGCAGGTCTTGCCCGATGGCTTCGGCTTCCTGCGCTCGCCCGCGTCGAACTACATGCCCGCCCCCGACGACATCTACGTCTCGCCGACGCAAATCCGCCGCTTCCGGTTGAGGGACGGCGATACGGTATCGGGCCAGATCCGGCCGCCCAAGGAGTCCGAGCGCTACTCTGCCCTGCTCAAGATCGAATCGATCAACTTCGAGGCGCCCGATGCCGCCAGGCGGCGCATCCTGTTCGACGAGCTGACGCCGCTGTACCCCGAAGAGAGGTTCTGCCTCGAGCACGACGCGCACAATTTCTCGACGCGCGTCATCGACGTGCTCACGCCCCAGGGCAAGGGCCAGCGCACGCTCATCGTCGCGGCGCCGCGCACCGGCAAGACCATGCTCCTCAAGGACTTCGCCCACGCCATCGAGCGGAACCACAAGGAGGTCACCCTCATCGTGCTGCTCATCGACGAGCGCCCCGAGGAGGTGACCGACATGAAACGCTCGGTGCACGGCGAGGTCATCAGTTCGACGTTCGACGAGCCAGCCAGCCGGCACGTGCAGGTGGCCGAGATGGTGCTCGAGAAGGCCAAGCGCCTGGTCGAGCACGGCCGCGACGTCGTGATCCTGCTCGACTCGATCACGCGCCTGGCGCGCGCCTACAACACGGTCGTGCCGCCGTCGGGCAAGATCCTGTCCGGCGGGGTCGACTCGAACGCGCTGCACAAGCCCAAGCGCTTCTTCGGTGCGGCCCGCAACATCGAGAACGGCGGCTCGCTGACCATCATCGCGACCGCCCTGGTCGAGACGGGCTCGCGCATGGACGAAGTCATCTTCGAGGAGTTCAAGGGTACCGGCAACTGCGAGGTGCACCTCGACCGCAAGCTGATGGAGAAGCGCGTCTTCCCCTGCCTCGACATCAACAAATCGGGCACCCGCAAAGAAGAGCTGCTTCACGACCCGTTGACGCTGGAGCGCATGTGGACCCTGCGCCAACTTCTGCACCCCCTGAACGTGGTCGACGCGATGGAGTTCCTGCT
>CAZLZC010000019.1:8761-22105 GCA_964563825.1 uncultured Actinomyces sp.
ACGCCGAGCCGTCGCGCGAGCTCCGCGGGCCCGTCGACGTCGCCGCGATCGATCATCTCCTGCATCCGGTGCGCCGTCGCCAGGAGCACGGCGGTGCGCGGCGGTCGCTCCACGGGCTGGGCGGGAACGGTTTCCATCGCGGGCGCCTCGACGAACGCTACCGCGTGCCGGCGCCGCACGCGGCAGATGCGACCCGTGATCACGCGCGAACCGCCCTGCCCCGCCACGGGCTCCGCCGCTGTCACCGTCTTGATGACCGTCTCGTACTTCGCCACCGGGGGCACCGCGCCGCGGCCGCGTGTTGCTCGCATGCCTTCCCCTCCTCCTCAGCCTCCACGCCGTCCAGGATGCTCGCCGCGGGGTCCGCGAGCATGATCGTCACGTCCCCGCTCGCCCCGTCGACCTCGACGCGTTCGACCAGGACGCGCACGAGGCGCCCACGGTTCTCGTCGGTCATGACGTCCCACAAGGCGTCGAAGTCCTGAAGCACGGCTGTCACCCACGTCTGGGTCGCCCCGGCGCTGTCGAGCGCAGCGAGCTGTCGTCCGACCTCGGCCAGGCGCCGTTCGGCGTCCTCGAGCCGAGTGCCGACTTCCTGGAGGCGCGCTTCGAGCCCGCGATCGGCGGCGCCCTCCGTCCCCTTCAAACCGTTGACCAGCTTCCGTCCCTCGGCCGACAGCCCGGCGATCTCGCGCGGGATGAGCTTGCGCCGCCCCTCGAGCAGGACGCGTCGTTGGTCGATTCGCGCTCGCAGCGCCACGAGCACGTCGGCACCAAGGTCACGCGACCGGATCTCGTCGCGCAGTTTCCCGACCACGAAATTCTCGATCGCGGCCGCCGGCAGTGGTCGGCCCGGGCAGGCGGCCGCACCCTCCTTGTCGCGCTTCTCGCAGCGGTAGTATCGGTACTCGCTGTCTCCCCGGCGCGTCGACGCCGGCAGGCAGTGCGCATGGCACGCACCGCAGTAGATGAGCCCGCGCAGCAGGTAGGCGGGATTGCGGCTGTGGGTCGCCGACTGCTGGGGCGTGTGGCCGTTGAGGATTCTGCCCACCTGCTCAAACGTCTCGCGATCGAGGATGGCCTTATGCTCGCCCTCGAACCGCTCGTCGCCGAGCGCGATGTAGCCCGCGAAGATCGGGTTTCGCAGCACGCGGATCACGGCCGCCTTGGTCCAGAGACCCGTGTGCTTCGCGGTGCGGTCCCGACGTTTGCGAGCCTTCGTCCGGTACCCATCGGTGTTCAGTTCGTGCATCACCTTCAAAGTCGACTGTAGCGCCAGGTAGCGATCGAAGATTCGACGCACCAGTTCGGCCTCGTGGGCGTTCACGACCAGCTTCTTGTCCTTCACGTCGTATCCCAAGGGCACCGTGCCGCCCGTCCACTTGCCCTTGCGGCGGGAGGCCGTCATTTTGTCACGCGTGCGCTCAGCAATCATCTCGCGCTCGAACTCCGCGAAGCTCATGAGCATGTTGAGGGTCAGCCGGCCCATGGCATCGGCGGTGGAGAAGCTCTGGGTGACCGAGACGAACGCCACGCCGGCCCGGGAGAGCCTGTCCATGAACTGCGCGAAGTCGAGAAGCGACCGCGATACCCTGTCGACCTTGTACACGATGATCGCGTCGACACGGCGGGCGTCTACGTCGTCGAGCAGGCGCTGGAAGGCGGGGCGGTCCGTATTGGCACCGGAGAAGCCGCCGTCGTCGTAGTGCGTCTCGAGGGCGAGCCAGCCTTTGTCGGCCTGAGTCGCGATGTAGTGCTCGCACGACTCGCGCTGGGCGTCGAGGGAGTTGAAGGATTGCTCCAGGCCCTTGTCGGTGCTCTTACGGGTGTAGATGGCGCAACGCCTCTGGGCCGGTCCTTGCTCGTCGTGGCCTTTGCCGTTCCCCTTCCGGCGGGCGTTCATCGGCGCGCCTCGTCGCTTCGAGCGACGCGCGCGTCGCGCTCGCCGAGTCGGAAGAACGCGAAGCCGTTCCAGCGCGTACCGCTGATGGCGCGCGCGACCTGCGACAGGCTGGCGTAGCGACGGCCGTTGTAGACGAAGTCGTTGGCGCCGACCGTCACGCGGTGCACGACGCCGGCCTGCTCGCGCTCGAGCACCGTGCCGACCGGCGGCAACCGCGGATCGCGCTTCGAGGGGTGGTGGCCGGCCCTGGCCAGGAGCTTCGCGCCCTCCCCTGCCTGCTTTCGGTAGGCTCCTGGCAGCACGATCGACGTGCCGGGCGGCACCAGTTCATCAATACGAGCCCTCGCGTTTTCGGACAGCCCGCCTTCGGCCAACTCCTGGATGCGCCAGGCCAGACGCTTGCGCAGGTAATCCTTGTTCCTGGTGCGGCAGGCAAATCCATACAGCTCCTCGAAGCGGTCGCGCAGCTCTCCCACGCTCAGCTTTAAGAGCGCCGCCAGCTCCGTGGCAACGTCGCCGACGCGTCGGCGATCGTCCATACGGTGGATTCCGGTCATCGCTCACCTCCGTCACGGTGGGTTCCGCGGCGCGCGCCGCGTCGGGCGCCGCGCCGGGGGACAGGAGGGCGTTGTTCCGCAACGGTATCAAGAGCTTTCGACCCTGCGGAGAGCGTCGCCCGCGGGGCCGCGAGCAGGAGGTCGAGCAGGGCGTCGGCGAGGATGCGTACGAGTTCTTCTCGCTTGGATCGGACGCGATGGGGTTGACGTGCGCGCGCCACGGTGAAGCCATTCGCCTTTCCGTCCAGGCCCTCTGCCCGTGGACAGCCACGTGCCAGGGCAGCCGGACATCCAACGGCTCCACGATGACCAGTTCGCTAGGTTCTGCATAACGTGGGAGCATGACGGCGAATTACACGCCCGTCACCGGCACGCCGGTTCGCCCGGGCGGCCGGGTAGGTCTGCGACTGACCCTCGACGTAGGTCGGCGACACCCGATGCCCTTTCCGATCGACGAGGCGGGTCGAGGAGCGGCCCAATTGCTACGAATCCCCACGGAATCGCGACCACCGGAAGGGATATTCCGAGAAAGCAGAGTACCTGCCAACCCTTGCCCGAAGCGAACCGACGCGTCGCCAGTCAGGAGCGCGGCCAATGATGTGATCGGGCGATCATTTGTTGTCGTTTGGGATGTACATCGGGTGGCGGTCGTGGTAGACGGACCTTGTTACCATGGCCCGAGATCGCCTACCGAACGGGGGGCGCATGGTCCGGCGAACACAGAAAGAAGAAATCATCCGCCTCGCGAGCCTGCTCGACCGTCTGCGCGCCATGACCCGCGACGTCGAAGCGAAACTCGATCTACTCCTCGACGGCACGGGCGCGAGCGCCAGCGACAACGCCGCGGAAGCCCTGCTCGCGGAGGGTCGGGAGACGACCCACTCTGTCGCGACTCGCGTCGCGCGCGAGAAGCAGGGCCGCAAGTCCATGTTCCCCGAGGGGCCGCCCCTGAACCGCAAGGTTCTCGCGTTCCTCAAGAAGGTCGGTCGCCCCTGCGGCTACCAGGACGTCCTCGAGGAGGTCGAGGCCAACCACCAGAGCATCCAGAACGCGTTGCGGGATTTGGAGAAGCGGGGCTACGTGGTGCGCCTCGCGCCGAACGAGTGGATCGCGCCCGAGAACACCGGCAAGAGGGGAGCATTGAAAGCGGTCGAGTAACGACGGCGCGCGTCGAGCGCGCCTAGAAACGACAAACCGGGGCTGCGGCTAACAGATCCCCGGTCGGTCGTTGAGCCTGGGAGAACGTGCGAATGAACCCCCGACTCGTCTCTGAGGGTATCCATCCCCGCCTGGTCGTCAAGAAGTACGGCCGCATCCGCCCTACCCTACTTCCCGCGCGCCTCGCGTCGAGCGGTGTTGCGGCACCCAGAGATCAACACGCTTTCTCGCCTCGATCGACGATCGCCGTGGGGCATGTAGCCCCGTTCGTAGGGTTCGTCGGCGCGCTCTCCCGCCGAATCGATCGCCAACGCCACGCGTCGCGTAGCGGCACGCGCCACGGGCGCAGCCGTTCACCTCCACCACGGGATCAGTGCGCCGTAGAGGGGCGATGCCGTGACAGGCCCGGGGATGGAAGGTGGTGGATCGTGCCGAATACGAGAAGGGAAGTGCATTGCCAGGGCAAGCGATGCAAGGCGCTGCTGGGCTACGTGGAAGGTGAGCGGTTCTTCCAGGTCGAGCGTGGTGGGCTCCAGATCTCGTTCATGGGCGCTGGGTTGATCCACCTCGTCTGCTACTACCCGAGGTGCCGCCACCTGACCGTGCTGCGGCTTCGCATCGATCCAAACGAAATCGAGGAGTAGCGATCGCCGCAACGATCGCATGCGGGTTCGAGAGCGCAAGACGCCAGAGGCGGCCCCTGTGAGCGCATGACGCCGCCGCCGAGGTTGTAGACAGCCACCAGAGCGCATGACGCCCAGCTCGCGGCCCCAGTGAACGCATGACGTCCGGCCGCAAGGCAGGCGTTCATGCCGTCGCCCTGGGGGACGTTGCACGGGTACTTGAAGCGCTCGGTGTCCACATCGCAATCACGCCGCGAGTTCGATCAGGTGAGATCGCGGCGCCCGTCGCTCCTGTCATTCGCTGATCCGTGGGCGGTCGTGACGTACGCCCGCGACCAGGCCGGGCACCTCGACGAGAAGGACGCGATCTACGCCGATCTCGTCCGAGAGGCCCAGACAGCACCCTCTGACCGGCTCGCTCTCCACATCATCTGGCTGGGTCTGTGGCCTGGTCTCGACGGCATCTTCCAATGCTTCGTCCCCGGCTACGGCGGGCGGCGCGACGAGCTGGTGAACACGATCGTCGTGGGCCTCGAGCACGCGGTGCGGCGCGTCGACCTGTCGAAGACGTCGCGGCTCGCCTCCACGCTCGTCGAAAACTGCCGTCGGCACGTTCGGCGCGGCCGCTTCGCCGAACGATGGTTCGCCGCGCCCCTCCCGGACGGCGACGAGGTCGCCGACCCGGCGACCGGCGATAACGACAGCGAGCGCGACGACGTCGTCGCGTTCTTGGCGATGCTGCCGCCGATCGCAAACGGCATCGACACGATGGCGAGCATCCGCGCGTGGCTCGAGATCGTGATCGGCCGCGATGCCGACCTCGTCGTCGGTGTGCTCGAGGGCGTGGACCAGCACGAGATGGCCAAACGGCTGGGGCTCACGCACGAAGCCGCGCGGAAGCGCTACCAGCGCGCCCTGAAGCGCCTCGGACAAGAAATCGTCAGAAATCGACAGCGAACCTGTCCCACTTCGCCAAAAACGACGGCGTTCCCCCTCCAGAGCCCCGAGAAGGGCCAACCACTGACGAATGCGAGGTGACCCCATGGAGCGCAGGGAAACGCACACGACGCAGCACGCCCCGGTGAAAGACGTCCTCACGTGCTCGGCGATCGCCAACTTCCAGACCTGCCGCCGCAAGTACAAGTACCGCGACCGTGACGGCCTGGTGCCGATCTCGAAGCCGCGCTATCTGCGCTTCGGGGCGGCGGTCCACGCCTGCCTCGGGGCCTGGTACCGCACGCACTCGGTCGAGCAGATGCTCGCCGCCGTCGACAGCGCCTTCCCGAACCGCGAGGGCGACGCGAACGACAAGGCCGATTGGCACAGCCTGTCCGCCATGATGCGCGCGTACGCGACGCGGTTCGACTACGACGACGTCGAGATGCTGTCCGGGGAGCAGCGTTTCGACAGCGCCCTCGTAAACCCCGCCAGCGGCCGGTCGTCGCGCTCGTTCCGCGTGGCCGGCGGGATCGCCGGCGTCGTCCGCCAGGGGGACGACGTGCTGCTCTTCAAGCACAAGACGGTCGCGGCGATCCCTCACGATCTCGGCGACCGCCTGGCCGCCGACCTGTCGCTCCACGCGCACGCCTACTTCGCCCGCGAGGCGCTCGGCCACCCCATCACGGGCACTCTCTGCAACGTGCTCGTGAAGCCGCGGCTCGTGCAGGCGGTGGGCGAGTCCGAGGAGTCGTACCAGGCGCGCTGCGCAGAACTGATCGCCGCGTCGAAGACCGGGAAGACCTCGGCGAAGCGCCGTCTTCCCGAGAGCGACGAGGAGTTCCAGGGGCGCCTGGCGGCCTGGCTCGCGGCCGAGCCCCGCTTCGTGCGCTTCCGCGTCCCGCTCGACGCCGACACCGTCGCCGCAGTCCGTACCCAGATGTGGGGCGTGGGCAAGGAGATCCTGCTCGCCCGCCGCGAGAACCACTGGCACCGGAACTCCCACGCCTGCTTCGGCTTCGGTGCGTGCGCGTACTGGCCGGTCTGCTCGGCCACCGATCCGGCCGCCGTCATCGCGAGCCAGTTCCGCGTGGAGCGCGCCGACGAGGGCACGGCGGCGGACGACGCCGCGAACGACGACCCCACGGCGTCCTTCTGACGCCGGCGCAAAAGGAGAACGCCATGACGACGACGACCAAGAAGGCGGGCGAGACCACGCCCACGGCCGCTGAGATCCGCTGCGCCGACTGCCTGTTCTGCCGGCAGTTCAAAGAGTTCGCGCGCTCCGGGCGCTACATCCTCAAGGTGCGCTGCGCCAAGGGCAACTGGCACCGCGGCAAGGACAGCCGCGCCGCCGCGACGTACGACCTGCACACCCTCCCGGCGCGCCGCGTAAAAAAGTGCCCCGAGTACGAGTCCCTGAGCGAGAACGACGCGGACCGCGACCGCTACCTCGCCGAGTTGCGCGACAGCCTGCCGCTCGAGCGTCACATCTACAACGCCGACGGCTCGTTCGTAGACAAAGCGGAGGTGACGCAATGGGCCGCCACTACGTAAGCGCGCGCGAGGTGCTGCCCGAAGGGCTGTTGCAGGCGGTGTGTGACGCCGTGGGCGGCCGGCCGGTCTTCATGTGGATCCCGGGGCGCCGCAACCTGAACAAGGTAGAGCGCGACCGCCGCGTGCTGGCGCTGCACGCGCAGGGCTACCCGGTCGCGGGCATCGCCGACCGGATGTTCCTGTCCGAGCGCACGGTCTGGCGCGTCCTGGCACGGGCGCGGGGGTCGACGGCGGTCACGCAGGATCGTCACCCCAATCCGGCCGACGAGGCCGCGCGAGGTTGAACCCTGACACACGTACAATACTATGTCATTTTCTTAGTATTTACATAACGCCGGAACTCGGCATGCTGGCCTCGTGAGCGCGCACGAAACCGAGGAGGAGGTGAGCCATGGCGTTCAAAGCTGAAGCCTGCCAGGCCGTCAGCAGGTCCACAGGCGAGCGGTGCACGCAGCCCGCGGTGAAGGGGGGCGTGTACTGCCGCTTCCACGCCGACGCCCTGGCGGCGGATGCGAACCCCGAAGCGGCGGCCGACACGCTCGACGCGGCGCCCGCCCCCGACGTGACGGCGGCCCCGCCCGAGCGCGACAAGGGCGGCCAGCCGGGCAACAACAACGCCCGGAAGCACGGCGGCTACAGCCTGCAGTTGCAGCCCGAGGAAGAAGCCCTGTACCGCGAGAAGCGCGAGCAGTTCACGGATCAGCTCGGAGAGCTCGACGTCTTTGACACGCAGGTCGTGCACATCCTGGCGCTGATCAGCACCAAGCTGGATGTCGCCGCCGTGCAGGGGGCGCCCGCCCAGGTGCTGATCCCGATCAGCAACGAGGTGCTGCGGCTGCTGCGCTCGTTGAAGGAGACGCGCGACTCCCGCGATCCCGTGGATGGCCGCGCGCCCAGGTCGTTCGCCGACTTCCTCGCGGAGCTGGAAGGCCTCGAAGGCGGCCTGGGCATCCCGCAGTGCGAGCAGGACGAGCGGCGGCGCCTGTACGAGCTGGAGCGTGAGGTCAACGACCTGCGGCTGCGCGTCGGGCTCGCGCCGCGCAGCGACATCGAGCACCGCACCGCGCGTTGCGGCCAGTGCCGCGCCGACACCGAGCAGCGCCGCAGCCGGGCCGGCGGCTTCGTCTGCCTGGCGTGCGGGCACTTCGAGCCGGTAGACGTCGTCACGCCGCAGCCGGGCACATCGGAGACCGAGGTCATCCCGGCGGCACCGGCGGCACCGGCGGCACCGGCGGCACCGGCGAAACCCCGTGGTCACACGAACGGATGAAGGAGGAATCCCCCATGGAACCCACGCACACCTCGATCCCCACGATCGCGACGCCGACCGCCTGCACGACGGCGACCGCGGCACCCGCGACCGCCGCTACCGGCGGCGCCGCGGGCATCGATCCCGGCCGCTTCCGGAAGTACCGCACCAGCCCCGTCGCCTGGGGCGAGGCCTTCCTGGCGAATCGCGACGGCAGCCCCCGCCGCTACCGCTCGTACCAGAAGGACGACCTGCTGTGCGCCGCCAGATCCGTCGTGCACGTCGACGGCCGCGCCGTGGGCAAGACCATCGACGTGAGCACTCTGGTGCTCTGGTTCGCGCACGTCCACAAGGGCAAGTCCGTCCTCGTCGTCGCGCCGTTCCAGGGCCAACTCGACACGATCATCGAGGAGGTCGAGTACCAGTTGGCCAACGCCGAGATCCTTCGAAACGCCGTCGCCCGCACCGCCGACGGCGACCGGAAGATCAAGCGCACTCCCTACTTCCAGTTCGTGCTCGACAACGGCTCCACCGTGTACTTCCGCCCCGGCGGCACGCGCGGCGATTCGTTCCGCTCCCTGCACGTCGATCTCGTGGTCGCCGACGAGGCCGCCTGGCTGACCGAAAAGGCCTGGGAAGCCCTGGGCCAGTGCCTGAACGCCGGGGGCATCTTCCGCGTGTACTCGACCCCCAACGGCCTGCGCGGCACCACGTTCTACCACCTCACCCATGACAAGAATTGGACGCACTTCCATTGGCCCTCGTGGATCTCGCCCGACTGGTCCGAAGAGCGCCGCAAGGAGCTGCTTTCCTTCTACGGCGGCTCGGCTACCGCCGGCTGGCTGCACGAGGTGGCCGGCGAGCACGGCATGCCCACGTACGGCGCCTTCAACGCCTCCGAGGTGCTGCGCGCCGTCACGGAGATTCCCCACTACCGCAAGACGGAGTTGCGCGGGGAGTTCTTCGAGGACTGCACCAGCGAGCGGGCCGTCCGCGACCGTCTGGAATCGCTGGTCATGCTCGACGCCGGCCCGGGGCGGTACTGGCTGGGCGCCGACCTCGGTTACACCAGCGATCCCACCGAGGTCCTGCTGTTTCAGGAAGAGGACGACGAGCAGCTGACCCTGGTGCTGCGCGTCCACGCCGAGCGCGTGCCGTACCCCACCATCTCCGAGCTGATCGCTCTCATCGACCGGGTGTACGCGCCGCTGGGCCTGGGCATCGACCGCGGCGGCAACGGCGTGTCGGTCGAGCAGGAACTGACCGGCCTGGACAAGTACCGCGACTGCTACTTCGCCGGGCGGCTGGTCGGCTACGACTTCGGGGGATCGATCGTCGTCGGCGAAGACGGCAACCTGAACCCGATCCGCAAGCGCACGAAGGAGGAAATGACGCTGCGGATCAACAAGGCCCTGCACGCTCGCAAGCTCTCGCTCCCCAAGGAGGACCCGGACGTCGAAGACCAACTGTGCACCCAGACCTACACGACCACCGACCGCGGCGTCGTGTACTCCAAGGGCAACGACCACATCGTCGACGCCATGCGCTGCGCGTTGCTGCGCCGGGCGCAGACGACGGAGCCCGTGTTCACGCCCAGCGTGATCACCGTGAGCTTCATCCCGCTCCTGACCGACCCCATCTTTGACTAGGAGAACGATCATGAACACTCGAGAGCCCCGTACGCCCCGCCCCAGCCCGCACCGCGCGACCGGTGCCCGCAGAGTCCCCATGGCCGCCGCCGCCGCGATCCTCCCCGGCACGTTCTCGGCACTCGCGGTCAACGACGCGATCCCCCGCTCCTGGGAGGACCGCGCCCGGAAGGCCGTGCAGTACTACCAGGAGGAGCCCCTGGTCGCCAACGCCATCAACGCCTGGCGCACGTTCGCCCTGGGCGACGAAATCGGCCTGGCCTGCGACGACCCCGAGGTGCTCGAAGAGGCCCAGCAGGCCTTCTGGCGCCTGAGCCTGAACCAGTTCGTCAAGGACATGATCCTGCAGCTCCTGCTGAAAGGCGACGCCGTCGGCTACGCGGCCCCCGCCCAGGGCGGCGAGGATATCGCCCAGGTCATCTGCGTGAACCCCCTCAGCATGAGGTTCACGTTCGAGCACGATGTCATGGTCGAGGCCATCCAGCGCCCGCAGAGCGACGACGGCACGTTCTCCCCCGAGATCCGGCTCGATCTCGACTGCCTGATGCACCTGAAATGGAACGTGCCACAGTTCGAGCACCGCGGGAACTCCATGGTGCTGCCGGCCTTCGAGGCCATCGAGCTGCTGCACGACTACCGCAAGGCCGAGCGCGCCATCGCCAAGCGCTGGACCACGCCGCTGCGCTTCATCCAGGTCGGCGGCGTGTTCAACGGACAGATGATCACGCCCGACCAGAAGTCGCTGGAGCGCGTACGCGTGGAACTGGCGCGCATGGACCTGCGCCAGGGCCTGGTCGTGCCCTTCTGGGTAAAGGCCGAGACCTACGGCGCCGAGGGCCACGTGTTGGACACCGAGGTCAAGATGCGCGAGGTGAAGGAGGACATCCTGGTGGCCCTGGGCATGGCGCGCTCCGTCGTGGCCGGCGACGGGCCCAACTACGCCACCGCGTCGGTGGCCATGCAGAAGATGATCGTGCAGTTGAAGGAGATCAAGCAGGCGGCCCGCGACATCCTCGATTGGGTGTTCGACAACTGGCTCGAGCGCAAGGGCTGGGGTGACAAGATGCTGCACTATCGCTTCAACGACCTCGACCTGGCGGCCGAGGTCGACCAGAAGCGGTTGCTGCTGGACCTGTACGACCGCGGGCTGATCTCGAAGGTGTCGCTCCAGCAGAAGATGGGGCTGTCCCCGGCGGTCGAGAGCCACGAGCGTGCCAGCGAGGCCGTCGTCGTCGACACGAACTGGTCGGTGGACGACATCGCCAAATTGGTCGCGCTCGAGGTGCTCACGGTGGACGAGGCGCGCGACCGGCTGAAGCTGGTGGAGCCGGCCGCGAAGGCCCGCGCGCTCGCGGCGCGGAAAGACATCGAACGCCTCTACGCGAAGACCCCCGGGCCTGATCGTGGCTGAAACGCCGCAGGCACGTCGCATCCGCGAGGCCGTCGAGGCCGCCGTCCAGACCCGGGACCGCTACTCCGAAGCCCGGGTGAAGGAACTGCTGCGTGCGCTCGAAGGCGCGGCCGACGACGTGGCGGCGCAGCTCCGGCGCTTCGGCGAGAAGGCCGCGCTCAAGCCCTGGCAGGAACTGCGCGTCGCCATCCTCAAAGACCTGCAGCAGGAGGTAGGCCGCGTGACGCGGGAGCTGAACGACGCCTGGAAAGTTGGCGCGCGGCCCAACGTGGAGGGCGCGATGGGCCTGGGCATCGACGACGGAATCGCGCAGTTGGAGGCCCTGCAGGCCCCGAACTTCCATGACCTCACCGACGTGAACCGCAACGCCCTCGTGAAGCGGACGTTCGCGACCATCGACCGCTCCGCTATCGACTTCCTGGCCAACTTCCAGGTTCAGCTCCTGGGCAACGTCACCACCGAGCTCGCGGCGAACATCCAACGAGCCGTCGCGCAGGGCCTGCTAACCGGCAAATCCATCCCGGAGGTGGCACGCGACATCGGCGGCGTGGTCGAAGACCAGGAGGCCTTCCAGCGCGCCGGCAAGACCGTGTTCAAGAGCGTACAGCAACGCGCCACGCTGATCGCTCGCACCGAAACCCTGCGCGCCCACAACGAAGGCCGCGTCGCGTTCTACCGGTTGGTCGGGGTCGAGAAGGTGCAGTGGATCACGGCCGACGACGAGCGCACCTGCCCCGAGTGCGCGCCGCTCGACGGGAAGGTGTTCGCCATCGACGACGTACCGCCGATACCCCATCCGAATTGCCGCTGTAGCCGTACTGCCGTCGTGGCGTAGCGCTCGTCGCCGCGCCCAGGAGGAAAGCCGTTACCGTCTCTGTGGCCTCGAATTCCTTGAGCTTGTCTCGTTCCGTGGATAGACTCCGCGCCGATCCGGTCGACCCCGGGCGGATCGAGCGAAAACGCCAGCAGCCACGACTGGGAGCACGACATGGGCAAGACCAAGAGCGACCTCGCCGACGCCGTCTACACCAGGCAGCCCGATCTCACGAAGAAAGGGGCGGCCGACCTCGTCGACGCCGTGCTCGACGTGTTGAAGGAAGCCATCCACAACGGCGAGACCGTCAAGTTGTCCGGGTTCGGGAAGTTCGTCGTGCGGGAGAAGAACGAGCGTGTCGGACGGAATCCGAAGACCGGCGAGGCCATTTCCATCGCGTCGCGGCGCGTGCTCACGTTCAAGCCGAGCGCGGTCCTCAAGGCCGCGATCAACGAGCGCGGGGACGCGTAGCGGCGACGGGGCGGTCGAGACGGCCCGGCGGTGCTCGACATAGACGCAGCGGTTGACTTCGTCTTCCAGGTGGCCAGAACAGGCATGGAGGCCGCGCGATGGAACCCGCGACAATCGCCGCCAAGTTGAAGGATGAACTGGACTTCTTCATCCGCAGCCAGGACGACCTGTCGCGCCAGCATAGCGGCAAGGTGCTGGTCATTCGCGGTCAGCAGGTCGTGGACGTCTACGCCGACACGCTGTCCGCGTACCTGGAGTCCAAGAAGCGATACACGCCCGGTTCGTTCATGATCCAGCTCTGCGTTCCTGGGCCCGACGCCTATACGGCCTCGATTGCCTCCAACAATTTCGTACTGGCACCGACGTGAGCGTGAACACGATCAGCGTTGTTGGGACTTGGCGCATCACCGAGATGGAGCTGTGGGGCCGGGACGCGATCGACCTGGTCGGCCCGACGTTCGTTCGGTTCGATGACAACGACACCGGCGAGATATCCTTCATCGCGCTCACGGGAACGCTCGATTGTCGTTTCATTATGAAGGCCGGCAGACCGAGCGCGACGTTCACCTGGGCGGGCTTCGACGAGGGCGATCCGGTGAGCGGTCGCGGATGGGTCGTGGTCGAGGCCGACGGCACGCTCGTCGGGCGCATCTACATTCACCAGGGCGACGACGCGGCGTTCAAGGCGGTGCGGTTGCCAATTACGGCCTGAACTGGGGCAATAAGCCACCGTTCGGGCGCGAGTCGTCAAGTCGTCACGTGTCAATCCTGGGCGCTTGGCCTGCCTTTTTTCCCGCGGAATTGCGTCGCAGGTTCGCGGCCTTTCGCATCGAAGACGTGAAACGTCCACACCACTGCCCTGAATGGTCGGTTCCTGGCCGAACGCACGCACGCGTCGCTGCGGCGCCCGTCATGCTCCCCCCGGAATGACGCGAGGTTCCGCGACCTTTCGCGTAGAGCAAAACCTGTTTCGTTTCGGGCGCTTTGGACCGAACCCTGCATGTACACAGTACCAA
>CAZLZC010000020.1:0-7679 GCA_964563825.1 uncultured Actinomyces sp.
TACCACGCGGATCCGCATCCGGGGAATGTGCTCGTGGACCGGCACGGCACGCTGTGGTTCATTGACTTCGGCGCTGTCGGCTGGATCGATCCCGTGACGCTCGAGGGCCTGCAGCAGATGGCGCTCGGCTTCACCTTGCGCGACCCCTCGGTCCTGGCGCGCGCCGTGCGCCGTGTCGCCGGCCAGGCAGGCGAAAGCATCGACATCACGTCGCTGGAATTCGACCTCGGTGTGGTGCTCACCACGCTGCAGGGCGGAGGGTTCGACCCCGCGGCAATCTCAGAGATCATCCGCGTCCTCGACCGCCATGGAGTCGGGGCGCCGCCATCGCTCACGATCCTCGCCCGCGCGATCCTCACCCTCGATGGCACGTTGCGCGCGCTTGATCCCGATTTCCGCATGGGCCCGTCTGCCCAGGAGCGCATGGGCGAGATCGTCTCCCACCAGGATCTCGATCCGCGCGATCAACTCACCCGCGAGCTCGTTCGGGCCCTGCCCATCCTGCGATCCATGCCGCAGGTCACCGAGGACCTCGCGCTGCAGGCGCGCAGCGGGAGGCTGACCCTGCGAATCGACCGCTTCTCGGGGTCCGACGGACACCGGGTCGAGCACTGGCTCAACCGGATCCTCTTCACCGTCATCGGCGTCGTCGGACTCGTCGGATCGGCCCTCGTGCTCATCGCCGGTGGCCTCGCTGCCAACGACACGGTCGCCAATCCGATGCGCCTCATCGGCTTCGTGGGGCTCTTCCTGTCGGCGGCCATGATGATGCGCGTAGTCGCGCAGATCCTCGCGCGGCGTGACGACGACGACCCCTTCTGAGTCGACGCCTGCTCAGTCGAATCGTCAGCGAGTGCCGACTGCGAGTAGTCGGTCGAGATCGCCATGGACCTCAAGGCCTGCGCTCGTCGCGATCGTGTCGAGCACGACGTGGCCGGAGGGGTCGGTCAGCCGCACGCCGAGTGTGGCGTCGAGGGTCTCCTCGACCCGCTCATGCATCCGTGTGCGGATAGGAGCGTGGAGCAGACCACCGCGCACGCGCTCGGCACTGAGCTCCAGCAGCCCCGAGGGGCCCTCGATGCTCCAGGTCACGTGGCTGTCGTCGATCTCGAGCGACCGCTCCTTCGACCCGTTGTACGTCGCCCAGGAGTGCAGGCGACGCCCAAGGCGCAGGCCAACGATGAATCCGCGAAAGGAGGAGCGCATCCAGGGGATGATCGCCACCGAGGCGACGAGGGATGCCTCCGGTGCCCCGGCGAGATGGTTGGAGTGCATCCAGACGTAGCCGGCGGGGAAGGCGCGACCCCAGTCCTTCTCGATGTAGCCGCGTCCGCCGGTGAGGTCCTGTCTCACGCCCTCGACGTCGAGAGCTCCCCGCAGGTCGTGCCCGAAGGACACCACCCCGTGGTAGCACTCCATGAGCGGCACCCACGCGTACGGGCCCATGATCCCGGGGCGACGCCACGTGACGGGCCACGGATCGAACTCCGACGTGAATGCCACTTCTCCTCGAAGTCCCGGGAGATCGAGTTGCACGCCCTCGCTGCTGAAGTGATTGGGGCCGACCCGCACGTCGAAGTCTCGGCCGCTCGCGACGAACTCATCCGCGTCGTAGCGGTGGTACCACGAGCGCCCGGTTGCGCCGTCGAGGACCTGCACGAAGGCCTCATCGGTGATGTCGTCTCCGTCGCGCCCACGGAAGACCCCGGGGATGATGGCCCAGCGCGCCTGCTGGTGGGGATCCACGAGCTTGACGTACCAGCCCTCGAAGAAACCGCGGCGCACGCCGTGGCCGTGGAAGGCCTCGGGCCGGCGTATCCCGCGGACAAAGGCTCGGGGTCCTCGCATATCGCCACGCTACTGGCATACGCCGTGCCGCATGGGCGCTACTGGCCTAGGCTGCCGCCCGGAGGTATGGGATGAGACTGCTCGTGCCCCGGGAGACGCGCCCGGGTGAGCGGCGGGTGGCCGTGGTGCCTTCCGTCGTGGGCAAGTTCACGCAGTTGGGATTCGAGGTCGTCGTTGAGTCGGGGGCCGGGAGCCTCGCCTTCGCGACAGATGCGGACTACTCCGCTGCCGGCGCACTCGTGGTGCCCACCTCGGGGATGGACGATGCCTACGCCGCCGCTGATGTGGTCGCGACGGTGCGGCCCCTCGACTACGGCAGGGCCAAGCGTCTGAGGAAGGGGGCGGTCGCCGTCTCCTTCCTGTCGCCCGCGATCGACCTCGACACTGTCCGCGGTCTGCACGACGCCGGGGCCACGGGCCTGTCCTTCGATCTCGTGCCGCGCATCTCCCGCGCGCAGTCCATGGACGCCCTCACATCCCAGGCACTTGTGTCGGGCTATCGGGCAGCGCTCGTGGCTGCCGACCGACTGCCCAAGTTCTTCCCGCTCTTCATGACGGCCGCGGGCACGATCCAGCCGGCGCGAGTCCTGGTGTTGGGCGCTGGTGTCGCCGGCCTGCAGGCGATCGCGACCGCCAAGCGCCTGGGTGCGCGCGTCTCGGCGTACGACGTCCGGGCGGCCAGTGCTGACGAAGTGCGATCCATGGGCGCCACCTTCATCCAGCTTGACCTCGACGCGCTTGAGGGTTCGGGCGGCTATGCCCGCGAGATGAGCGACGACAGGGCGCAGCGCCAGCGCGACCTGCTCGCCCCCCACATCGCCGAGTCCGACGTCCTCATCACCACGGCAGCGGTCCCGGGACGCCAGGCCCCGATGCTCGTGACGCGAGCCATGGTCGAGGGCATGAAGCCGGGCTCCGTCGTTGCCGACCTCGCCGCGGAGACCGGCGGCAATGTCGAGGGCTCGCGCCCCGGCGAGGAGGTCATGATCGGCGAAGTGATCGTCTGGGGTGGACAGGACGTGCCCAGCGAGATGCCCGTCCACGCCTCGCAGCTCTACGCCATGAACGTCTACTCGCTGCTCACCCTCGTGGCCAAGGACGGGCAGGTAGTGGTCGACGCCACCGACGAGATCATCGATGGCTGTGCCGTGGTGCTCGACGGCGACGTGCGCAACGAGGCAGCGCAGGCCGCGCTCCAGGGAGGTTCCTGATATGGACGGCGTAGCGCTCCTCACGATCTTCGTGCTGAGCATCTTCGTGGGCTTCGAGGTCGTCTCCAAGGTGTCGACCATCTTGCACACGCCACTCATGTCTGGGGCTAATGCCATCCATGGCATCGTGCTCATCGGTGGCATCACGGTGACAGGGGCGGCGGACTCGGCGCCCGAGGTCATCATCGGGGTCATCGCGATCCTGCTCGGCGCGATCAACCTGGTCGGGGGCTTCGCCGTGACCGACCGCATGCTGGAGATGTTCAAGTCCAAGGCCAAGGTCAAGGACGAGGGAGCAATCTGATGACTCCCACATGGGTGCAACTGGCCTACCTCGCTGCTGCTGTCCTCTTCATTCTGTCGCTCAAGGGCCTTTCCTCGCCCAAGTCCGCCCGCATGGGCACGCTCCTCGGTGCGCTGGGTGCCCTCCTGGCCACCGTGATCCTGTTCTTCAGCGGGATTGAGCTCGACAACCTCATCGTCATCCTCGTAGCCGTGGTGGCAGGCACGGTCATCGGTCTCGTCGCTGCGCGCAAGGTCAAGATGACGGCGATGCCGCAGCTCGTGGCGCTCTTCAACGGCGCCGGCGGCGGTGCTGCTGCCCTGGTGGCTCTGGTGGAGTTCCTCGAGTACGGCTCGAGCAAGGGATCTCTCTTCCTCATTGCGACCGTGCTCACCGTCCTGATCGGTGGCGTGTCGGCCAGCGGCTCGGTCGTGACCTACCTCAAGTTGCAGGAGATCATGACGACGCGCCCCGTCGTCCTCCCCGCCGGACGCTTCGTCACTATCGGCATCGCAGTGCTCACTGTGGCCAGCGCTGTCTGGGTCATCGTGTCGCCCTCGACCCTGGGCGTCGTCGGGCTGCTCGTCCTGTCGCTGATCTTCGGCATTCTCTTCGTGCTGCCCGTCGGCGGTGCGGATGTGCCCATCGTCATCTCGCTTCTCAATGCCTTCACGGGCCTGTCTGTGGCGGCATCGGGCTATGTCCTGGGCAACGTGCTCCTCATCATTGCCGGCACCCTCGTCGGCGCGTCGGGCACGCTCCTCACCAGGGAGATGGCCAAGGCAATGGGCCGGCCGCTCACCTCCACGCTCTTCGGCGCTTTCTCCGGCACGACGCAGGGAGGCGGCGGCACAGGTGTGGAGCGCCCGGTGCGCTCGGCCGGCCCCAACGACATTGCGATCATGCTCGGCTACGCCAACAAGGTCATCCTCGTGCCGGGTTATGGCCTGGCGGTCGCTCAGGCGCAGTCCACTCTGCGCGAGCTCGCGGACCTGCTCACCGCGCGCGGCATCGATGTCGACTATGCAATCCATCCGGTCGCGGGCCGCATGCCCGGGCACATGAACGTCCTCCTTGCGGAGGCGTCGGTGCCCTATGAGCAGCTCAAGGAGATGGAGGAGATCAACCCTGACTTCTCCACGACCGATGTCGTGCTCGTCGTCGGCGCCAATGACGTGGTCAACCCCGCGGCGCGCAGCGACAAGTCCGCCCCGATCTACGGCATGCCCATCCTCGACGTCGACAATGCCCAGCAGGTGGTCTTCCTCAAGCGGTCGATGCGCCCGGGCTTCGCCGGCATCGAGAACGAGCTCCTCTACGACCCCAAGACGACGCTGCTCTTCGGCGACGCGAAGGACTCGCTCACCAAGGTCGTGACCTCGCTCAAGGCGCTGTAGGGCAGCATCCGTTCCCCTCAAAGGGGCTTACGTGGGAGCACGGTACCCCGTCCGACGCGTGCCGCCTACGGTTGCGGCATGACCCGTCTCAAGTCGTTCGTCGCCATCGCCGCCGCCCTGTTGGCAGTCCTTGTGCCCACGTCTGCAACCCAGGCAGCGGACACCTCCAAGCACACCGCCCGCGCCTACGACCGATGGGCATGGTTCACCGACACCTATTGGATCGTTCCTAAGAAGGGCATCTACTCGGTGATGCACCTCGAAGATGGGAACAGGTTCGTGGTCTCCCGGGGTCAGACGGTCTTCCACATCACCGACTACTTCAACGGGTACTGGACCGGAGTCGTGACGGTCAAGATCACCAAGGCGCAGATCCCCACCTGCCAATACGTGCTGGGTCAGGTCACTCCCGAGGGCCGCGTGTACATGACGATGTACGACACGGACACCGGGGCCGTCATCAACAACCCGATCGGCTCGATGGTCTGGAAGAAGGGCGCCTGGACGATGGTCAATCAGATGACGGGACCCATGACCGCCGGGACCCTGAGTCATTGGGCATACATGGTGCAATCGAAGAAGGGCGATGCCACCTACAAGCGGCTCCCCTTCGCCCAGCAGTCCATTCCGAAGTTCATGTCGGCGTGCCCCAAGGGCCCGAAGCTCGACAACGCCTTCGGCTGAGGCTGCCTACACGACGCCGTAGAGGCGATCTCCTGCGTCGCCGAGGCCGGGCACGATGTAGCCCTTCTCGTTGAGGCGCAGGTCGAGTCCCGCGGTCACGACCGTGACGTCGACCGGCTTGCCGGCGTAGGACTCCTCGACATGGCGCAGTCCCTCGGGTGCTGCGAGGAGTGCGATCGCGGTCACGTCACTCGCGCCGCGCTCGAGGAGAAGGTCAATGGCGGTGACGAGTGTGCCGCCGGTTGCCAGCATCGGGTCGAGCACGAAGACCTGACGTCCCTCGAGGTCATGCGGGATGCGGTCGGCGTACGTCGATGCGATAAGCGAGTCGTCGTCGCGGACCATCCCGAGGAACCCAACCTCGGCGGTGGGCATGAGTCGCATCATCCCCTCGAGCATGCCGAGACCTGCGCGCAGGATCGGCACCACCAGCGGACGCGGGCGCGCCAGATGCACACCTGTGGTCTCGGTGACGGGAGTCGTGATGGTCACGGGTGTGGTCCGCAACTGGTGGGTCGCCTCGTAAGCGAGCAGCGTGACGAGTTCCTCGACGAGCAGCCGGAAGGTCGCTGAGTCGGTCGTTTCGTCACGAAGCGTGGTCAGCTTGTGGGCAACGAGCGGATGCTGGACGACGATGGTTCGCACGCTCGCAGCGTATCGGGGCCAAGGTGCGGCGCGGGAGCGGTCCCGCGTGACACCATGGGGGAGCACCCACCGGGGTGCAGGAAGCGGGGCTCGAGCCATGGACGACGACGCAGGCTATGCCGTCGCTGCCTGGCGCGAAGAAGGCCGCTGGTCCGTAGCCGCGCTGCCCCCGCGGGCGACCGAATCCCTTGACTCCTTCCTCGCCGCGCTTCGCCAGCTCATCGCCGAGGGCGGAGCGCTCGGCTTCCTCGTCGTCGATGAGGACTTCTTCCTCGGCGTGCGCATGATGCCCGATGGAGCTGCGCGCCTGCTTCTCTCCGATATCGGCGCGGCTCTGGAGTTCCCGCTGGCCGAAGAGGTCGCGGACATGCTCGAGGTCGAGTTGCCCGAGGACGATGAAGAACTCGATGAGGTTGAGCCGGTAGGTGACGTCACCTTCGCCGCTGACATGGGCATGCCCGTGAGTGAGCTCGAACTCATCCTCGACGATCCCGACCTCTATCCCGATGAGCAGGTCGTGGCCATCGCGACGCGCCTCGGCTTCGATGAGCAACTCGCGGCGGCACTCGAGCGCGACTGACGTATGAGGCACGCTGACTCCGACGTCGCTGCTATGCGGCGGGCCCTCGAGCTGGCGAGCCAGTCGATGCTTGCGGGCGGCGAGGATGTGCCCGTCGGCGCGCTCATGCTCGGCCCTGACGGCGCGGTGCTCGCCGAGTCCGCCAATCGTCGCGAAGCCCTCACCGATCCCACGGCCCATGCTGAGGTCGTGGTGCTGCGGGAGGCGGCCCTTGCACTCGGCGACACCCACCTGGTGGGCTGCACGCTCGTGGTGACGCTGGAACCCTGCCCGATGTGTGCGGGTGCGGCGCAGCTTGCGCGTGTCGATCGGGTGGTCTTCGGAGCCTGGAATGACGACTACGGCGCCGCGGGCTCCGCATGGGACCTCCTGCGCGATCGCCGCCTCTCGCATCGACCGGAGGTCGCGGGCGGAGTGCTCGCCGAGGAGTGCGGCGCCATCGTCAGGGAGTTCTTTGAGCGCTTGCGCTAGTCGGTCGGGGCTACCAATTCGACGCGCCGGCCGCGTAGTCGCGCGCTCTCGGACGAGGGTGCTCCCTGCACGCGCACGGTGATCCGCATGCGATCCGACCGGAAGAGATCGCGGGAGTATTCGAATGTGCGCCCCTGCTGATCCTGGGTTCGCCGCGTGATCGACAGGAGTGGTGCGCCCAGTGGCACGGACAGGATTGATGCTTCGAGGGGTGAGGCAGCGACGACCTCGATGTGCTCCAGCGCCTCTGCGGGCCGCAGGCCGTAGGCAGAGTCGATGAGTTCGTAGATCGAGCCGCTGATGTCGTGCTCGGGCAGCCCGGGCACGAGTTCTGCGGGGAAGCGCGCATGCTCCAGGGAGATCGGCGAGCCGTCGGCGAGGCGGATGCGGACCAGGTCGACGACGAAGTCGTCAGGGGCGAGCCCGAGAGCGTCCGCCGCGTCAGGCCCCGCGACCGTGACGCCCACGCTGACCACGCGCGATCCGGCGGTGAATCCCTGATCTCGTAGCAGTGCGGGTACGCCGACGATGCGCGAAAGGTCGCGATCGACCTTCGTGGG
>CAZLZC010000020.1:7779-21418 GCA_964563825.1 uncultured Actinomyces sp.
GGGAAGATGCCGGCGTTCGCGCAGAGGATGTCGATGCCGCCGTGCGTGGCGACCGCGGCTGCGGCCATCTCGGCGCAGGAAGCAGCGTCGGCGACATTCCCCAGGACGTAGGCAACCGAGCCGCCACCGAGGGCAGAGAGTTCCTCGACCGTGCGCTTCGCGTCGTCCTCGTTGCGGCCGGTGATGAGCACATTGACACCCGCTGCGGCGAGCACGCCCGCGATTCCCTTGCCGATGCCCTTTGTGGCACCGGTGACGACGGCCGAGCGGCCAGCGATCGATCCGAACACGATTCCTCCTAGGTCATCCGGGTGAGGTACTCATCGGCAAGACGGCAACTGGTGACGGCGTACTCGGGCCCCATGGCCTGAGCGGTCTCGGTCTCCGAGTGGGAACCGATCCAGGCGACGAGGAGCAAGCGCCGCAACATGATGAACGTCGGCAGCTCGGCTTCTTCCTCGGGGGTCATGGTGGCCACCGTCCGGTAGCCGCGCACCCAGGAGTCGACGAGCTCGGGCACGTAGGGCTCGTGCTCGATGAAGGACAGTGACGAACCGAGGTCGTACATGAACCAGCTCAGACCGCAGTCGTCGAAGTCGATGACGTTGACGGCGGGACCATGGACCAGCAGGTTGGCCAGGCGCATGTCGGCGTGGACGAGCCCGAAGCGGTCAGGTCCCTTGCCGTAGACCGTGAGTCGCTCGCGAAGGAGTTCGGAGCATTGGCTCAGGATCCGGGTCTCCTCTGCTCCCACTCCCAGGCCGTCCTGCCACCTTCCCCAGTGGCCGTCCGGACCAAGTGCGGTGTCGTAGTCCCAGATGAACCTCGTGAAGCCCGCGGGCCGCTGCCACGACTTCGCGTGATGGTGCAGTCGCGCGGTGATCGCACCGAGTTCCTCGAAGTCCTGGGCCAGGCGATCCTCGGTCGGCTCCTGGCCCTCGACCCAGGCGAAGCGCACGACGTAACGCTCTCGCCCATCGTCTGTCCGCGCAGTGACCACCGACTCGCCGTTCAGTGCCGGGAGGTACGCCGGTGTGGAGACGACGCCTTCGTCGCGCAGGGCGGAGATCCAGGCGAGTTCGCTCAGGATCGCCTCGCGCGAGTGGTAGCCGGTGCGATGAATGCGCAGGACCGAGACATGGCCATCGGCGGTATCGACCCGGAACGTGCCGTTCTCGGACACATTGAGCAGGGTGAGGCGCGTCCCTTGATCGAGGCCGTAGGCGGGTAGGGCAGCGAGTGCGAACTCCTCGAACGATGCCACGGGGTCGGTCATGTGCCCTCCTCGCGCCAGACGCTACTGATCCCGGCCGATGACCGCAGCGAGAGCCTCCCCGATGGCCTCCCGTGCCCTCTCCACCGCCTCGGGCTCCCCGGCCATGTAGACGCGTCCGGCAGCGCCGATCATCTGGACGTCGACCAGCGTGATGTCCGGTGCGGCCTTCTCGGCCTCGTTGGCCGCCACGGCCGCGAAGAGCGCGGGAGTCATCTCGAAGACGAGCAGACTCTGGCCGGGCAGGATCATCGAGGCCTGGCGCACACGGTTGAGGATGACGGCGTGCTGGTCGGTGATGTCGTGGATGACATCGTGGAAGAGGACCTGCGGGCGCAGTTGATCCTCCGCACGTGCATCGAGCCCGGAGAGGATGGCTGTGCCCGCGCGGTCGACCTCCTCGAGCGAGTCCGCGTGGACCTCGAGGACGCCGAACTGACGCTCGACAAAGAGAATGCCTGGCTCTGCGGCAGGTGCCGACCTCAATGCGAGGTCGGTGACGCGCTCGATCGCGAGCCCGGGGGCTACCTCGACGATGAGCGCGTGCTGACCCGCATACGGCGGGTAGCCGCGCGCTCGCGTCGGGGTGCCGAGGTAGGCCGCGAACTGAGGCTGCAGGTCGAGGAGCTTCAGGTAGACCCGAAGCTCCGGTGCTGCAGAGGCGGACACACCGCCCCCGGTCACTTGGCCGAGACCCCGAAGGTCTTCGACAGCTCGGAGTGGGGACGGGGGATGACGTGGACGCTCACGAGCTCGCCGACCTGGCTGGCCGCCTCGGATCCTGCGTCCGTTGCCGCCTTGACCGCGCCGACGTCGCCCTGGATGGTGACCGCAACGAGGCCGTCGCCGACCTGCTCACGGCTGACGATGGTGACGTTGGCCGCCTTGACCATGGCATCGGCAGCCGCGAGTGCAGCCACGTATCCCTTTGTCTCGATCATGCCGATCGCGAAGTTGGACATTGCTGTTCCTTTCGTGGTGGGTTGAGCGGGGTGTGGACCTCGCTCAGGTCCGCTCCTCATCAATGGAGCCGATGATGAGCGCGTCGATGGGGGGCGTGTCGCCCGGGAGCCACGCGGCCGCGACCGATCCGGTGGTGACGAGGACGGCCTCGCCCACGCCGGATCCGAGGACGTCGAAGGCCACGAGCCGGGTTCCTCCCGGCTCCACCTCGACCTCGAGGAAGGCACCGTTGGGAATCGAGTCGATCTTCTTGGTCGACCAGACGCTCTTTATTACTCGTGCACGAAGCATGGCTTGTCCTTCCCTCGGTCCTAGCCGTCGATCCTGATGATGTCGATGCCCCGCGCACGCGCCCAGTCACGCGCCAGCGGGGTGATCACGACCCGCCGTCCGATGTGCACGGCTCGGGCCTCCCCGAGCGCACGCAGGTGTCGTTCGGTCAGGGCTCCGCTCGCCACGTGCATGGCATCCGCGGGCACGGATTCCGTCGGCTTGCTCGCTGGCCGGGGCTCGGGACGACGGGGGGTGGTGGACACACGCTGGGTGGCGCGGCCCAAGGCCATCTCCTCGACCACGACTTCGCGGATGACCTCACGCACGATTTCGCGGATGATCTCCCGCAACGCCTCGGGGGTCTGGGTCATGACGTCACGCTCCGCAGGGACGCCTCGGCCGCCTCGGCTGCAGCGCGGACCTCTGACTCGGTGCCGGTGAGGTAGACGCGACCGGTGGCACCCACCATGCGGTAGTCGACCACGGTGATGCGCGCGGCCTTCTCGGCCTCGTTGGTGGCGAGGATGGCGTAGCTCGCTGGCTGCATCTCCAGGACGAAGAGCGACTGTCCCGGCAGCGCCATGGAGCCGACCTTGTTGCGGTTGATGAGGAACGCGTGCTGACGGTCGATCTTGGGTACGACGCGCGAGGCAAGGATCTGGGGAGACGTCGCATCCGCGGCGCTCTTGCCGAGCTGGTCGAGCACTGCTCCGGCCGCGCTGCGCACGGCGCTTGTCGGCCCATGGATCTCGAGGTAGCCGAACTGACGCTCGACGAAGAGGATGCCCGCACCCACGTCCGCATGCTTGAGCGCGACGTCGGTCAGGGGCTCGATGTCCAGGCCGGGTGCCACCTCGATGATCTGCGCGGCGTATCCGGCGCGCGGAAGAGCACCGCGCACCCAAGAACCGAGGTAGCACATCGTCTGCGGCTGCAGCCGGTCGAGGAAGATGAAAGATCGCAGCTCAGCCATCATCAGCCCTTGATGATCTCTCGGAGTTCCTCGACGACCAGACGCCGGATCTCCTCGCGGAGCTCCAACTCGGCCTCGGGTTGCGCGGGACGCGCGAGCACAGGTGCCCCTTCCATGTTGGATGCCAGCGGATACGGCGGGACCACTCCTGCGGGAG
Organism: uncultured Actinomyces sp.; assembly: GCA_964563825.1. Taxonomy (GTDB): domain Bacteria; phylum Actinomycetota; class Actinomycetes; order S36-B12; family S36-B12; genus Mxb001. The sequence goes on from CAZLZC010000020.1 coordinate 11,419, forward strand.
CGCGCCAGGGATCCAACGAGGCGAAGTCGGGCATCGGCGCATCCGATGCATAGGCGATGCGCGTCAGGTTGACGAGGTGCTTGGGCTCGAGGTTCTCTCCCACCGAAGAGCGACCGAAGAACCCTGTGCCGATGGTCATGGTGGGTGCGAGGTTGGTCTCGATTCCCGCGCTGCCGAGGCTGTTGCCGACATTGACCGAGACGCGCAGCACGGGCACCGCGGCGGCGAACGACATGATCGTTGGTGGATCTTCGCTGTGGATGGCCGCGCTGTGTCCCGCACCGCTGATGCGCAGGACCGCGCGCGCAGCATCGATGCATCGAGCGGCGCTAGGCGCGGTGACCATGCCGAGCACGGGGCAGAGCTTCTCGTGGGCGAACGCTTCCTCGGGCACGACGAGGGGGAACGGCGCGACGAGGATCCGGGTGGATGCGGGGACCTTGACTCCGGCGGCCTCGGCGATCTCACGCGCGGACTTGCCTACCCAGGCGGTGTTGAATGCCGTCCCGGCGAAGACGATCTCACGCACCCGGTCGATCTCTTCGCCTTCGAGGATGTAGGCACCCTCGCGACGGAGTGCGGCGGCGAGGGCCTCCGCCGCGCGCTCCTCGACGATGAGGACCGATTCGTTGGTGCACAGGATCGAGTTGTCGAACGACTTGCTCGCGACGATCCTGCGGGCCGCGGCGATGAGGTCGGCCGTGGCGTCTACAACGACGGGGACGTTGCCCGGCCCCACCCCGATGGCGGGATTGCCGCTGCGGTAGGCCGCGCGCACCATGGCGCTGCCACCCGTGGCGACGATGACATCGACGCGCTCATCGGTCATGAGCGCATTGATGAGCGGAATCGAAGGCTCTTCGACGACCTGGATGCACCCGTCGGGAGCCCCGGCGGCTACGGCCGCCTCGGCCATCGCCCGTGCTGCCTCGGTGCAGACCTTCTTGGCGAAGGGGTGCGGGCTGATGATGATCGCATTGCGAGTGAGCAGCGCCAGCATGATCTTGAAGAAGACCGTCGCGACGGGGTTCGTGGAAGGAGTGAGGGCGAGGACGACGCCTGCCGGGCGGGGCACCTCGACGATCCCGCGGTCGGCGTGCACGGTCGGTGTGACGTAGTCATGGTCGCCGTAGGTGTTCCAGATGCCGATCGAGCAGGCGACGTTCTTGAGCTTCTTGTGCTCGGCGACTCCGAAGCCCGTCTCTGCGACGGCTGCCTCACCGAGTTCGCCGGCGATTCGCTCGCCGGCCTCAGCCGCGGCCTTGGCGATGCGGCGTACCGACTCGATGTCGTAGGTCGCGAAGCTGCGCGCTGCCCACTCGGCCCGCTCGACCATGGCACGTCCGCGAGGCACCCCGGCCGGCTCGAGAGGGATGTCGGCGAGTACGGCGGTCATGGGCGGGCTCCCCGGATGCCGCGCACCTCGCGGTAGGCACGTCCGATGGCCACCTCGGCGCGATCGAGTACCTCGTCGACGACCTCGGGCTTGAGCAGGATTCCCGGCTTGAACTGCAGCACCCGGGGATCCAGTGTGGAGAAGATCGCCCACACGCCGTTTTCGTAGAGATGACGCATGACGTACTTCGCGCCCTGCGGGTCGTTGAATTCCAGGCCGAGGATGACGCCGTCCTGGCGAATGCCCACGAACCAGTCGGGATACTCCGCCTGGATAGCGCGCAGGCCCTGCCCCACACGGTCGGCGATGTAGTGCACCATCGACCGGGTCTCGGGGCGAGAGCAGATCTCCAGCGCCTTGATGGCAGCGATGCAGCCGAGCTCCGCTCCGCCGAATGTCGAGATGTGACCGAAGCCGTCCTCGGTGAGCCAGCCGGCGCATTCTTCACGTGCAAGGACGCACGCGATGGGATACATGCCGCCGGAGATCCCCTTACCCGTGACCATGATGTCCGGCTGAATCCCGGCCTTGGCGATGCCCCAGAGCTCGCCCGTGCGCATGAGGCCGGTCTGCACCTCGTCGGCGATGTAGAGGGCGTCGTACTCCTCGCACAGCTTCTTGACCGCGTGGAGATATCCGGGGTCGGGAAGCGGGAATCCGTAGGTCGCGGGGATCGTCTCCATGATGACCGCCGCGACGTCGCGACCCCGCAGGGCGTCCTCCATCGCGTCGAGGTCGTTGAAGGGGACGTGCGGGAAGTCCTCGGGCTGATCGGCGAGGAAGAGCTTGGAGAAGCGGTCGTCACCGGTGCCGACTGCAAGGCCGGTGTGACCGTGGTAAGCCTTGAGGATCGACACGATCTTGCGCTTCTGCGTGGCGTGGCGGGCTGTCTTGAGCGCGATGTCGATGGCCTCGCCGCCACCGGAGCCGTACATCACCTTGGTCAGGCCTGCGGGAGCTGACGTCACCAGGGCCTCTGCGAGTGCGGTGCGGGCCAGGGCGGGGAAGTGGTGGTTGCCGATGTCGAAGTGCTGCATGGCCACCGTGAGCGCCTGCACCACCTCGGGGTTGCGGTGTCCGAGGTTGTAGGTGCCTCCGTTGAGGTGCAGGTCGATCAGGCGCTTGCCTGACATATCCCAGAGGTAGTACTCCTCGCGACGGTCGATGACGAGGGGGACCCCGGAGTCGATCCAGAACTGCGTCTTGCCGGGATTCCAGTACTCCTTGGCCTTGTCGAGCACCTCGGCCTTGGAGGAGAAGGAGAAGACCCCGTAGTCGTACTCGGGGGCGGCGGCCGTGTCGGACACGGAGACAACATACCAAATATTCATACCAAATCAAGACCAAATGGGGTACCAAAATTTTCGTAGTTCGGGTGACCAATGCACCGAATCCCCTTGTCCTCCCCCGGGGGGATAGGGATACTGCGGTCCGTGTGACGTGGGTCACGCAGCGTTTCGCGCCCCCCGGAGGACATATGTCGAATAACCCCGCCGGCCCGACGGCCATGCCGGGAGACCACCAGATCAGTTCAGCGGACTCCGCCCGGCTCAAGGCGGGCGCCGTAGGTCTGGTCGGTGTCCTCCTGATGGCTGTCGCCAACGCCGCCCCGATCACGGCTATGAGCTTCAACGTGCCGATTGCTATCGGCTACGGCAATGGCATCAGTGCCTCTGCCGGATTCCTCTTCGCCACGATCGTCCTGACGATCTTCGCTGTCGGATTCGTCTCCATGGCGCGCTACATCACGACGGCCGGTGCCTTCTATGGCTTCATCACCCAGGGCCTCGGCCAGTTGTGGGGCATGGCGTCGGGCCTCATCGCGGCCGTGGCCTACATCATCTTCGAGGCATCACTCGTCGGCGGATTCTCCTACTTCGCATCCGAGTACGTCCTGAAGCCCGCGGGCATCAACGTGAATTGGATGATCATCGCGATAATCGGCATCATCGTCATCGCCGTGCTCACCTTCTACTCGGTGACCCTCGCCGCGGGAGTCCTCGGTGTGACCCTCGTGCTAGAGGTGCTCCTGCTGGGAGCTCTTGGACTCAGCGTGCTCTTCAAGGGCGGCCCGGACGGCTACATGTTCGGCGAGATCGTGCCACCGCAGAATGCCTTCACGAGCCTGCCTGAAGATGCCTTCGGGACAGGCGTGGCCGCGGGCGTTGCCGCGATCGGCATCTTCTTCGCGTTCTGGTCGTGGGTCGGCTTCGAGACGACCGCCGTTTACGGCGAGGAGTCGAAGAACCCCAAGCGCAATGTCCCGATCGCCACGATGATCGCGGTCATCGGACTGGGTCTCTTCTACACGTTCATGTCCTGGATGGTGGTTGTCGGCAATGGTGCGGCGAAGTCGGTCGAGATCTCGGCCGGTGCAGCACCTGTGGACCTATGGCTGGGACTCGTCGACGCCAATCTCGGCGGCTTCATGGTGCTCTTCTACAAGATCCTGTTGGTCATCGGATCGTTCGCCTGTGCCATGGCCTTCCATAACGCGGCGTCCCGCTACATCTTCGCGATGGGCCGCGAGAGTGCGTCGGGCTTCCTCCGCCGTACTATCGGATCGGTGAATGTTAAGCACGGGTCGCCTGCGACGGCTTCCTTCGTGCAGAGCGCTATCACCCTGGTGCTGTGCATCCTCTTCCTCCTCTTCACCAATGTGTACGTCGAGGGCGAGGCTGTGCCAGAGCTCGTTCCCTACGTCAACGTCTACGGACTCCTCGCCCTTATCGGCACAGCGATGATCCTCATCGTCCAGACGATCACCTCCTTTGCCGTGATTTCGTTCTTCTGGGTCAAGAAGGTGCATAAGGGCAACGTGATCGCGACGTTGATCTGTCCCATCCTGGGTGCTCTCGGCATGCTCTACGCCCTCTGGCTGCTGTGGTCCAATCGCAACTTCGCAGCGGGTCTTGCGGCCGACAGCCTGGTGTTCACGCTCATGCCGGTCTATGTCATCGGCCTGCTGGTCATCGGCTTCGGTTATGCGGCCTGGGTGCGGGCCAAGCGCCCCGATCTCTACGCTGAGATCGGTCGCACCACGATCGAAGAGGCGCACGAGCGCGTCTGACGTAGTCCGAGGGGTGCGCCACTCGGGGGCGCACCCCTCGGCATGTCACGACGAGTCGACTTCCACGGACGAGTGCGAGAGGCGGTCGGGGCATGGCACGGATGAATCGCTTCGAGGTGGATCTGGATCTCGCGCGGGGCATGTGCGCGGCAGCAATGGGTTGCGCGGTGAGCCAGGGCATCCTCGTGTCGGTTGCCGTCGTCGACGCCGGCGGCCACCTCATCGCATTCGAGCGCATGGATGGCGCGGAGATCGCGGGTCCGGTGCTCGCTCCTGACAAGGCCTACACCGCGGTCGCCCATCGCGCCGCCACCGATGAGCTGTCCGATGCTGTGGCGCCGGGCGGTGATCTCGTGGGCATGCATTCAGCCGACCACGGTCGCTACATCGCCTTCGCTGGCGGTCTGCCCCTGTGGGATGGGGATCGCGTCGTCGGCGGCGTCGGGGTCAGCGGGGGCACCGGAGCGCAGGACCGCGCGTGTGCGCAGGCCGCGCTTGCGGTCTACGCCGAGGCTTGCGCATGACGGATCGGATCGGCCGCTTCCGCTTCATGGATCAGCAGCGCGTCAATCTCGACGGCTTCGCGGTCCCCGATCCAGCTCTCGGCATGCTGGCCTATGACTCGCCCGGTGATCCCGAGCCGTCCCTGGTGGTCTCCGACGGCATCGTCGTCGAGATGGATTCCCGCGCTCGAGAGGACTTCGATCTCCTCGACCGCTTCATCGCGGACCACGGGCTGGATCTCGAGACCGCCCCTGAGGCCATGGCAATCGACGACCACGCCTTCGCGAGGATGTGCGTGGATCCCGCTATTCCGCGCGACGAGGTCGTGAGGCTCGCCTCCGGCATGACGCCCGCCAAACTCGCGCGTGCTCTGGGGATACTCCGCCCCGCCGAGCTCGTCATGGCGATGACCAAGTGCCGGGCCCGACGCACCCCGAGCAACCAGGCGCATGTCACCAACCGTTCTGATGATCCCCTCCTGCTCGCCGCGGACGCGGCGACAGCTGCGGCGTTCGGCTTCCGCGAGGTCGAGACCACCGTGCCGGTCCTGGCTGATGCGCCGTCGAACGCCGTCGCCGTGAGCATCGGCGCGGCCGTCGGCTCCCCCGGCCTGCTCGTGCAGTGCTCGGTCGAGGAGGCCCTCGAACTCGAGATGGGGATGCGCGGACTGGTCTCCTACGCCGAGACCGTGTCGCTCTACGGCACCGAGCAGATCTTCATCGACGGCGATGACACACCCTGGTCCAAGGCCTTCCTCACCTCTGCGTACGCCAGCCGCGGTATCAAGATGCGCGTCACCTCGGGTGGCGGTGCGGAGGCGCTCATGGGTGGGGCCGAGGGCCGTTCGATGTTCTACCTCGAGGCCCGATGCGTGGCACTCGCCCGCGCCATCGGGGCGCAGGGAGTGCAAAACGGCGGCATCGACTCAGCGTCCGTCGCCGGCTCCGTGCCGGGGGGCGTGCGGAGCATGATGGCCGAGAACCTCATGGTCATGCTGCGCAACCTCGAGTCGTGCACCGGAAACGATGCCCTCATGAGCGAGTCGGAGGTGCGACGCACCTCGCGCACACACCCCATCTTCATCGCAGGCACGGACTTCATCTGCAGTGGATTCGGGTCCATCCAGCGCTACGACAACATGTTTGGGCCGAGCCAGTGGAACGCCGAGGACATCGACGACTTCTTGGCGATGCAGCGCGACTGGGGTGTCGATGGCGGGTTGCGCACCGCCGATGAGGCTGAGGTCGCACGGCTGCGCGAGCGTGCGGTGGCGGCAACACGCGACGTCTACTCGGCCCTGGGTCTTGCCGACTTCCCTGCTGAGTGGCAGGCCGAGGCGATCGACGCGGCGGGATCCAAGGACGTGCCGTCGGCCGACCTGATGACGCCGCTCAGCGCTGCCCGGCTCATCCGCGACTCCGGGATCACGATGCTCGACGTCATTTTGGCCCTCGACGAGTGCGGCTACGAGCAGGAGGCCGAGCGCCTTCTTGCCATGTTGCGTGCGCGCGTGGAGGGCGACTACCTCCAGACGTCGGCGATCTTCACCGAGGACATGCGGGTCCTGTCCCTCGTCACCGATCCCAATGACTACGCCGGTCCGGGCACGGGCTACTCCCCGACTCCGCAGCGCCAAGCCGAGATCGATCGCATCCGCCAGGAGCGTTCCGTCGATGATCGGCGCCGCCTGCAGGGGGAGCACCGCAGCGACCGGCTGACCGTCGCGGGCCCCGCGCAGTCGAGTCACGACCCACGGGATGTGGTGATCGGCGTCTCGCCCGCGACCGGTCGTGCTATTTGGCAGACGCTGTGCGGTCTGACTGTTGACGAAGCGCTGGACGAGCTCCTCGCAGGACTGGAGGAGGAGGGATGTGTCGGGCGCATCGTGCGCATCAACGACACCATCGACCTCGGCCTGATCGGGCTCACCGCCGCGCGCATGTCGGGATCGGGCATCGGCATCGGCCTGCAGGCGAAGGGCACGGCGCTCATCCACCGTCGTGACCTCACTCCGCTGGCCAACCTCGAGCTCTACAGCGTCGCGCCGACGCTTGACCGTGCGGCGTACCGCCTCATGGGTATCAACGCGGGACGTCACGCCAAGGGCTCGACCCCCGAGCCGCAGCGCAACCCGTACTCCGATGAGGCGATCGAGGCGCGCTACCACACGGCCGTCGTCGCACTGGTGGCGATCGAGCGCGGATTCTGCGTCGCCGGAGTCGAGCCGGAGACCCTCGTGCTGGAGGAGTCGCCATGACGCCGATCGCCAAGTCCGGGCGCCCGGTCGAGGAGATCACACTCGATGCGCTGCGATCGGGTGCGCTCACCGCGGAGGATGTGCGCATCCATCCGGCCACGCTCGAGCACCAGGCGCGGGTGGCGGAGACTCACGCCAACCCGCAGTTGGCCGCGAACTTCCGTCGCGCGGCCGAGCTCACCGATCTGCCGGACGAGCGAGTGATGGCGATCTACGAGTCGCTGCGTCCCGGGCGCTCGACGGTCGCTGAGCTCATGGCTCTGGCCGTTGAGTTGGAATCGTTAGGCGCTCCGGTCAATGCGGCGCTCGTGCGCGAGGCGGCTGCGGCGTACGCCGACCGCGGGTTGGCGCGTTGACGCTCGTCGCAGGCGTGGATGTCGGCAACTCCACGACGGAAATCGTCATCGCCGAGGATGGTCGCCCAGTCCTGTGGGACCGCATGCCGACGCGCGGCGTCAAGGGATCGACAACCTCGGGTGCAGGGGCAGCGCGGCTCCTCGCTCGCATGGAGCGCAGGCTCGGACGCGACGTCGATATCGCTGTCCTGACCCGGCAGCGGCCCGTGGAGTCGATGAGCCTGCATGTCGCGGCGACACCCACCGACCTGGGCAGACTTGTCATCCTCGCTAGCGGGGTGACTTCTCCCGGGGGCGTCGGCGTCGGGGCAGGACGCCCGGTGCGAGCCGAGTCCGTGCCGGACGAGGGCGATGACCCTGTCGTGGTCGTCGCGAGCGATCCGCTTGGCTTCCGTCGCACGGTCGAGCAGGTCCTCGCATGGCAGTCATCGGCGCATGACGTGGTGGGTGTGCTGCTCGCGGGCGACGAGGCGCGCCTGGTCTCGCGCCGCCTGGCAACTCAGGTGCCGGTCGTCGACTGCGTCGATGCGGAGCGCGCCATGGCCTGCCGGCGTGTCTGCATCGAGGTCGCTCGCGACGGTGCGGCTCTCGGCGTTGTCACGGATCCACTGCGGCTGGCCGGTCATCTGGGCCTCGACGTCGATGAGCACGGCTACGCGCGGTCCGCCGCGGACGCACTGCGCGCGGCACGCAGCGCGGCCATCGGAGTCGTCGACGAGGCGCCGATCACGGGAGCCGTGATGGACGGCCTCCACGTGCCTCGGCGAGTGGGGGAGATCCGGTCGTGGTTGCGGCCCGATGGCTCGAGCATGCAGGTCGATGACCTGTGGATCGTCGATCTCGGGGGCCTCGGCCTTCCGGGGCTTAGGGCCAATGCCCTCGCCGACCGCGGCAGCGTGGTCGCGGCGTTGAGCGCGGAGCAGGAGACTGCCGACCACATCGCGGGCTTCCGAGAGCGCTGGAGTGGCGAGGTCCAGGTGCGGTCGTCGGAGATCGAGGCCGGGCGCCTCGGGGCGTTATCGACTCCGACCGCATCGCCAGATGCGCTGGTCATCGATCTGGGCGGCGGCACTATCGATATCTCCGACAGTGCGGAGCGGATCGCGGCAGCGGGAAGCGGCGACATGCTCACCCTCGCGGTCGCCGATGCGCTCGGCATCTCGCGAGGGGCAGCGGAGTGGGTGAAGCGTGGTCCCTCACGGCGTATCGATAGCCCCTCCGCGGCTCTCCTTGAGGACGGCACTCGAGTCTTCCTCGACCGACCCGCGGCGACGGGCACTGTGGGCTGGCTGGTGTGCGAGGGCCCGGGCGGCCCGCTGCCGTTTTCGCCCAGCCTGGCTCCCGCGGAGTGGCGAAGCGTCCGCCTGGCGCTCAAGGCCGCGGTCATCGGCGACAACGTGAGACGTGCGCTGGCGGACCTGGGCTCGAGCGCACGCGAGGTAGTCCTGGTGGGCGGCCCCGCGGGCGACGATGAGGTGCTCGACGCACTCGCCAGTTCGCTCCCGGGCACGGTCGCCGGTCGGGCAGATGCGGCGGGCGTTCTCGGTCACCGCTGGGCCGTCGCCTGGGGGCTGGTCCTCGCCGCGTCGTAGCGGGGCGTGTGTACCCTCTTCGACGGTGGCGTGTCCGAGCGGCCAAAGGAGCACGCCTCGAAAGCGTGTGTGGGGGTAACTCCACCGTGGGTTCAAATCCCACCGCCACCGCCATGCAGATGGGGACACCCCTTGGGGTGTCCCCATCTGCATGTTGACGATGCGTGAGCTTGGGCAGGACGGCAGCGGCGCCTCCCACCGCCTTCGTGCAATTCTCCGTCATTGGCTCTCGCGTGACCGCTAGTGTTTGCGACATGCGTCGAGTCGTTGCCGTCACCCTTGTCCTGATGTTGTCCCTGGTCGGCGTACCCGCGGTGGCGGCGACCGACCCGGCACCCGGCCCCGTGGCTCAGGCCAAGGCGGACCCTGCCCTCAAGTGGAAGAAGTGTCAGGGTGGCAACCTTGAGGGCGCAGATTGCGCCTTCCTCACAGTGCCGCGTGACTGGGCGCGATCCGACTCAGGGACCTATCGGATCGCGGTCGCTCGCGTCCGGGCTGGAGTGGCACCCACGCGTGGCGTCCTCATCTTCAACCCCGGAGGTCCGGGTGCGGCGGGTCTGGACTTTCTTGACTTCGTCCAGCGCCGGCTGCCGAAGGAGGTGCGTGACTCCTTCGACATCGTGGCTTTTGATCCGCGGGGCATCGGGGCTTCGCAGCCCAAGTTGACGAACTGTCGTACCCCTGGGCCCGAATTTCCAGCGACCGGACCCGTCGACTGGCAGGCGGCGACTTCCGCATACGTCGATGTGATGTCAGCGGCACTCCAGGAGTGCCTCGCGGTGAACGAGGCCGATGCGCAGTTTGTCGGCAGTTGGCAGGTCATCC
>CAZLZC010000021.1:0-3684 GCA_964563825.1 uncultured Actinomyces sp.
GTGAGCGCCGTCACCCTCCCTGGGGGCCGCGCTAGGCGGCCCTCGCGTGGGAGAGGACTCTGGAAGCATGCTCGCCTCGACGCCGCCTAAGGCCATGCGCACCACTGTGCGCACGCCGGGCACGCTCGTGCGCGATATCTCCCGTTCCATACAAAAGGCCCTCGACAGCGCTGTCCGTCGTGCGCCGGAGGGCTCGCTGACGCAGCGACTGCTCCGAAGTGCTGCCCGCTCCTGGGCGACGGCCTGGCTCATCGGCATTACGGCGATAGCCGCCTGCACCGCGTGGGTCGCCGCATTGCTGCTCGGCATTGAGGCTCCCGTGCCGGCAGCGGCGGGTGCCGTGATCACCGTGGCACTCTCGCTCAATCGATCCATGCGGACGGGCCTGTCACTCGTGGGTGCTACCGCCGCCGCACTCCTCGTGGCCTTCGCTCTCTACCAATGGTGGGGCCTGCACGTCTGGACCGTCGGCGTACTCGTCATCGTCTCTCTTGTCATTGGCCGACTGTTGCGCCTCGGCCCCGAGGGTTCGCTGCAGATCCCCGTCACGGCACTCTTTGTCTACTTCCTGGGCGAGGCCCTCACCAATGACGTCATCGTCACGAGGATCGTCGCGACCCTTCTCGGTGTAGCCATCGGTCTTGCCTTCTCGTTCGTCGCTCATCCTGAGCGCCCCGAGGAGCGCATGACGGAGCAGCTCTCGGAGATCGGTGGACGCCTGGGTGCCTTGCTCGTCGCGATGGGTCACGTCTCGGGGGACCGGCTGACCCGCCGGCAGTCGACCGAGTGGCTCACCGAAGCCCGCGCGCTCGCGGTTGAGACACGTCACTTGGGCGGGGAGATCGAGGAGCTCGGCCTGGGCCGGCGCTTCAGCGTGGGAAGCGAACGGGCCGTGGGTCGCGCGATCCTCGACCAGTACTCCCTGCTCCAGCAGACCAGCGACCATGTCAATTCCATTGCCCGCGGTCTCTTCGACGCCACCTCACGGGGTTCGGTGCGACTCCCCGAGGGGGTCGGCCAGATGCTGTCCTCCACCGGTGAAGCGCTGTCGGTGCATGCCGACTCGATGGAACGGGCACTCACAGACAGCGATCCCGCGACGGGAGTCCTCGCGGCGCTTGAGGTCGTCGAGGAGGAGCGCACACGCTCTGTCGCCGAACTCAAGGAGATGGACGACACCGGCGCACTTCTGCTGGGTGGATCTCTCGTTAACGAGGTCGATCAGATGGCCAAGCGCCTCGCGGGCAGCAGCGGCCGCTAACGCAGTAGGCGGCCGTGGCGATGTCGTGTCACCGAGATCGCCTGCTCCTTGAGCCAGTGCGGCAACTCCACGTCACCGACATCGGACACCGGCTGACGGTCCACGGCGACACCGGCCGCATGCGCCGCAGCGAGTAGTCCCTCGGACGCCGGCGCAAGCAGGCGTAGACGCTCGACGTTCATCCCTCCGAGACGTGCCGCCAACTCCTCGTCGCTCTCCTCGCTCGGATCCGACCAGATCACGGGCGTCCGGGTCGTCCGTGCCGCAAGCACGGCCACGTCGAAGGTCGCCCCTGACCTCTCGGCGCGTACGACGACACCGTCAAGCGGGTGGTGTCGCAGGATGTTGCTCTCGGACCGTAGAGCGCTCGGGTCGGTATCGACGCCGAACCGGTCCGCCCACGCACCATCGAATGACTGACGGGCCCGATCGACGTCGAGATCGCGGGGCTCCCAGGCGCCGTAGCTGTGCAGATGACTCGGGCCACCGGGCTTCGCGCCTCCCCCGATGGAGGATCGCTTCCAGCCTCCGAACGGCTGGCGCTGCACGATCGCACCCGTGATGTGGCGGTTGACGTAGGCATTGCCGACCTGCGCCCGCTGGAGCCACGTGTCGATCTCCTTGGGGTCGAGGCTGTGCAGGCCACCGGTGAGGCCGTACTCCACGGCATTTTGGATCTCAATGGCCTCGTCGAGATCCTGCGCTCGCATGACTCCGAGGATGGGGCCGAAGCATTCGGTGAGGTGGAACCACGCTCCCGGCCGCACATCCCAGATCACCCCGGGCGACCAGAGTCGGCCGGAGTCATCCAGCGGCTTCGGCTCGACAAGCCAGGCCTCGCCGGGCGACAGCTCGGTCAGTCCGCGCGCGAGTGGGCCGCTCGGGGGGTTGATGACCGGCCCCATGATCGTCGCGGGATCGTTGGCCCAGCCGACGCGCAGTGACCGCACCGCATCGGCGAGACGGCGCTTGAACGAGGGATCGTCGTAGACGCTCGCCTCGACGATGGCCAGGGATGCTGCCGAGCACTTCTGGCCCGAGTGGCCGAAGGCTGACTTCACCAGGTCCTTGATGGCGAGGTCGATGTCGGCGGCGGCGGTGATGATGAGGGAGTTCTTGCCGCTCGTCTCCGCGCGCAGGCGCAGGTCAGGGCGCCATCCGAGGAAGAGGTCGGCAGTCGCGAGCGAGCCGGTGAGCACGACCTCGCTCACTCCCGGGTGCGTGACGAGGTGCTTGCCCACCTCGTCGTCGGGGGTGGCGACCAGCTGCACCAGGTCCGGGTCCACGCCCGCCTCGTGCAACTGACGGACAAGCAGGGCGCCGACGGCACGTGCCTCGGGGGCTGGCTTGAGGATCGCGGCGCTGCCTGCAGCGAGTGCGTGCACGAGCCCAGAGGCGGGGATCGCATAGGGGAAGTTCCACGGCCCGGCGACGAGGACCACCTCGTGCGGCTGCCAGTCGAGTTGCTCGGCCAGTCGCTCGTGCTGCAACGTCAGGTGAGCGGCGTAGAGGGCGAAGTCGAGGGCCTCGCTCACCTCCGGGTCACCCTCACGCAATGTTTTGCCGGTGGTGATCGCCATGGCAGCAAGCGTCTCGGCGCGCTGTGCCGCCATGACCTCGGCCACGCGAGCGAGTGTCTGCCTGCGCTCCTGCCACGACGTGCGTGCCCATCGCTCCTGGGCTGCGCGTGCTCGCGCCACTGCGTCGTGGACCTCGGCGGCGATCGTCGTGAGCGCGGGTTCGGCAGGCGCGGGCATGGCCAGGATCGCTTCGGCCCAGGCCCGATTACCGGGAGTGGTGAAGTCCGTGTCGGCGACGTTGGCGAAGCTCCCGTCAGCGGGGAAGACGATCTGCTCGCTCCGACGGTCCTGGTCGCGGTGGCTGACGATCTCTATGGCGTCCTGACGATCAAGGGAGGCGCGGAAGCGCTCGAGCTCGCGATTCCATGCGGGGGAGTCGGGCGTGAGGTCGAAGAGCGAGCGCAGGAAGTTCTCAGGGCCTGAGTTCTCGTCGAGTCGTCGTGACAGATAGGCGATCGACGCCTCCCGATCCGCCTTCTCCACGACGGGGGCGTAGAGCAGGAGCGAGCCCGCTGCATCGCGTACGGCGCGCGCCTGCGCCGGAGCCATGCCCTCGAGCATTTCGATCTCGATCATCTGCGGGTCATCGAGTGAGTCGCGCAGGGTGAGCGCCCATGCGACGTCGAAGAGGTTGTGCGATGCGACTCCCAGGCGCAGTGCGCCCGGATCAGCAGTGCGCAGGGCGGTCTCGAGCATGCGCTTGTACGACGCGTCGACATCCGCCTTCGAGTAGTAGGGCGCCTGAGGCCAGTCGTGCAGTTCGGCCTCGACCTGCTCCATCGCGAGGTTGGCGCCCTTGACGAGCCGGATCTTGATGGGCGCGCGACCCGCGGCGTAGCGCTC
>CAZLZC010000021.1:3784-19563 GCA_964563825.1 uncultured Actinomyces sp.
GAGACGTAGTCGACATCGGGGCGGCGTACTCGAGATGCGACGAGATCGAAGCGGGCTGCGGCTTCGTCGTCGCCCAGGATGGACTCGCCCAGCACATTGACATTGAGGCGGAAGCCGTCCGCGCGACGGCGCGCGAGATAGCGAGCGAGCGGTGCATCTTCTCCAGGGAGGATGACGCCGGTGGTCTCCTGGTTGACGCGCCAGTCGACAGCACGCCCAGCAAGTCGCGGGGCATAGGACGCGACGACGCCCAGCATGCGGAGTCCGAGTCGGTCGATAGGGCTGAGCGATGCCGGCGCACCCTGAGCGACGAGGTCGCGCAGGCGTCGCGCCGCCCTGCGGCGATCGCGGATGCGCAGCACCTGGTCGGTGAGGTCGAGGATCAGGTCGCGACCGTCGTCGTCGGCGAGGAGCTTGCCGAGGCGCTGTGCAGCCCGACGCTCCTTGCGCGTGGTGCCCGCGAGCGCGGCAGTGAGCAGGTCGCGTGCACGACGCTCGGCGGTTGGGGCGAGGCTTCGCTCGGGGGCGATCGTCATGGGAGAAGTCCACCCCTTCCCGAGGCCGAGGTCTTGTGCCACAGTGACCCCGTGAGTGTCGATTCGATACCAAAGGCCGGGGAGCTGCGGGCCTTCGTCGACCTCGTCGAGGGGCTGCCCCAGGTCATGGCGGCGGCCAAGGACACCGCCGGGCACTACCTCTATGTCAATCGTGGCTTCGCCGAGCGGGTTGGTCGGCGTACTCGCGACATCGTGGGTCGCACGGTGCAGGACTTCTTCGCGCCCGAGCTTGCGGAGTCCTACGCCGCGCAGGATGCCGAGGTGCTGCGCACCGGCAAGCCCCTGCAGGGCCATCTCGAGCTCATCGTGCGCGCGGATGGCCGCTTGGGCTGGTATCTCACTTCCAAGACGCGGCTTGTCGCGGATGACGGTGCAGTCGCAGGCATCGCGGTGATGTCGGTGGATCTGCAGTCGCAGATGGACAGCGCGCACTCGGGTCTCGCGACAGCGCTGGACGCCGTGCGCGCGGACATCGCGCACCCCTGGCGGGTGAGCGAGATCGCGGCTATTGCGGGTCTCTCGACGACACAGCTGGAGCGACTGAGCAGGCGCACGCTCGGCATGTCTCCCCGGGGAGTGCTCCAGCGCTTGCGCTTGGAGCACGCGGTGCGGCTGCTCTCCACTACTTCGCTCACCGCAGGGGAAATCGCCTCAGCGTGCGGCTTCTACGACCAGAGCTCCTTCACCAGGCAGTTCCGAGCGGTCCTCGGGCTCACCCCGGGTGCCTATCGCCACGCAGCCCGCTGAGCATCGACGTGGCCTAGCTCGGCACGTAGGGGCAGATGAGGTTGCCCGGGCCACCCCGTGGCTGTGGGCAAGATCATGGCCAATCAGTACGCCGGGTCGCGGCTCATCAACTACAACATCTCCCAGCACGTGACTTGCATGTCCACACCGTCGACGTGCGTCAACGACCCGGTTACCCGCTACCTGCTGTGCAGGCAACTGCCGCCGAACAACGTCTTCTGCCCCTTCGTGCCATCGCCTCCGCCGCCTGAGGAGTAGAAACTGCAAGGGTTGTCGCCTCATCATCGACCCCGCGCGAAGCAAAGAGACGTTGCGAAGGCAGCCGTACTCAGGGCCCCGACCCGCCAGCGGGAGGCAAAGACCGCAGCCCACCCACTTTCCCCTCGCCAGAACCAGGCCCGCGCTAGGTTCCGGTCACGATTGCGCTGCGACCAACGCCCGGGTGTATTCATGCTGCGGGTTCTCCAGGATCTCGGTCGTGGGCCCGTCCTCGACGACGAATCCCTGCCGCATGATGAGCGTCCGGTCGGTCATGTGTTTGAGGACTGCGAGGTCGTGTGTCACTAGGACGAGGGCAAGGCCCATCTCAGCGCGGAGCGCAATCAGCAAGTCGAGTATCTGAGCCTGGATCGAGACATCGAGAGCGGACGTCGGTTCGTCTGCGATGAGCACCTCGGGATCGCTCGCCATGGCGCGCGCTAGCACCACCCGCTGTCGCATGCCTCCGCTGAGTCGTTGGGGACGGAGGTCCATCGCCGATCCGCTCAAGCCGACGGAGACGAGCAAATCCTCGGCGACGAACCTCGCCTCCTTGCGATCTAGGCCGCGCGTCACGCGCAGTACCTCGGTCACCGTCTGCCGTCCGGTCATGCGCGGGTTCAGCGCACTGTAGGGATCCTGGAAGACCATCTGCACCCGACGGCGATCTGGGTCGCGGCGCCCGACATCCGCCCACGACTTACCGAGGATCCGGATGCTGCCGGAGAGCGGGGCGATATCCCCGATGAGGCCCTTCGCAAGAGTTGACTTGCCTGAGCCGCTCTCACCGGCGATCCCGATCGCATCACCGGGCGCGACCGTCAGGGACACTTCGTTGACGACCACTCCATTGCCGTAGCCGAGTGATGCGTGATCGACCTCGAGCAGAGGGGCAACGTTGGGGACCGACGTCACAGCGACAACTCCCCCGAACGAAGGCACGCGACAGTCCGGCTGTCCTGCTCGACCGTGATGGGCGGCTGTGGCCCGACCCTGCAGGCATCGACAGTGTGGCGGCACCGCGGATGGAAGCGACACCCCTCGGGCCAGGCACCTGGCTGTGGTGGGTCGCCGTAGAGGCTGCGCAGCGATCTTCCGCGATCCACCAGCGCGGGGTCTGAGCCGATGAGCGCTGACGAGTAGGGATGACGCGGTGCGGCGAGAAGCGCGTTGGTCGGTCCTGACTCGACGAGGGACCCTGCGTACATGACCGCCACCGAGTCGGTGGCCTTGCGGATAGCTGAGAGGTCGTGGCTCACGAGGACGAGGGCCATACCGAGCTCCTCCCGAAGTCTCTGAAGCATTCGGAGGATTGCCTGCTGAACGCTGGCGTCGAGGGCGGTGGTCGGCTCATCGGCCACGAGCAACCTCGGTCGACCGGCAATGCCAGCAGCGATCATGGCCCGCTGCCTCATGCCCCCCGAGAGTTGGTGGGGGTAGCTCGCGAGCACCTGCTCAGGCTTAGGCATCTGCACCAGGTCGAGAAGTTCGAGGCACCGTTCGCGCGTGTCAGCCCCGGGATCGTGGCGCCTCACAACCTCAGCCAGCTGTCGACCGACCTTCATCACAGGATCGAGGCCAGCGAGCGATGCCTGTGGCACGAGCGACACGACCCGCCCGCGCACGCTGCTCCACTGTCGCTCGCGGGCTCCTGCCATATCGACGCCTTCGATCAGTATGGTGCCGCCGGTAACCTCGCCGTTGATGAGTCCGAGTAGACCCATCAGCGCGCGGCAAGTGACTGACTTGCCCGAACCCGACTCGCCGACCAGCCCCACGCTCTCGCCGGGGCTGACTTCGAGGTCGACGCGCGACACGATCGAGATGCCGCGGATGGAGATCGCGACGCCCTTAAGTGCCGCGACAGGCGCCTGGGGCGTCTCGGTCGAAGCGAGGGTGGGGAGGGGTGTCGTCATGGGCGGTCCTCGAGGCGGCGGATCAAGCGATCACCGATGATCGCGAGGCAGAGGCCGCTCACGACCAGCGCGAGGGAGGGGAACGCCGTGAGCCACCATGCGGTCTCGATCAGGCCGCGGCCTTCGTACATCATCTGGCCCCATTCGGGCGTCGGCGGGGCGATACCGGCACCGAGGAAGCTAAGGCTAGCTGTCAGCGCGACCGTAATGATGGCGTCGCCGACGGCGTAGGCCATCGTTGTCGCCAGCACGATCGGGCTGATGTGGCGAATGGCGATGCGGGTGTCGGAGTAGCCAAGTTGCCGCCCGGCCGTGACGAAGTCGCGCGTACGCAGCGACAACGTCTGCGACCGAGCGATGCGGGCGTAGTAGGCCCAGCCGACGATGACATAGGCCGCGAGCAGCGCCGGCATCCCTGGGGGAAGCCCCAGCACTGTCGCGTTACTGCCGATCACGACGACGAATGCGAGAGCGAGCACGGTGAATGGGAAAGCAATGACACCATCGGTGAGGCGCATCGTGAGCCAGTCGAGCCCGCGTATCCGCGTGCTTGCTACGAAGACGCCGACGGCGGTGCCCAGTAGAGCTGCCGTGCCGACGCCCAGTATGGCGACCAGGTAGTCGACGTGCGAGGCTGCGAAAGTCCGGACCATGACGTCGCGTCCGAAGGTGTCGGTGCCGAACGGGTGAGCGCTCGAGGGCGGTAGCAGTGGGCGGGCCACGAACTCGTCCACGCCATACCCCGTGATGACTGGCAGTACGAACCCGAGGACCACGATGAGCAAGAGGGTCGAGGCGGAAGTTACCACGATCCAGTCAGGGGCGCGAAGCCTAAGTCGCCTCCGGTACGGACCGGCCGGTGCGGCCTGGGCCATCCGTGGCGCCTGGGCCTGAGCGCTCATGCGGCCACCCGGACACGGGGGTCAATGACAACGTAGGCGAGATCTGTGAGCCCGTTGATCAGCACGACGATCAGTGCTGTGATCAGCGCAACCCCCTGAATGACGGGGTAGTCGCGAGCGGACACTGCTTGGTCGAGCACCTGGCCGAGTCCGGGAATGCCGAACACGACCTCGACGACGACGGCGCCGCCGATGAGCGCGGCAGCATTGAGGCCTAGCACGGTGATTACCGGCAACGATGCGTTGGGAAGCACGTGGCGCAAGGTCACGCTGGAGGCCGAAAGTCCACGGGCGCGCGCCGACTCGACGAACTCGTGCCCTCGGATCTCCCCGGCGCTCTGGCGCACGGTTCGCAGCACCTGGGGCATAAGAAGCCCGCTGAGGGCAACGGCTGGCAGCCATATGTAGGCGAGGTTCTGCGGCCAGCCGTCGCCCCAACCACCTGCGGGAGCCACACCCCATCGCACCGCGACGACTAGGAGGAGCACGAGCGACAGTACGAATGGTGGGAGTGCGAGCATACCGATGGCGAGCGCCGATACGCCCTCATCGACGGCTCGGTAGCGAGTGAGGGCGCCCCATAGCCCCAGCGCGATCCCGACCAGTGCTGAGATGACGACAGTCAACGCGATGAGTGTCAGCGTGATAGGCACCGCATCCATCACAATCGAGATCACCGAGCGGCCACGATCGACGAGGCTGCTGCCTAGGTCTCCGCGCAGGACACCCCACAGCATCGAGCCGACCTGCGAGGGCATCGGCGCGTCGAGGCCAAGCTGCTGTCGTAGCGCGTCGATCTGCTCCGGGGTGGCCTTCTGGCCGAGGATCGTGCGTGCCGGGTCGCCGGGGGCCAGGCGGATCAGGAGGCTAGTCAGGACAACCACAAGCAGCGCGACGACGGCCATCTCGCCCAGGAGGCGTAGGATCCGTCGTCCAACGCTGCCCAAGTCACCTCCGCTCCCGGACTTGCCCGTACCCGTCCGGCCGGGACTCGTGCGGCTCGGGTCGGGTCAGTGTGGCAAGCGACCTTCCTGTACTCAATCTACGAATGACGCGTGCACCTGCGTCAAGGGTCGTCGTCTGTCGATCAATCAGCCATCGACTATAGGCGGCTCGGTGATGAGGCCGGCGAGGCGGGCCGTCTTGAGCCCTAGATGCAGGTCGAGCCGGTGCAGCCCGTTGGTCAGGTCGATCCCAGCCACCGCCTCGATCCGCTTCAGGCGGTTGTAGACCGAGGTCCGATGCAGCATGAGTCGCTCCGATGTGCGCTTGACGTCTCCGGCGAGGTCGAGAAAGCACTCCACTGTGATGAGGAGTTCCAGGTCACGATCGGCCGCCAAGAGGGCACTCAGTGAGGGGGGCAGAGCCTCATGTGTCAACTCGTCGGGAGAGAGCTTGGTGAGAGTGCGGTAGACGCCCAGGGCTCCCCAGTCGGTGAGGTCGGCTCGACGCACGGCGCCCACGCGAGCGGCGTGCAGGGCTTGGCGGTAACTGTCAGCGGCGCCGTCGAGCGTGCTCACCCAGGACCCCAAACCGATGCGCGGCTCGGCATCACCGGAAGCGAGCGCGCGGAAGCCCACAGCCACTCTGCGGGACAGTTCGCTCGTGTCGCGACGCTGATCGGTACTCACAAGCACGAGCACGCCATGGTCAAGGCGCCCCAACTGCAGGCTGGCACGCAACGGCCACTCGAGCCGTGCTTGGCCCAGCGCTTCGTCGATGGTCGAGCGAGCGCTGGCATCGAGTCCCGCGGGTCGCAGCACCAGGGCGCAAACGGCGCGTGGTGGCGCGACCAGCTGGAGCTCCAGCAGTTCAGTAGCAGCATGGGAGCGCAGCGTCGGGTCGGCGCCGAGCAGGTCGCGCATGAACCCCTGCTCCTGAGCGAGCCGAAGGTCCTGGGCGAGTCGGTCGTTGCGGAGGATGTCGCCCGCGGCCTCCGCCGCTCGCACGACCTTGTCCACCTCGCTGTTGTCGAGCAGCCGCCCTGACTCGATGATCCAGAAGTAGCCGAGCAGACGGCCGCGGTCGCGGATCGGCACGCAAAGCCGGGGCAGCAGGCCGAGCTCCTCATTGGCCGGCACGCGCACTGGCTCGTTCGCGGCGCTGATGCCGAAGGACTGTACGTAGGCCATGGCCTTGTCGGGCGCCTTGCGTGTGAGCACCGACTCCAGCCGGGCCTCGTCGACGTCACCGTGGTGTCGGCTGTACGCCAGCAGCCTGGCGCCCGGGTCGTCGACGGCGACGGAGCGCTGGAGCGACGAACCGAGATGCTCCACTAGGGCGCCTAGCTCGACCGACACCCCAACCCCCTCTACATCTTCGACGATCGACGATCGACGATCTAGAGCAGCCTGACACTCGACGATCGTCGCTTTAGTGAGCATACTGTGATCGCCTAACGTCACGCGTCAAGAAGGCGGCCAACCAGGGTGGCCGGGCGGATCCGGGGAGCAAGCGTGGGTGTTGACGTGGCGGTGATTGGAGCCGGCGTCCACGGCTGTGCTGCGGCTGCGAGGCTGTCCGCCCGGGGTGCCAGCACCGTTGTCATCGACAAGGGTCCTGCAGCAGGCGGCCCGACCGGGAGGTCGAGCGCTATGTGCCGTGCCTACTACTCGAACCCCTTCCTAGCCCAGGTCGCGCGTGAGTCGATCGACATCCTGCGCGACTTCGAGTCGTGGTCGGGCGGCGGCTATTCCGACTATCGGACCACGGGGCTGCTCTTCCTCCACCCGCCCGAGGACGCCGCTGACCTTGGAGCCAACGCCCGCATGCTTGAGGCAGTGGGGACGCGCGTCGAGCTCCTCGAGCCGGACAGGATCGCCGACCTCGTCCCGGGAATCGATGCCTCCGGCCTTGGACCATGCGTGTGGGAGCCGCTCGCCGGCCCTGCGGACCCGAGCAGCACCACGCTTGGGCTGCTGGCGATGGCGAAAGCCGGCGGTGCGGTGACCTCCCTATACAACGCCGTGAGGCTGATCGAGTTGCGCCAAGGCGGCGGGGTGCGCCTCACGACCGATGAGGGTGTCATCGAGGCGGATCGGCTGCTCATCGCCGCCGGTCCCTGGACGCGTGAGCTCGCACTGCAGCTTGATGTCGACCTGCCGCTGACGGTCGAGCGTCACTACGTGACGACCAACGACTGGGGCACCGCAGAGCCCATCCGGGTGAGCATCGCCGACATCGTCAATGGCTTTTACCTGGTCGGTGAGGGCGCTACGCGTTTCGGTCTCGGTCAGCTCTTTGATGAGCCGGCGGTCGATCCTCATCACTTCTCCGAGCATGTGACGGCAGACGAGCAACTATGCATGGCCGGTGCTGCGGCCCGGCGCATGCCAGCCCTTATGGGAGCGCGAGCGGCTGGTGGATGGGCGAGCCTGTACGACGTCAGCCCAGACTGGCAGCCCGTGATTGGTGAGATCGCGCCGGATGTGTTCGTGGACGCGGGCACTAGCGGGCACGGCTTTAAGTTGGCTCCCGTGCTTGGTCGTCATGTGGCTGACCTCGTGCTGGATGGAGTCCCGACTCCGGGACTTGAGCAGTTCCACCCGTCACGATTCACCACCGGCACCGAGATCAAGGGCGGCTATGGCCGCGCCCGGATCCTTGGTTGAGTCGAGGCGTTAGCAAATGACATTCCACGAGGAGAGGGGTCAGCGGTGAAAGGTCCTCGCGTGGTGGTGATCGGCGCGGGCGCGATGGGCGTCTCCGCAGGTTGGCACCTCCTCCAGCAGGGTGCCGGAGACGTCACGATCATCGAGTCGGGCGAATCGCCGGCGGTGGGCACCACATTCGCGGGAGCTGGGTTCGTCGACCTCTGGTCGACCGTCTTCGACGGCCACTTCAGTCCGGAGGCGCTGCCTCTCCAGACCTACAGCATCGACCTGTACCGCCGCATTGCAGAGCGCGACAGCCAAGTTCAATTGCGCGAGCGCGGCACACTCTTCATCGCCTTGTCCGATCAAGAACAAGCCGAGACGCTCGAGCCCCTGCTCAAGCACCCCTTAGCGCATCCCAGCACGAGAGAGGTCAGCCCTCGGGAGATCCACGAACTTACTCGCCTTGTTGACGCGTCCGCCGTGCACTCCGGCGTCCTGCACGCGACGGGCATCCAAGTCGAGGCCTCGGCCGCAGTGACTGCGCTGGCCGATTGGTTCGCGGAGCTCGGGGGACGGTTGGTGACGGGGGCGACTGCGACGTCGGTCGTCGCTGGCGACGCAGGGGTTGAAGGCGTTCGGACGACCACCGACTTCTTTGAGGCCGATGCCGTCGTCCTTGCGTGTGGAGCGTGGACGAACAAGCTGTTGCAGCCGTTTGGCATTCGACTGCCGCTGGAGAGGTACGTGGCCACGCGAATCATCACGCCACCGGTGGGTGCGCCTGCTGATATGCCGACCCTGGAGATAGGTGAGTTCAGCGCGCTGTGGATGCGCGGCGCGGGATCCGCCCTGACGTACGGAAACACCGCCGGTTACCGTCCGTGGATCTCGGCTCGTGACGGTGAGCCGTCTCGGCGTCCTGAGCTTGAGGCCCTGGCCAAGGCATGTGTCGACGATGTCTCCGCACGGATGGCACGAGTCATGCCTGGCGTCGATCTGAGCGCCTCGACGTGGGTGCAGGGGACGATCTGTTACACACCGGACCGCACCTTCCTGACCGGTGCGGTCCCGGAGGTGCCGGGGCTGTTCGTGTCGGCAGGCTGCAACGAGGGCTTCGTCAGCCATGCGCCTGGGCTTGGCCGCGCGCTGGCGGATCTCGTCGTCGAGGGCGTGACCGACTTTGCCGACGTATCGCCTTACCGCGTTGACCGCTTCGGCAAGCATACGTACATCGATGAGGAGGCACTACCCGCAAGCCCGTGGGCGGCAGCGTGACCGCACCTGCGGACCGCGCCACGCGCTTCGTCGCCTCCGAGCAGTTCGCCCGGGAGTGTTACGAGTCCTGGCTCGCACCCGGCTTCGGCAAGCCCTGTGAGCCGTCAGCGCCCGTGTCGGAACCGGGCAGTGACGGCGTGGTCCTCGCTGCACGGATTCGGATGGGAATCGACGAGCCGGCGCGCGACGTCCTCGTGTTCGTGGACGCCGCGCTTCGGCTCACGACTCTCCCCACCGTGCCTGGGGTGGACCGCGAGGTGAGTGCGCGGTTCGCACCGAGCGGGTGGCCGTTGGCCACCGTGGGTATTGGCGAGGACGGAGTGGGGCAGGTGCTGCTTCGGGACGCCCCGGACGACGAGCCGCGAGGGCTTCCGACCGTTCCCGGAACGGTCGAGGAACTGTGCTGGTCTCCGGACGGCGGCCGGCTCGCGCTGCGTGTGGCCGCCCTCGGCGCCTCCCGGCCCGGTGCGCTGGGCTCGGGCAAGGTGGCGGTCACGTCCGGGGCTGAGTCGTGGCGACCCCAGGTCGTCGAGGGGATCGACGACCAGTGGCGATCGGTCTGGGTGGGTGACAGTGCCACGGGGTTTGCGCAGATCTCGCCCGCGGGAGTGACGGTGTGGGAGATGTCCTGGCTCGATGATGACCGCCTCCTGGTGCTGGTCTCCGAGGATCCGGGTGAGTCCGGTTGGTACGTCGCGGACTTGCGCATCCTGGGTACCGATGGCGCCCTCACACCGCTGTATGCCCCGGATCCGCGTCGGCAACTGCACGCGGCCGTCAGCTCGCCCTCGGGCACTCACGTCGCCGTGATCGAGTCGAGGAGCTCGGATCGGGGCATGGTCGCCGGTGATGTGCTCCTGCTCGCGCTCGGTGACTCACTCCACCCGCCATCGGCCCTGCGGCTGGATCTTGGCTTTGATGCATCGGACCTCGCGTGGACCCCGGACGGCCGCTTGTTGATCGCAGGACTTGCGGGTACCACCTCGCTGATCGCGTCTTGGACATCCACGCACGGCGTGGTCCGGGAGTGGGAGACCTCGTCTACCTGGGACGACGTAGCTCCGACGATCGCGCTCACGTGCGATGGATCAGCACTGGTGGTAGAGACTTCGTTCACCACCGCTCACCGGCTGATCCGTGTGAGAGGCGGGCAGGCGCACGTCCTCGTCGACTTCGCGCACGAAGGCTCGAGGCGCGCCGTGGCGGCGACGGCCGGCGACACTACCCAGGAATGGGCTGCGCCGGACGCCCGCGTTATCCAGGGCATTTTGTGCCTTCCTCGAGGGGAAGGGCCATTCCCGCTGGTGATCCAGGTGCACGGCGGCCCCGTCTGGGCTGCTCGTTCGGAGTGGGACATGCTCGGGCACCCGTATACGCGAGTACTCGTGGCCGCCGGGTACGCGGTCCTTCATCCCAATCCGCGCGGCAGCTTCGGCCGCGGCCAAGACCACATCGACGCCCTGTTCATCGACCCGGGATTCGCCGACGAGGGTGATTTCAGGGCTGCGATCGACCATCTGGTCGCTCAGGGCGTAGCGGATCCAGATCGAATCGCTGTCGTCGGGCTCAGCTACGGCGGCCTGACCGCAGCATGGCTCGCCACGCGGTGGCACGACCTCGGTGCTGCCGTGGCGTTGTCCCCGGTGACTGACTGGGTGTCGCAGCACTGGACGAGCAACATCCCCTGGTTCGATGAACACTACCTCGATGCAGATCCGCGCGACCGCACCGGTCGATACGTGACGCACAGTCCGCTCACGCATACCGTGGGGATGTCGACGCCGACGCTGCTCATGGCGGGGTCGCTTGACGACTGCACTCCACCGAGCCAGGCCACCGAGTTCTACAACGCCGCGCGCGACGCGGGGGTGCCGACCGCGCTCGTGATCTACCCGGAGGAGGGCCATGGCGTGGCCGACTTTCCGGCTCTCCTCGACTACACAGCTCGCATCCTTGACTGGCTTGTCAGGCACGTCCCGCCTGACGGCTGGTCACCCGATCACCACCACGAACCCAGGAGAGCATCATGAGGTCATTGATGATGAGGCGGATCGCAGCGGGTGCGGTCGCGCTGTTGGCGCTGAGCGCTTGCGCGTCCGGTGAGGCTGGTGACCCGAGTCCCTCGGTCACCGTTGAGGACGGAGGCGACCTCTCGCCCCAGGTTGTTCGCCCGGAGCTGAGAATTGCCCTGGCCGAGAAGGTGGTGACCCAGGACGCTGATCTAGTGGCTGACTTCCCGAGCCTGCAAGTGCTCTCCCTGCGCTCCGGCACGCTGTTTCGGCTGAGCGCCGACGGGTCCGAGATCTTGCCGTACCTGGCCAGCAAGGGCAGTTTCTCCGACGACAGGACATCTTTCGTGGCGACGCTGCGCTCGGACATCAAGTTCGCCGACGGTAGCCCGATCACCGCGGAGGACGTCGTCGCGACCTTCGAGCGGTCGATGAAGAACGAGGCCAACATCAACATCGGCGACTTCACGCCCATCACGTCTGTCACGGCCAGCGGTCAGGACATCACATTCACGTTTGATCGCCCGTACGCCTCGTTTCAGGCGCTCGCCGCTACCTATGAGATGGCCATCCTGAAGGCCTCGGAGATCGCACCGGACCTGAGTATTCCCGAGGTGCCGACCTCATCGGGCCAGTACTCCCTGTCCTCCGGCTCAGTCACCGGCAATTCCTTCGCGTTGACACGCAACCCTCACTCCCCGCTCGACCTGCAGCCGTCTGTCGAGAAGCTCTCCTTCAGTGTCGTCGGCGACAGCGCGGGTCGGCTGGCGCAGCTCAAGGGCGACCAGGTCGATGTCGCGTTGGAGATCGATCCCTCTGCGGTTCAGGCAATTGATCCATCGCTAGCGTCCGTCGGGTCCTCCACTTTCCTCACCTACAACATGGTGATGAACAACCAGGCAGGCATCACCAAGGACCTGAAGGTCCGACAGGCGATTTCCCTCGCGATCGACAGGCAGCGCATCGCCGATGTGGCCTGGGGAGGTCTGGCCAAGCCCAACGCCGAGTTCTTCGCAGCCACGTCGCGCTGGTCCTCGGGTCAGGGGACCGTCACCGCCGACGTCGAGCGCGCGAAGTCGCTGCTTGCAGGCACAGAGTGCGCCAACGGCTGCTCACTCAAACTGCTCGCGTCCGGAGGCAGTGACACCGATCAGCGGACCGCGGTGATCATCCAGGACAGCCTCAAGCAGATCGGGATCGAGGTCACAATCGAGACCCTCGACACAGCCAGCATCAACGATCGGTTGTTCAATCTTGATTTCGAGGCGAGCCTCAACTTCGTCGGCAGCCTGGTCGACGAGGCCGACCTGCTGACGAAGTACTGCTTCGACTACGACTACGGGCTGCTCTCGTGCTTCTCGGGCAACGCCAACACGTCAGAGACTGAGGCGCTCGTCTCTGCGACACAACTCGGTCAGAGCGATGAAGCGCTGAGGGCGGCTGCCGACGACGTGACCGAGTATTTCCTGGAGACCATGCCGTTCGTGAATCTCGCGGACTACGCCATCACGGGCGTGGCTAGAGCCGATGTGGCGCCATACTTCTCGATCGGGAGAACGCTGCAGATGCAGATCGCAGCGTTGAAGCCGTGACAGGGGGAGACTTCGTGGAGGCAGAGCCCTTCCGCAGCCTGACTCGCGACGAGTACCTCTCTCCCGAGGTACTCGAGCGGGAGACGCAACTGATCTTCCAGCGCCAGTGGACCTATGCGGCGCACGTGTCTCAATTGCGCTCCGCGGGTGACTTCGTCACGCTGCGGATCGGTTCGCAGCCGGTCCTCGTCGTTCGCGGCGCCGATGGGGCCCTGAGCTCCATGGCCAACGTATGCCGCCACCGTGGTTCGCTCATCGAGGAGCGCGAGTTCGGCTGCGGTATCTCACAGCTCGTCTGCCCCTACCACCAGTGGGCGTACGACCTCGACGGAACTCTGCGCGGTGTGCCGGGGCCCACGCGGGGCATGGATCTCGAAGGACTGCGGCTCAAGGAGTACGCCGTCGTGGAGTGGAACGGCCTCGTCCTCATCAACCTCGATCGAGGCGCGCCTTCGCCGGCGCCTCTGCTCGACGGCCTTGCCGGCGATGAGTTCGCGGCGTTCGATGTTGCGCGGGCGAAGATCATTGCCGTCCACGACATCGAAGTCGCGGCCAACTGGAAGCTGGTAGTCGAGAACTACAGCGAGTGCTACCACTGCGCTGCCAACCACCGCACGCTCGTGGGAGTGATGGACCTTCGCCAGATCTTCGCCGACGGGGCAGGCGACGTCGGTCCGGCGCCTCGTTTCCTGCCCGGAGCTCTGGAGCCCGCAGGTGGTGCCCGCACCATCTCTGTGGACGGGAACTACGTCTCTCGTCGCCTGCTTCTTCGCGAGGGACTCGACCCCGCGGACGCGCCACCCAGCGCTGGTTTCGGCCTTCACCCGGCTCTCACGTGGGCACAGTTCTGGCACGACTACGGGATCGTTCACACCGTGCGTCCGATCACGGTCGAGACCGCTCAGTTCACGACGACATTCTTCGTCCACGAGGATGCGGTCGAGGGTCGCGACTACGAGGTGGCTGACGTCACGAAGGCCTGGGATGTCACTAACGACGAGGACGTGCGCCTGGTCGAACGCAACCATCTCGGCGTGCGCTCGCGGGCGTACGAGCCGGGGCCGAACAGCGTCGAGCGCGAGCCAATCTTGGGCCGTTGGCTCGCGTCCTACCGCGACATCATGGCCGGGGGGCCGTCCGTCTGAAGGGCGGATCCAACTTCGCTTGCTGGCGGCAGACGGGCGAGATCGCGTCCCATGGCCGTCCCCTAGGGACCGCATGAGCGCGGCCGATCGTGGCACAAATGGTCATTAGTGACCCTTGAGAACCCTTGTTTCGACCGTTTCGCCGGTTACGTGCGAGCAACGGGGGTGGGGTTGACGGGGGCTTTGTGGTATGTAATATTCCACTGAGCCCATTCGCTGGCCCGACCGAAGCACCGACCCGGGAGACCCCATGACCGAGACGCCCTGGCGCGGCATCCTCACCGCGACCGCCCTGCCTTTCGACGCCGACGGCGCCGTGGACTACGCCCGCTACGCCGATCACGTGGACTGGCTCGTGCGCAACGGCAGCGACGGCGTCGTGTGCAACGGGTCGCTCGGGGAGTACCAGACGCTCACGCACGACGAGCGCGCCAAGGTCGTCGAGACCGCGGTCTCAGCAGCCACGGCTGCTGGCGGCGTGGTCGTGCCCGGTGTCGCGGCGTACGGCGCCCACGAGTCGCGCCGTTGGACAGAGCAGGCGGGAGAGGCAGGCGCTGTCGCGGTGATGCTGCTGCCCCCCAACGCCTACCGTGCCGATGACCGCATCGTCGTCGAGCACTACCGCGAGGTGGCCAAAGCCGGACTGCCGATCGTCGCCTACAACAATCCCTACGACACCAAGGTCGATCTCACCCCGCGCCTGCTCGGTGAGCTCTACGCCGAGGGCCTCATCGTGGCGGTCAAGGAATTCACCGGTGACTCGCGTCGCGCCTACGAGATCGCGGAGTACGCACCGGGCCTGGACGTGATCATCGGATCGGACGACGTCGTCCTGGAGCTCGCCATCGCTGGCGCCAAGGGCTGGATCGCGGGCTACACCAACGCCCTCCCCACCGCCTCGCGCGCGCTCTACGACGCCTCGATGGCTGGCGACCTCGCGACGGCGGTGCCGCTCTACCGGACGCTGCACCCGCTCCTGCGCTGGGACTCCAAGACAGAGTTCGTGCAGGCCATCAAGCTCTCCATGGACATGGTCGGTCGCTACGGCGGCCCCTGTCGTCCGCCTCGCCTGCCGCTCACGCCCGAGCAGGAGAAGGTCGTGCGCGCGGCCACGCAGGTGGCGATCGACGCGGGACTCGCGACGGCCTGACATGCAGGCCAAGCGCGTCCTGCAGGTTGTCGACTCCCACACGGAGGGCATGCCGACGCGTGTCGTCGTCGGCGGTGTCGGTGTCGTGCCCGGCGCCACCATGAGCGAGCGGCGGCTCCATCTCATGGAGCACATGGACGACCTGCGCACCCTGCTCATGTTCGAGCCACGTGGGCATGCGGCCATGAGTGGCGCCATCCTGCAGCCGGCTTCGCGGCCTGACGCTGACTGGGGCGTGCTCTACATCGAGGTGACGGGCTGCCTGCCCATGTGCGGTCACGGCACCATGGGTGTCGCGACCGTGCTCGTCGAGACCGGCATGGTGCCGGTGACGGAGCCGGTGACGACGATCCGCCTCGACACACCCGCGGGCCTGGTCGTCACCGAGGTGGCTGTCGAGGGCGGCCGAGCGCGCTCGGTCACGCTGCGCAATGTCGATTCCTTCGTCCTGGGTCTCGACCGCAGCGTCGACGTCCCGGGCATCGGCACGGTGGCCTACGACATCGCCTTCGGCGGCAACTTCTACGCCATGGTCCGCGCCGAAGACCTCGGCCTGAAGTTCTCCCGTGACGACAAGGACGCGATCCTCGCGGCCGGTATGGCTCTGATGGGAGCCATCAACGACGCGGACG